>NZ_JAAGNI010000001.1 GCF_010550605.1 Streptomyces sp. SID9727
AGGTGTGGGCGCCGGCGGGGTCGGCGCCGGAGGAGTCGGCTCCGGCAGCGGACCCGGGGTCGGCGCCGGGGGGACGGGGTCGGGGAACGGATGAGTCATCTCGGGCCTCCGAACGATCGGGGGTGGACCTCTTCCACCGTCTCCCGGAGCGGCTGCCCGCGCCCGGCGAGCCCACACGTGCGGACACGGAACGGTGCCGCGTACGGACGACGCGCGGCCCCGCCCGGTCACCGCCCCGCGGCGACCACCGCGGCGGCCAGGCCGGGGCGCGGGCTGGACAGGACCGGGATTCCGGTGGTCGTACGCTCGGCCGCACCGGCCATGGAACCCTGGGCGAGCACGATGACATCCGCGTCGCGCACGGCGTCGGCCGAGGCCGCCACGAGGTCGAGGAAGCCGTCGTCGTCCCCCGCCGTGAAGCGGTCCCAGGCCCCGTCCACCAGCACGGTGCGCACGTCCGCCCCCGGCAGCCCGGCGCGGGCCGCCTCTTCGGTGAGCAGCGCGCGGGTCGGCTCCAGGGTGGACGCGAGGGCGGCGAGGACGGTGACCCGGCCCGCCCGTACGGCCGCCGCCGCCATGGGCCGGTCGACGCGCAGGACGGGGGCACCGACCGCGATCCCCGCGGCCTCCGCGACGGCCCCGATGGTCGAGCAGGTGCAGAGCACGGCGTCCGCCCCTTCGGCCACCAGGCCCGCGACCACCGCCTCCACCTCGTCGGCCACCGCCTCGGGCCCCAGCGCCACCGCAGTGGTCAGCAGCTCTTCCCGTACGACGTGGCGCAGGACCGTTCCCGGGTGGTCGGCGTCCCGCAGGGCGTCGAAGACCGGGACGTGGACGGGCGAGGTGTGCAGCAGCGCGAGCGTCATGCCCGGCCACTCCTTCCGGCTCGGTACAGCGTTCAGTACAGCTCGGGGTGCGAGGCGAGCTGCGTCTTCGCGCGCTCCACCAGCCCTTCGGGCACCTCGGGGGCCTCGTCGGGATGGCGCGAGGCCCACTTCGCGGCGTACGGGCACAGCGGCACGACGGGCACGCCCTCGCGCCCCGCCATGGCGTAGAACTCCCTCACCAGGGCACCGCCGATGCCCTTGCCCTCGTGCCCGGACCCGACGACCGTGTGGACGGCGACGAGCCCGGCGGGCTCACCGTCCAGCACGAAGTACGCGATGACGCCGACGGCGTCGCCGTCCTCGTACGCGGTCAGCTTGCCGGCCGCCCGGTCGTCACGGATCTCGGGCCCCGTCTGCTCTGCCATGGCCATGTGCCCCTCGTTCGACGAGCCGCCTCAGCGCGCCGCGGGCACCGCGTGCGGGCTGCGCTCGGTGTCACTGCCCGGCACGGGCGCGGAGGCGTCGGCACCGAGTGCGACGATGCGGTTGTCCGCGTCGACGTGCACGATACGCGGGACGAGGGCACGCGCCTCGGCATCCTCGACCTGGGCGTAGCTGATGAGGATGACCAGATCACCCGGGTGCACCAGGTGCGCGGCGGCCCCGTTGATCCCGATCACCCCGGAACCGCGCTCGCCCTCGATGACGTACGTCTCCAGCCGGGCCCCGTTGTCGATGTCCACGATGTGCACGAGCTCACCGGGCAGCAGATCCGCGGCCTCCATCAGCTCGGCGTCGACGGTGACGGAACCCACGTAGTGCAGGTCGGCCTGGGTCACGGTGGCGCGGTGGATCTTGGATTTGAACATCGTTCGCATCATCAAGGCACTCCTGGGCGTAGGCTCCCTGCCTGCTTTGTGCAGGTCAAGGGCGTACGTGAGTGTACACCGGCACACGTCGGACCAAGCCGGATCGCTGTATGCGGCCGGGTACCTTCAGTGCGAGGGGGGCGCCTCACTGCCCGCCCGACTGGTACGCGGGAGGCCCACCGACGCCGCGGTCAGAGCGATGAAGGCGAGCGTGACCGTGGCCATCGCCGTGTGCGCCTCACGCAGCCCGGGCCCCGCCACGGAGAAGAAGAACGTGCCGAACAACGCCACCCCGACGGAACCGGCCGATTGCTGAACGGTGTTGAGGGCACCCGACGCGGCGCCCGCTTCCCGCGGGCCTACGCGTGACAGGGCCGTGCCCATCAGCGCGGGCAGCAGCAGCCCGTTGCCGAGGCCGACGAGGACGAGGGAGGGGATCAGCTCCACGGCTTCCATGCGGTCACCCGTCACGGCCAACTGCGCGGCGAGGAGCCCCAGACCCAGAATGATCAGTAGGCCTCCGGCTCCCGGCACCGCCGCGCCGTGGCGGGCTGCCAGCCGCCCGCTGAGCAGCGAGCCGATGCTGTAGAGCACCGCCTGCGGAAGGAAGGCGAGGGCCGCCGCGAGGGGACTCGCGTCAAGTCCTGCCTGCAGAAGCAGCGCCAAGGTGAACATGTACGCGCCGAAGTACAGCTGGAAGAGGCCGACGGCGCCGACCAGCGTCACGTACGGGCGGTTACGGAATAGGGATGGGTCCAGCACCGGTTCGCCGCCCCGCGCCCGAAGCGTCCTCTGCCAGCGCAGGGTCAGCCAGACAGCAGGTGCGGACGCGGCCAGGCAGACCCATGTCCACACGGGCCATCCCTCCTCCCGGCCCAGGGACAGCGGTGCGAGGACCAGGGCAAGTGTCAGGGTGACCCCGATGGCGCCGACCGGGTCGAACCGGCGCTGCGCGCCCACCGTTCTCGGCAACAGCCTGCCCGCGAGCAGGCAGGCGGCCGCGCCCGCAGGAACGTTCACCAGAAACACCATGCGCCAGCCGAGTCCCAGGACGTCCGCCTCCAGCAGGACGCCGCCGATCAGCTGTCCGGCGATCGCACCCATCCCGCCGACCGCGCCGTGCCAGGCCGTCGCCCGGCCCCGATGGGCGGCGGGGAAGCGCGCCGTGACCAGGGACAGCACCTGGGGCACCATCGCGGCGGCCGCGAGGCCCTGCGCGAGGCGGCCCACGACCAGCAGGGCCGGAGACGGCGCGAGGCCGCACACCAGGGAGGCGACCGTGAAGGACGCCATGCCCCACACGAAGATCCGCCGGTAGCCGTACCGGTCACCGAGCCGACCGCCGGTCACCAGTCCTGCCGCGTAGGTGAACGCGTAGCCGGACACGACGAGCCCGAGCTCGGCGTCGCTCGCCCCCAGGTCCGCGCGCAGAGTCTCGGTGGCGACATTGACGATGAAGAGGTCGAAGCTCGCCATGAAGGTGGCGGTCAGTGCCGCCGCGAGCATGCGCCAGTCACGTGGAGCGGGACGATCTGCGGGCCGAGGCGTCTCACACTGAGCGTTCACGTTCGTCACAGGACATCGATATCATCGATACTCAATATCCATCAACTAGGATGGCCGGTATGAAGCTGTCGCAAGGTGTCGAGTGGGCGGCGCACTGCTGCCTTCTGCTCGCACACGCAGAGGACGGTGCCGCCGTGCCCCGTACGACGCTGGCCGGGTACTACGGCCTGCCGGACGCCTACCTGGCCAAGCACCTCAAGTCCCTTGTGCGCGGCGGCGTCCTGGCTGCCACCTCGGGGCCGCGCGGGGGGTTCCGGCTCGCACGGACCCCGGACGGCATCACCGTGCTCGACATCGTGGAGGCGATCGAGGGCTCGAGCCCTCCATTCGTCTGTACGGAGATCCGGCAGCGCGGCGCCTGCGCCCTGCCCGCCGAACGGTGCGAGAGGCCGTGCGGTGTCGCACAGGTCATGTACGACGCCGACCGTGCCTGGCGCGACTCCCTGCGAGGCGTCACCGTCGCCGACCTCGGGGACAGGCTCCCCGACGTCCTGCGCGAGCGCGCCCGAGCGTGGCTCGAAGACCCTTCCGGCCCACTGCCCGCCTTCGTGTAGGAGCTCCTGACAAAGGCGGAGCGGCGGCACCCGGAACCGCCTGCTGCCCCGGCCCGGCGAGCGAGGCGTCGAGCCGGCACCGCGGACCGGGCTTGCCGCGTGCCGGTGTGCGGGTGGGCCGGCCCTCCGGTCGCGCCGAAGCACCCCGCGACCGGCCCGATCGCGAGGGCGTCGGTCAGCCCGGCCGCGTGGAGGCGGTCGCCTTCGGCACGGGCGTGCTCCTCTCCAGTGCGGTGGAGTGCTCAGCCCTCGTACGCAGCGGTGCCCTCATCACCGAGACCGAACAGGCGGTCGTCGCTCCACCAGTCGGGCGTCTCGTCGGCGACCGGGGTGAGCTCCACGAGCGTCACCTCGTGCCGGCCCAGGACGAGGTGCACGTCGGCCCGCCCGTCCACCACGGGCACGTTCCCGTGTGTGCGGGCCGGTTCGGCCGCCTCGCGCAGGGCGTCGAGCCGGCGGTGGCCGGGCGCGAGCGGCCGCCCCATCTCGCACCAGGCCGCCCAGGGGTTGCCCGCCTCCTCGCTCACGGAGCGGCGACGGAGATAGGCGGAGTTCCG
Organism: Streptomyces sp. SID9727; assembly: GCF_010550605.1. Lineage (GTDB taxonomy): Bacteria > Actinomycetota > Actinomycetes > Streptomycetales > Streptomycetaceae > Streptomyces. The sequence goes on from NZ_JAAGNI010000001.1 coordinate 4,374, forward strand.
CGCGTCCGGAGGGCCGACGGGCAGGGAAAGCCGGATGGAGTGCCCGTTCACGGGGGTGCCGCCTGCCGGGTCGGCCGGTGCCCAGGCCAGCACCGTGACGCGGCCGTCGTCGTGCCGTGTCACGAGGTGGTCCTCGCCCCGGGCGAGGATCTGCTCACCCATCTCCGCCATGAACGCGTACAAGTGGTAGGTGGGTTTCTTGATCTGCCGGTGCGTCAGGAGACCGAATCCGCCGTGGAACGGTGCCGTGGGTATGCCCACCTCCTCGAAGACGTCACTGAAGGTCCAGTACGAGAACGAGTCCGCGAGGTCACCTCCGTTCACCAGGACCGGGGCCAGGTACGCCGCGTGGAAAGCGGTGTCGTGAATCGGATTGTCCGGCCGGTACGAGGAGTTGAACTCCGTGATGTGCAACGGAAGCTCCGCGAGCCCGGTGCCCGCCAACTGCCGCCGCGGAGCGCCGAACTGCTCCAGCAGCGCCGACGCCGGCATGAGCGTCTGGTGGGCGCCGAAGGGTACGGACTGGACGGGGCCGGACGCGTAGGCGTGGCGGCTGACGAAATCGATGGGCAGCTCGCGCGCGTCCACGAACTCCGCGAAGCGCTGGATCCAGTCGTCCTGGTATCCCGGCGCCAACGAGGGCCCGCCGACCTGGAGCTCGGCGTCGACCTCCTTGACGGCCAGCGAGGTCACCTCGTACAGGCGGTGATAGCCGTCCTGGTCGGAAGCCCAGAACGGCGCCAGGTTCGGCTCGTTCCACACCTCGATCGGCCACCCGCGCACCTGGTCGGCACCGTAGCGCTCGATCAGGTGGCCCATGACGGCGCGGACGAGGTCCGCCCACTCCCTCTCGTCACGCGGAGGAGTGATGTTGCCCTTCCACCAGAACACGGTGTCGTCGCCGGAGGCCAGCCCTGAGGGCATGAATCCGAGTTCGAGGAAGGGTGCGATGCCCATCTCCAGATAGGCGTCCACCACTTGGTCGAGGTACGTGAAGGCGTGACGTACGCGGCGCTCGCCGGCGTGGCGGTAGGGGTGGTGGATGCCCATCCCGTCGCTGAGGAGGCCGTGCCCGCGGATGTACCGGAAGCCGATGTCGCGCTGAACGAGGGCAAGCGATTCCTGGTAGTCGCGCCGGAGCGCGAGATCGAGGCGGCCGGTGCCGACGCAGTGACGCCAGGCATCGGAGAGTCGGGCTGTCGGCTGTCGGGGGACGACGATCCGCATGGTGGGGTTCCTCTGCTGCGGTGCGGCGCGGGGCGCGCCCGGACGGGCGGGCGGAAGGCCGACGCTCGCTCAATGTGCTGCGCACCGTAGGGAGATCGGGAAAGCGGTGTCAAGACGTCGGGCGGACCGCCCGGCGGTCCGCGGCGCCCTTCTCGTGGCCGTTCCGGTGCCGATCGAAACAATCGATAACGATCCCGCAACTTGCGAAAACTCATGGTTGCTCAGCCCCCATTTCAAGCGGTAGACCTTGCACCTACCTCACGGGTCGCTCATTAATTTGCGCAAAAAACCCGGCAGTTGGACCACCGGCAAGAGATCAGGAGTTCCCACGATGACGAGGAGAATCCGCAGCACGACCGGTGCCGCGATCGGCCTGTGCGTCGCACTCGCCGCTGCCGGCTGCGCGGGCGGCGGCGACGACGGCAGCGGCACGTCCGGCGGGCATGCCACGGTGACCGTCTGGACGAACGCCATGGAGGGGCGCGGGGCCGCGTACTGGAAGGACGCCGCGAAGGCGTACCAGGCCCTGCACAAGGACGTCACGGTCAAGATCCAGTCGGTCCAGAACGAGGACCTCGACGGCAAGCTGCAGAACGCGCTCAACTCGAACTCCGCGCCGAGCATCTTCCTCCAGCGCGGCGGCGGCAAGATGCGGGCCATGGTCGACGCCGGGCAGATCCGGGCGCTGGACCTGACGGACGCCGACCGGGCGAACGTGGGCGAGGCGGCCCTGCAAGGCGTATCGATCGACGGCAAGGTCTACGCGATGCCGCTCGACACGCAGCCGGAAGGCATCTACTACAGCAAGGACCTGTTCAAGAAGGCGGGCATCACCGCGCCGCCCACGACGATGGACGAACTCGCGGACGCCGTCGCCGAGCTGAAGACGATCAAGGTCGCGCCGATCGCCGTCGGCGCCAAGGACGCCTGGCCTGCCGCGCATTGGTACTACAACCTCGTCCTGCGCGAGTGCAGTCAGGAGACGATGCAGGAAGCCGCCAAGTCGCTCACGTTCGACGACCCGTGCTGGAAGAAGGCCGGCGACGACCTGGCCGGTCTGCTGGGGCACGAACCCTTCCAGAAGGGCTTCCTGACGGCGACGTCGCAGCAGGGGGCCGGATCCTCCGCCGGCATGCTCGCCAACCGCAAGGCGGCCATGGAGCTCATGGGCAACTGGGACCCCGGGGTCATAGCCGACCTGACGCCGGACAAGAAGCAGCTCCCCGACCTTGGCTGGTTCCCCTTCCCCTCCGTGCCCGGCGGCAAGGGCGACCCGACCGCGATCATGGGCGGCGCCGGCGGCTACTCCCTCGCCAAGAACGCGCCGAAGGCGGCGTCGGACTTCCTCCGGTTCGTCGTGACCAAGGAGCAGCAGGAAGCGTACGGGAAGGCGTTCGACACCATTCCGGTGAACAAGGCCGCCCAGGGGGTCGTCACCGAGACCTACAACATCTCGGCCCTGCAGGCGTTCAACAAGGCGGCGTACTCCATGCAGTTCCTCGACACCGTGTACGGCCAGAACGTCGGCAACGCCATGAACATCGCCGTCGTGAACCTGATGGCCGGCAAGGGCACCGCCGACGACATCGTGAAGGACGTCAAAGCCGCCGCCGAGAAGGGCTGAGTAAGCACACATGAGCGACACCCTGGGCGCTGACCCGGCCCACGGCCGCCAGTCGCAGGGCACGCGAGGGGCCAGGGGCGTGGCGAAATCCGCTGCCCCGGCCCCGCCACGAGCGGCCGCCCACCGCCGAGGCCGTGCCAGGATGCGACTGGAGATCACGGTCCTGTCCGCGCCGGCGATCATCATGTTCCTGGCGTTCGTGATCTTCCCGATCGTGCTCGCCGCGTACTACGGGTTCTACCGGTGGAAGGGCTACGGAGACCCCACCGACTGGGTCGGGCTGGGCAACTACGAGCTGATCCTCACCGACCCCGCCTTCCACGACGTCCTGTGGCACAACGGTCTGCTTCTCGTGCTGTCACTCGTCGTCCAGGGCCCGATAGCCATCGGCCTCGCACTGCTGCTCAACCAGAGGATCCGCGGCCGCTCGGCCATCCGCGTCCTGATCTTCGTGCCCTACATCGTGTCCGAGATCATCGTCGGCATCGGCTGGGGCCTGATCCTGCAGAGCAACGGAGCCGCCAACGGTCTGCTGGAACGGATCGGCCTGGGCTCCCTGGCGGCCGACTGGATCGCCGACCCGGACCTGGCCATCTGGACCCTGATCGCCATCATCACGTGGAAGTACATCGGCTTCGCGGTGATCCTCATGCTCGCCGGTCTCCAGTCGATCCCCGAGGAGATCTTCGAGGCCGCGCAGATCGACGGTGCCACCTACTGGCAGATCCAACGCCGCATCACGCTGCCGCTGCTGGGGCCGACGATCCGCATCTGGGCCTTCCTGTCGATCATCGGCTCACTGCAGTTGTTCGACCTGGTCTACATCATCTGGGGCCCGTACGTGGCGGGCACGACCGGCACCTCGACGATGGCGATCTACATGCTCGCCCAGGGCCGCAACGCGGGCAACTACGGCTACGGCAGCGCCGTCGCGGTGGTCATGTTCGTCATCTCGCTCGTCGTCGCCCTGATCTACCAGCGCTTCGTCCTGCGCCGCGACCTCCGGGGCGCCGTCACCGAAGGGACCGTGTGATGAGCGCGACGACCACCGCTTCCCGGACGTCTCCCGCGCCGGAGCCGAGGCCGCCCACCGGCCGCCGCGGCGCCCCGCAGAAGTGGGGCAGCCCCGTCACCTACTTCGTCGCGCTGCTCTTCGTCGGTGTCTGCGTCGCACCCGTCCTCTACATCGTGCTCGGCGGATTCCGCTCCAACTCGCAGATCACCACGGATCCGGCCGGCCTGCCGCACCCCTGGGTGATCGGCAACTACACCGGCATCCTCACGTCGAACGTCTTCTGGGGGGAGTTCGCCAACTCCCTCATCGTCGCGATCGCCAGCACCGTCGGCATCGTCGCCGCGGGGATGATGGTGAGCTTCGTCATCGCGCGCTACGACTTCAAGCTCAAGGGGGCGATGTACTCCCTGTTCGCCGCCGGCCTGATGTTCCCCATGGTCATCGCGATCACTCCGCTGTACCTCGTCATCAAGGACCTCGGCCTCGTCGACAGCCTGCTCGGCGTGATCATCCCGCAGATCGCCTTCGGCCTGCCGACCACCGTCATCATTCTCGTGCCGTTCCTCAGGGCCATCCCGAACGAGATCGAGGAGGCCGCCGCGATCGACGGGCTGGGCCGGCTCGGATTCTTCTTCCGCATGGTGCTTCCGCTGTCACTGCCCGGTGTGGTGACCGTCGGCATCCTCGGATTCGTCGGCAGCTGGAACAACTACATCCTGCCCTTGTACATCCTCAACACGCAGGCGAACTACACCCTGCCGCTCGGTGTCCAGGTCTTCACCTCCCAGTACTCCACGGACACCGCGAAGGTCCTCGCCTTCACCTCCCTCGCCATGCTGCCCGCACTGATCTTCTTCTCGGTCTTCGAGAGGCGCATCGTCGGTGGCCTCACCGGCGCCGTGAAGGGCTGACGCAGGCATCCGCCCCCGCCGGACGCCCACCCCCCTGCTCCTGCCCCTGCCGCACGTTCCGGCGGGGGCGGGCCGCTGCTCGATGCCGGCCGCCCGGCACGCGCCACCACCGCGAAAGGACCGCAGCATTGCCCCGCGCCCACATTGAACTCGACAGGCAGGCCGTCATCGCCCCTGTCCAGCGCCGCACCTTCGGCTCATTCGTCGAGCACCTGGGCCGGTGCGTGTACACCGGCCTCTACGAGCCGGGTCACCCGAGCGCGAACGCGGACGGGTTCCGCATGGACGTCGTCGATCTCGTACGGGAACTCGGCAGCACGACCATCCGCTACCCGGGCGGCAATTTCGTCTCCGGGTTCCGCTGGGAGGACTCGGTCGGCCCGCGCGAGAAGCGGCCGGTGCGCCGCGACCTCGCCTGGCGTTCACTCGAATCCAACCAGGTGGGTCTGGACGAGTTCGCCCGATGGCTCAGGCTCACCGGCTCCGAGTTGATGCTGGCCGTCAACGTCGCCACCCGGGGCATCCTGCCCGCACTCGACCTGCTCGAGTACGCCAACCACCCGTCCGGCACGACGTTGTCGGACCTGCGCGTCGCCCATGGCACTCCGCAACCGCACGACGTGCGCATGTGGTGCCTCGGCAACGAGATGGACGGGCCCTGGCAGACCGGGTTCATGACGGCGGACGACTACGGCAAGCTGGCCGCCCGCACCGCCGCCGCCATGAAGCGGGCCGACAAGAACCTCGAACTCGTCGTCTGCGGCTCCTCCGGATCGGCCATGCCGACCTTCGGCGACTGGGAACGCACCGTACTGGAGCACAGCTACGACCACGTCGACTACGTCTCCTGCCACGCGTACTACCAGGAACACGACGGCGACCTCGGCTCGTTCCTCGCCTCGGCGACCGACATGGACTACTTCATCGACACCGTCGTCGCGACCGCCGACCACGTGGGGCACAAGAAGCGCTCGTCCAAGAAGATCGGCGTCTCCTTCGACGAGTGGAACGTCTGGTACCTCAAGGAGCACCAGGAATCCGACAAGAACCACGCCGAGTGGCGGCACGCGCCGCGTCTCCTGGAGGACACCTACACCGTCGCGGACGCCGTGGTCGTCGGCAACCTGCTGATGACGCTGCTGCGCCGCAGCGACCGTGTCACCTCGGCGTCCCTGGCCCAGCTCGTCAACGTGATCGCACCGATCATGACGGAGCCCGGCGGCCCGGCCTGGCGCCAGACGACCTTCTATCCGTTCTCGATCACGAGCCGGCTGGCCAGGGGCGAGGTGCTCCGCCCCCTGATCGACGCGCCGGTGTACCAAACGGCTCGCTACGGTGAGGCCTCCGTCATCGACGCCGTCGCGACAGCCGACGACGACCGGGCCGCGGTCTTCCTCGTCAACCGCGACATCGCCGAAGCGGCCCAGGTGACGGTGGACGTGCGCAGCCTCGGCTGCTCGCGCATCGCGGAAGCGGTGACCCTCGCCGACTCCGACGTGTACGCCAGGAACACGCTCGCCCACCGGGACCGGGTGTCCCCGGTCACGAATACCGGCGCGGCCCTCGCCGACGGCCTGCTCACCATCGAGCTGCCGCCCACCTCCTGGACGGCGGTCGCCCTGCGGTGAGCGACGGCACGAGCGCGGCTCAAGGGCAGACCGGCTTCCGGGGCACCGACCCGGTCGCCGAACGCCGCGAAACGACGTGCGCGTTGCGCGACGGGACGCGCCTGCGCACCCTTCTGCTCATTCCGCACGGACCCGGGCCCTGGCCGGCACTGCTGACCCGCCACCCCTACGACGCCGCCCGCGAGGAGCGCGAGGGCATGCTCGACGTCGGGCGGCTCGTCGCCGCCGGCTACCTCGTCGCGCTCCAGGACGTCCGGGGCCGCTTCGGCTCCGAAGGGGTGTTCGTCCCCTGTGCGCAGGAGGTGGACGACGGCGCGGACGCCGTGGCGTGGCTCGCGGGGCTGCCCGAATGCGACGGCACCGTCGGGATGTGGGGCGCCTCCTACGCCTCGGACACCCAGTTCGCCGCCCTGCTCGGAGACGCACCGGCACTGCGGGCGCTCGCCCCGGCCATGACGCCGGCGATGTCGGCACTCGACGGATTCCGCTTCCGCGGCGGGGTGCCGGAGATCGGCAGCACGCTGGCGTGGACGCACTACGCGATCGCCCCGGACCTGATCGCGCGCATCGGTTCCGCACACGAGCGGGATGCCGAGCGGGCACGGTGGGAGGCCACCGAGCGGGCGATCACGGACGGGTCCGCGTTCCGGGCCGGTGCCCCGCGCGCCGGGCAGGACACGGAGGCGATCGTCGCGTGGGGGCTGGAACTGCTGCGGGAGCCGCTCGGGTCGGAACGTCATCGCGAGGGGAAGGTCGTCGACCGGATCGACGCGGTCGACGTGCCGGTCTTCCTGACCGGCGGCTGGTTCGACGTCTTCCTCGGCTCGACCCTGGAACTCCACCGGCGGCTGCTGCGCCGTGCGAAGGACACCGGTGGGCCGGTGCCCCGCCTCCTGATCGGCCCCTGGACACACGACGACTTCTCCGGCCGGGCGGCCGGGGTGGACTTCGGACCGGGGGCGTCCGCCGACGAACTGGGCGGCCACGGCGACCTCACCACGCAGCATCTGCGGTGGTTCGACGTCACTCTGCGCGCTGCACCGGCGGACGTGTCGCCGGTGCGGGTGTTCCTCATGGGCACGAACCGGTGGATCGAGCTGGCGGAGTTCCCGCCGCCCGGCACGCGGACGCTGGAGCTGTACCTGAACGCGGGAGGCGCGCTGACGACGGAGGCCGCCGGGGCCGGTGAACGGCGGCTGACGAGCGATCCGGCGTGCCCGGTGCCCCCGTGCGGTGGAGCGGTCCTCCTCTTCGGGCCGTTCGGGGCAGGGCCCGCCGATCAGGCGGCGGTCGAGGCGCGCCGGGACGTGGTCTCCTGGCGCACCGCGCCGCTCACCGGGGAACTCACCGTGATGGGCGCGGTCCGTGCCGTCGTCCACCTCACGACCACGGGGAACGACGCGGACGTGATCGTACGGCTGTGCGACGAGGGCCCGGACGGCGTCAGCCGTGTCGTCACCGACGGTGTGCAGCGCGGGTCGGCGCGGTTCGTGGACCCGGTCACGGGCGTGGGCGGGAGAAGGCCGTTGGAGCCGGGCCGGGATCACGAGTTCGTGATCGATCTCTGGTCGACGGCGCACACGTTCCTGCCGGGCCACCGGGTGCGCGTCGACGTCGCACCGAGTTCGTCACCGCGCTGGGACGTCGGAAGCAATGTCTTCGACCCGGGTGGGCAGGCGGCGCAGCCCGTCGTCGCGGTGTACACGATCCGTCATGGCGCCGCCCGTCCGAGCCGCCTCGTCCTCCAGGTCGTGACGCCCGTTCCGTCCTGACGCGGGCGTGGGCCGCCGCCGCCCGCCGGCCCCGGTCAGCGGGGTGACGGCGCGGCCTCCCGGACCGGACCGGTGGAGGCCCGGACGACCAGTTCCGTGGCCAGTTCCATGCGTGCCGGTGACCGGGCTCCCCCGTCCTCACCCCGGGAGAGCTCGATGAGCAGCTTCACGGCGGCGGCGCCCAGTTCGGTGCTCGGCTGTCTGACCGTCGTCAGGCCGGGGGTGATGTACTGCGCCTCGGGCAGGTCGTCGAAGCCGATGACACTGATGTCCTCGGGGATCCGCAGGCCGCGGGCCACCACTGCGTCGTAAACGCCCAGTGCCATGGAGTCGGCGCAGGCGAAGATTCCGGTGATCCCCGGATCGCCGTCGAGCAGGGCGTGGGTGGCGGTCGCCGCCTTCGCCCGGTTCCACGCACCGTGGGCCACCGAAACCGTGGCGGTGCCGGCGGTCGTGGTGTCGGCCGCCGCGCGGAAACCGTCGACGCGCGCCCTGCTGAAGAGGTGGCGGGCGTGTCCCGCGACCACTCCCATCCGCTCGTGCCCGAGCGACAGCAGGTGCTCGCCGGCCATGCGGCCGCCTTCCCAGTTGGCCACTCCGACGCTGGCCACACCGGAGGGGGGTGTGCTCATGGGGTCGATCAGTACGACGGGAACGCCCGCGGCGAACAGTGCGCCGAACTGCGGTGAGGCGGGATCGACCAGCGTGCCTATCACACCGAGGGTGCGCCTCCGCAGCAGCCGTGACACCCAGTCGCCCTGCGGCTGCGCGAGGGTCAGGACGACGTCGAGCCCCGCCGCCGCCGCTTCACGTCCGGCGCCCGCGATCAGCAGGTTCGCCCACGATCCCTCGAAGTGGGTGACCACCAGGTCGAGCACGTGGGACAGTCCGCCGCTGTCGTCCCGCCCCTTCTCGCTCTTGGCCCCGGCCCGGCGGGTGTAGCCGACGGCACGCACGGCTTCCATGACCTTCGCGCGGGTCTCCGCCGAGACGTCCGTTCCGCCTCGCAGCACCTTGGACACGGTGGGAACGCTCGTACCCGCGGTCTTGGCCACCAAGGACAAGGTGGGACGCGATCCGGCTGGTCGAGGCGGCATGGGAAAAGGTTAGCCCAACCGGCCGGAGGGCCTTTCGCGGGCCGAACGGTGCTCAGGGCGGGCGTTCCGTGTACGGACACGTCCCAGGTGCGGCGTCCGCACGCGGCCTCATACGGACGGCTGCGGGGCCGCCGGGACGTACTCGAACCAGTCGAACGCCACCGAGCCCCGGGTGGCGTACATGCCGATCACCCGGCCGGTGAACCCGCAGGCGACCTCGGTGGACAGGTAGCGCCCGTCCAGTTCGGCGAGCGGCCGGGCGTCCGGCGCCTCCGGATCGCCGAGCCAGAAGGCGATGGTGTCGGGGCCCGTGGTGCCGCCGTCCGTGAGGTGGGGCGACGCGGGCACGAGGTCGTGGGTGCGGATCGTCACGGTGAGGCGCAACGGCCCGGCGGCGGCCGGCCTGCGGGCCACGGTCTGGCGCAGGGGTCCGATGCGGGCGATGACGGAGACCTCGCCATCCCCGGCCTCCATCTCGTAGTGGTGGGCCTCGTCCAGGCGCACGCAGAGACCGCCGCGGCCCGTGCCCGGGTCGGTCAGTGCGGTGACGCGGCAGTCGTGGTGCTGCTGGCGACGGCCGACGAAGGTGTACCCCGGGCGGTCGAGGGTGGGACCGGTGGCCCTGAGGACGAGCAGGCCGGGGCGCTCGGTGAGCGACCAGGATGTCCGGGGGCGGGCGAACGGCGAGATCCAGTGGGGTGCGAGAGCGGGTTCCTCGAAGTCGTCGCGGGCGGGCGGGACGGGGACGGGGTGCCAGGCGCCGGCCGGGGCCGCGTGGCTCTCGGGGACGGGGGCGACCACGGGCCAGCCCTCGTCGTCCCACTCCACGGGCGTCAGGTACGTCTCGCGGCCGAGCACGTGGACATCGGGGGTGAAGCCGCGTGGGCGGACGCCGAGCAGCACCATCCACCAGCTGCCGTCGGGGGCCTCCACCAGGTCCCCGTGGCCGGTGTTCTGGATGGGGCGCGCGGTCCCGCTGTGGGACAGCAACGGGTTGGCGGGTGCGCCCTCCCAGGGGCCGCGCGGCGAGCGGCTGCGGGCGATGGACACGCTGTGGCCGCGTTCCGTGCCGCCTTCCGCGATCAGCAGGTACCACCAGTCGCCGATGCGGTAGAGGTGGGGTGCCTCGGGGAACGTGAGACCGCTGCCCGACCAGGTGGGGAAGGGCCCCTCCAGCACCTCGCCCGTGACCGGGTCGACCCTGGCCATGTTGATGCCCCCGGCGGGACCGGAGAAGGCGCACCAGCAGGTACCGTCCTCCTCCCACGCGAGGTCCGGGTCGATCCCGGTCAGGTCCATCCACACCGGGTCGCTCCACGGTCCCTCGGGCCGCTCGGCGGAGACGACGAAGTTGCCGCCGCCGTCGATGTTGGTGTTGATGACCCAGTAACGGCCGTCGTGGTGGCGGATGGTGGGGGCGTACAGGCCGCCGGAGGCCTTGGCGCCGGGGAGGGGCAGGGGCAGCTGGCCGGGGCGGTCGAGCACGTTGCCGATCTGCTCCCAGTGCACCAGGTCCTTGCTGTGGAAGAGGGGGAGTCCCGGGAAGTACTCGAAGCTGGAGCACACCAGGTAGTAGTCGTCACCGGCCCGGCAGACGCTCGGATCGGGGTGGAAGCCGCTGATCACCGGGTTGTCGTACGTGTGCACGGAAGCGGTTCCCTTTCGAGGTGCCGGGTGCGGGGGTTGCTCCGCGGGCGGGGCGGTGGGCCACGCCGCGGGGGGCCACCGCCGTCACGGCGGTGGCCCCCGGGGCTGTCAGCGGATTCCCCGCTGGGCGAGGAGGCCGAGGCGGGACCGTGTCAGGACGACAGGGTCCAGCGCTGGTTGCTGCCGCCCGAGCAGGTGTAGAGCTGGAGCTGGGTGCCGTTGGCGGTGCCGGCTCCCACGGCGTCGAGGCAGAGTCCGGACTGCACGCCGACGATGGATCCGTCGGAGTTGAGCCGCCACTTCTGGTTGTCACCGCCCCAGCAGCTGTAGATCTGGATCTTGGCGCCGTTGCCGCTGCCGGCGGCGTCCAGGCACTTGTTGCCGTAGACCCGCAGTTCCCCGGCGGAGGTGGACGCCCACTGCTGGTTGGTGGCGTTGCGGCAGTCGTACAGCTGGACCGCGGCGCCGTCCGAGGTGCTGGAGTTGGGCACGTCCACGCAACGGCCCGAGGCGACGCCCTTCAGCTGCCCGCTCCCGCCCTCGTTCCCGCCCGGGTCGGGGGGCGTGGTGGAGCCGCCGTTGAGCGCGTTCAGAACAGAGGTGTAGGCGGCCTTCTTGCTGCCGTCGTTGTTGAACAGCAGCGGTGTGTCGCCGGACCGCCAGGAGTCGCTGTCGCGTACACCCCATACGGTGATGCCGAGGCAGCGCGAGACGGCGAGGCAGTCGTTGACGACGCTGGCGTAGGTCGAACCCGAGGCGCCCTGGATGTCGAGTTCGGTGATGGCGACGTCCACGCCGAGGGCGGCGAAGTTCTGCAGCGTGGTGCGGAAGTTGCTGTTGTACGGGCTGCCGCTGTTGAAGTGCGACTGGAAGCCGACGCAGTCGATCGGCACGCCGCGCTGCTTGAAGTCCTTGACCATGTTGTACATCGCCTGGGTCTTGGCCCAGGTCCAGTTCTCGACGTTGTAGTCGTTGTAGCAGAGCTTCGCGCTCGGGTCGGCGGCGCGCGCGGTGCGGAAGGCGACCTCGATCCAGTCGTTGCCGCTGCGCTGCAGGTTGGAGTCGCGGCGGGCGCCCGAACTGCCGTCGGCGAACGCCTCGTTCACGACGTCCCACTGGGCGATCTTGCCCTTGTAGTGGCCCATCACCCCGTTGATGTGGTCGATCATCGCCTGGCGCAGCGTGCTGCCGCTGAGGCTCTGCATCCAGCCCGGCTGCTGGGAGTGCCAGGCCAGGGTGTGGCCGCGCACCTTCTTGCCGTTCTGTACCGCCCAGTTGTACACGCGGTCGCCCGAGCTGAAGTTGAACTGACCCCGCTGGGGCTCGGTCGCGTCGATCTTCATCTCGTTCTCGGCGGTCACCATGTTGAACTCGCGGGAGGCGATGGAGGTGTACGCCGAGTCGCCGAGCTTGCCCGAGGCGATGGCGGTGCCGAAGTACCGCCCGCTCTGCGCGGCGGCGGCGCCGAGCGTGTTCTCGGCGGCGTTCGCGTCCGACGGTGCGACCAGCGCGGCGGACGCGCCCAGGACGCCGACGAGCAGCGCCGGGAGCAGTGCGCGGAGTGGCCGGCTGAGAGCGGATCTCGGAAGGGCGTAGGAGCCCATGGCTGTGCCTCCTCGGTAGGGGGATCGCGGAAGGACCGAAGCGCGGCGGGCCGAGTGGCCCGCCCAGGAACGGATGATTGAGGGTTTGACAGTGGATCGTCAATACCTCGCACCGAGAATGTTTCTGAGCCAGATTCGAAATATTTCGAAACCAGTGAAGTCGCTTTTCTTGAGAGAGAATCCGCCGAACACCTTGACTGTGAGCGCTAACATTTCTAGCTTGTGGCACCACACGCCGGGCCCCGCTCGAAATGTTTCGGCGCTGTCCGTGCCTCTCGCATCCCTGCTTTCAGGAGGTCCCCAGATGCGTTTTCGCCTTCCGTTCCCCTTCCGCCGAGGACGCCTGGTCGCCGTTCTGGCGCCCTTGTTGCTCGTCGCCACCTTCCTCGGCGCGGAGCCCGCGGCCGCCGCGACCGTCGACTCCAACGCCTCGTACGTCCTGGTCAACCGCACCAGCGGCAAGGCGCTGGACGTCTACAACCTGGCGACCGGCGACGGCGCCCGCATCACCCAGTGGTCGCGGAACGACCAGGCCCAGCAGCAGTGGCAGTTCGTCGATTCCGGGGACGGCTACTACCGCGTCAGGTCCCGCCACTCGGGCAAGGTGCTGGACGTGTACGACTGGTCGACCGCGAACGGCGGCGCGATCGTGCAGTGGACCGACCTGAACGCCACCAACCAGCAGTGGCGGCTCGCCGACAGCAGTGACGGCTACGTGCGGCTGATCTCGCGCCACAGCGGCAAGGCCCTCGAAGTGCAGGGTGCCTCCACCGCCGACGGGGCCAACGTCGTTCAGTACGACGACTGGGGCGGCGCCAACCAGCAGTGGAAGCTGGTGAAGGTCGGCGACGAGAACCCGGGCACCGGTACGTGCGAGCTCCCTTCCTCCTACCGCTGGAGCTCGACGGGCGCGCTGGCGCAGCCGAGGTCGGGATGGGCCTCGCTGAAGGACTTCACCGTCGTCCCGTACAACGGCAAGCAGCTCGTCTACGCCACGACGCACGACCTGGGGTCGAGCTGGGGGTCCATGAACTTCAGCCTCTTCAACGACTGGCCGGACATGGCGTCGGCCGGGCAGAACGCGATGTCCTCCGCGACCGTCGCACCCACGCTGTTCTACTTCGCGCCGAAGAACGTCTGGGTGCTCACCTACCAGTGGGGCGGGACCGCCTTCTCGTACCGGACGTCGAGCGACCCCGCCAACGCGAACGGCTGGTCGGCCCCGCAGACGCTCTTCTCCGGGAGCATCAGCGGCTCCGGAACGGGCCCGATCGACCAGACGCTCATCGGTGACGGCACGAACATGTACCTGTTCTTCGCCGGCGACAACGGCAAGATCTACCGGGCGAGCATGCCGATCGGGAACTTCCCCGGCAGCTTCGGCTCGTCCTCGACCGTGGTCATGAGCGACACGACGAACAACCTGTTCGAGGCCCCGCAGGTGTACAAGCTGGCGGGCCAGAACCGCTACCTCATGATGGTCGAGGCGATCGGCGCCCAGGGCCGCTACTTCCGCTCGTTCACGGCCACCAGCCTCAACGGCACGTGGACGCCGCAGGCCGCGACCGAGGGCAACCCCTTCGCCGGCAAGGCCAACAGCGGCGCCACCTGGACCAACGACGTCAGCCACGGCGAACTGATCCGCACCGGCCCCGACCAGACCATGACCGTCGACCCCTGCAACCTGCGGCTGCTCTACCAGGGCCGCAGCCCCCAGTCCGGCGGCGACTACGGTCTCCTCCCCTACCGCCCCGGTCTGCTGACGCTGAAGCGCTGACGGCATCGGGCCGGCCCTCCCGCGGCGGACGCGCGGGAGGGCCGGTCGCGTCAGCGGGTGACGACGTGGCGCTCGTCGGGGACGCAGTGGGTCATCGTCAGACCGGTGACGTCGCGCGGCGGGTTGTCGCCGAGGTGGGAGAGGCGCTGCCGGTCCTCGTCGGTGAGGGTCTGGCCGGGCAGCGGCTCCAGGCCCTTGACGTCCGCGGGGGTGATGCGGAGACCCTCACCGATCTTGAGGCCCAGTTCGTTCTCCACGAGCAGGAAGTGCCAGACCATCCGCTCCTGGACCGGCCGGTCGCACTGCGAGAGCAGGTTCACCAGGTTGCGCACGAGGTCGTCCCGCTCCCACTGCTCCATCAGGAGGTAGCGCTGCCCGGCCTGGAGGTAGTCGTTGGTCCGGGGGATGCGCTTGCGCGTGAGCCGGCCGCGCACCTCGGGGCCCACCTCGTCGCCCGCGGGGCACTGCGCCTCACGCAGGCCGCCCGTGATGGACGGCTCGTAGTTGACGATCGGGTTCCCGCCGCCGCCGTCCACGTGGTACGTCATCAGGCCGTCGCGCTGGTTGGTGCGCACGGGGGCGTTCTTGGCCTGGTTGACCGGGAGTTGCAGGTAGTTGGGCCCGACGCGGTAGCGCTGGGTGTCGCTGTACGAGAAGGTGCGGCCCACCAGCATCTTGTCGTCGGAGAAGTCGAGCCCGTCCACCAGCACACCGGTGCCGAAGGAGATCTGGTCGTTCTCCGCGAAGTAGTTCTCCGGCATCCGGTCGAGGACCATCCGGCCGACCGCCTTGGGCGGGAAGTCCTGCTCCGGCCAGGTCTTGGTGTCGTCCAGCGGGTCGAAGTCCAGCTCCGGATGGTCGTGGTCGTCCATCACCTGGACGAGCAGCTCCCACTCCGGGTGGGCTCCGCGACCCACTGCCTCGTACAGGTCCTTGGTGGCGTGGCCGAGGCTGTCGGCCTGCACGTTGGCGGCGTCCTCCTCGGTCATGCTGCGCACGCCCGCCTTGGGCATCCAGTGGTACTTCACGAGGAACGACTCACCGGCCTCGTTGACCCACTTGTACGTGTTGACGCCGAAGCCCTGCATGTGGCGGTAGTCCGCCGGGATGCCGCGCGGGCTGAACAGGTTGACCAGCATGTGCATGGACTCGGGCGTCTGCGACATGAAGTCGAAGATGCGCCGGGGCTGCTGCTCGAACGTGACGGGGTCGGGCTTGAGCGCGTGGATCACGTCGGGGAACTTGATCGCGTCCCGGATGAAGAAGATCCCCAGGTTGTTGCCGACGAGGTCCCAGTTGCCGTCCTCGGTGTAGAACTTCACCGCGAAACCGCGCGGGTCGCGCGCCGCCTCGGAGGAGTCCCGGCCGCCGATGACGGTCGAGAAGCGCACCGCGACATCCGTGCGCTTGCCGCGTTCCTGGAAGAGCTTGGCGCGGGTGAAGCGGGCGATGGGCTCGTCGCCGAAGGCGCCGTACGCCTCGAACCAGCCGTACGCGGTCACACCCCGGGCGTGCACGACGCGCTCGGGGATGCGCTCGCGGTCGAAGTGGCTGATCTTCTCCAGGAACTGGTAGTTCTCCAGCGTGGCCGGGCCGCGGGCGCCGACGGTGCGCTGGTTCTGGTTGTCGTGGACGGGGTGGCCCTGCCGGTTGGTGAGCGTCTCCCGCTCGTTCCCGGCGGCGGGCCCCCTGCTCGATACGTCCGTCACGTGCGTCGACTCCTTCGGAACGTGTACGTATGCGCCTTTTCATCACGTTATGCGAGGTTGACGCACCCGGCAGGGCGGGCAGCCCGTGCGGGCGTGCGGACACGGCCTTCCCGCGCCGGGCGGGTTCGGCCGTTCGGGTCGCCCCTCCACCGCGTCAGAGCAGCAGGATGATCGCGTACACCAGGAAGAACGCCGCGACGAGGAGCGTCACGATGGTGATCACCGCCATCGGGGCCTTCGCCCAGCCCTTCGGGCGGTTGTACGTGGTGTCCTGGGGCCCCGCCCCCGACATGCTGCTCTCGCCGGGCGGGGTCTCGCCGGGCGGCACTCCGCCGCCGGGCTCCAGCCCTGTGGTCTCGCGGGGTTCCGGATCCGGGTCCGGGGTCTGCGAAGGAGTCATGTGGTCCACGTTCCCCGATGACCGCCGGGTTCGCCCGTCCACGGCCCGCGGCGGAGAGGTGGCGCCGGGGCCCTTGCGGTGGAACGGTCACATCGCGCGGCCCGTGCCGGGAGGGGCCCCGCGGAAGCGGAGGGGCCGGCGCCGTGTCGCAGGCGCCGGCCCCTCCGCTTCCGCTTCGCCCCGTCAGCCGGGCCAGCTGCCCGTCAGGCGGCGGGCGGTCACCGCACCGGAACGCTGTATCGCCGCCTTGACGACGGCGAAGATCGCGCCCTGGACGGCCGCGGCGAGCAGGATCTCCTTCCAGCGGCGGTCCTCGTCCATGGCGTCGGGGGCGTCGCCCTCGCCCTCGACGGCCTTCCACACCTGCTTGAACGCCATGCCTGCGATCATGCCGCCCGCGGCGCCCAGGACGAGCCCGACCGGCTTGTAGGCGATCTTGGCCGCGTTCACCGGCGGTGGCCCCGGCTGCGGCGGACCAGCAGGACCGCGACGACCAGTGCCCCGGCCGCGAGCAGCGGGGTGCGGTGGGTGCGTGCCGCGGTGGCGGCCTGGCCCGCGGTCTCCCGCAGGGGTTCGGGCGCCTTCTCCGCCGCGTACTGTCCGGCCCTGGCCGCGCCGTCGCGTACCTGGGCGGCGGCCTGCGCCGTCTTCTCCAGGACGGGGTCGGGGGTGCGGTCCCGCAGCTTCTGGGCGACCTGGGCCGCCTTGTCGCGTACCTGGCCGGTGGCCAGGGCGGCCTTCTCCGCGGTCTGCTGCTTCACAGCGGCCGTCCTCTCCTTCGCATGCGCCTTGACGTCGGCCTTGGCGGCCAGCGCCTCGACGGTCATCCCCAGTTCGTCACGCGTGTGCTCGACCCGCCTGCGCAGGTCCTCGGGTGTGGGGTCCTCGTTGTCCGTCCGGTGTGTGTCGCTCATCGGTGTGCCTTTTCCTTGATCTCTGCCACATCGGCCTTGACGCTGTCGATGGTCTGCTCGGGCGCGGGCGTCCCGGCCTCGGTGATCTGCCGCTTCCCCGCCAGGGCGGCGACGGCGGCCACGGCCGCCAGCACCGCCGTGACGACGAGAGCCGCCGCCCACACCGGCAGGACCGACGCGAGGGCGGCGATGCACGTCGCCACCAGGGCCTGGGCCGTGAGGAAACCCAGCAGGCCGGCAGCGCCGAAGAGGCCGCCGCCCTTGCCGTACCGCTTGCCCTTCCGGGTCATCTCCACCCGGGCGAGCTGCATCTCCTCCCGGACCAGCTCCGAGATCTGCTGCGAGGCACGCGAGACCAGCACGTTCACCGACTCGTCGGTGGCGCGGGCCTGACGCTCCATCGTGCTCATACGAGGTCACCTGGCCTTCCTTGATCGTCCGATTCGTGTGCCGCGCCCATCCGTCCGGCGCAGCGGTGCGGGTGTCGGTCCCGGCACGGCTACCCTGTGGCCGTCCGGATACCGCCCGGTTCATTCCTCCATCCGGCGGCGGTCCTCGTCGCTCCAGGCACGGGTGTCGCGCGGGGCGACGTACGGCTCCTCGTCCTCGGGCAGTCCGCCGGCGATCGCGCGGCGGCGGGCCATCTCGGCGTCGAATTCGAGGCCGAGCAGGATCGCGAGGTTGGTGATCCAGAGCCATACGAGGAAGATGACGACGCCCGCGAGGGTGCCGTAGGTCTTGCTGTACGAGGCGAAGTTCGCGACGTAGAACGCGAAGCCGGCGGACGCGACGAGCCAGATGAGCAGGGCCAGGAGGCTGCCGGGGGTGATCCACCGGAAGCCGCGGCCCTTGGCATTCGGGGCCGCCCAGTACAGGAGCGCGATCATGACGATGACCAGGAGGACCAGGACCGGCCACTTGGCGATCGACCACACGGTCAGGGTGGTGTCGCCGATCCCGAGGGCGGTGCCGGCCTGCCGGGCGAGGGCGCCCGAGAAGACGACGATGAGGGCGCTGAAGCAGGCGAGGACCATCAGGGTCGCGGTCAGGGCGAGGCGCAGCGGCAGGATCTTCCAGACCGGGCGGCCCTCGGGCAGGTCGTAGACGGCGTTCGAGGTACGGATGAACGCGGCGATGTAGCCGGAGGCCGACCAGACGGCGACGGCGAGGCCGACGACCGCCATGACGGACCCGACGCCCGCGTTGCCCTGGAGCTGGTGCACGGCGTCGGTGATGATGTCGCGGGCGGAGCCGGGGGCCAGCTTGCGCAGGTTGTCCAGGACCCGCTGGGTGGCGGACTCCCCCGCGATGCCCAGCAGGGAGACCAGCACCAGCAGCGCGGGGAACAGCGACAGGACTCCGTAGTACGTGAGTGCCGCGGCCCGGTCGGCGAGTTCGTCGTCCTTGAACTCCCTCGCGGTGGCGCGCAGCACGGCGAGCCAGGACCGGCCGCTCAGGTCGCTGGGCTGGTCGGGTGCCCGTTCCTCGATGTCTTCCCCGGGGCCCACGTCCGGTGGCGGGCCGTCGCCGTCGTGCCGGTGTTCTTCCGTTCCGGTGCCGGGGTGCGGTGTCCGTGTCATACGGTGCGGTTTGCCCGCCCGGCGTGACTCATGTACGCGGCGGCCCGGTCCGGTGAGCGTCGTGCTCCCGGACCGGGCCGCCTGCCTGCGGTTCCGCCGCTATCCGGCGTACGTCTCGAACTCCGCGACCTTCGGCGCACCACTGGCGCCGGTGATCTCGAAGGTGATCTTGCGCAGGGAGGTGGCCGGGATGCTGATCGTGCCGGCTCCGCTGCCGGTCTTGAGGACCGCGCCGGTGTCGGCGTTCAGCAGCCGCCATGAGCCGATGACGCCCTGGGCGCCCGCGGCCTCGCGGATGTTGACGGAGGACACGGTGGTGGCGGAGCCCCACTTGACGGAGACGGAGCCGGTCGTGCCGGAGGGCGACCAGTAGGTGTTCGGGTCACCGTCGCGCACGTTGCCGTAGCTGGTGCCGCTCGCCTTGCTGGAGCCGTCCGCGCCCGCGCCGAGGCTGAGGTTGGTGCCGGTGGGCGTGGTCGGGTCGGTCGGGTCCGGCGTCGGGTCGGTCGGGTCCGGGGTGGGATCGGTCGGGTCCGGCGTGGGGGTCGTGGTGGAGCAGTCGCCGTCCGAGACCTTGAGCCCCTTGCCTGCGCCCGCTGTGCTGGTCACGATGGCCGGCACGCAGGAGGCGTTGTCGAGGGTGTACGCGTAGGGGATGCTGACCGTGGTGTTGGACTGCGGGCTCGGGCCGGCCGGGTGGTTCTCCTCGCCGGGCGCGGACCAGGTGACGTTGTCGAAGGTGTTGCCGCTGACCTGCCAGTACCCGGTGGCGTCGGTGTAGAAGGTGCCCAGGACGTCCTTGGAGTCCTTGAAGTAGTTGTTGTCCACCTTGGCGTGGGCGCCGGCCCGGGAGTTGATCCCGGACTTGTTCAGCTTCACGTAGTAGTTGTTGTAGATGTGGGCGGTTCCGCCGCGCAGCAGCGGCGTGCGGGAGTCGACGTTCTCGTACAGGTTGTGGTGGAACGTGACGTAGCCGTTGTCGAGCTGGGTCTCGCTGGAGCCGATGAGGCCGCCCCGGCCGGAGTTGCGCAGGGTGCTGTACGAGAGCGTCACGTACTGGGTGTTGTCCTTCATGTCGAAGAGGCCGTCGAACCCGTCGTCCTCGCCGCCGGACGCCTCCAGGGTGGCGTGGTCGACCCAGACGTTGCGGACGTCGCTCTCCATGCCGATGGCGTCGCCGCCGTTGGAGGTGGGCGAACCCGACTTCTTGACGTTCTTGACGGTCACGTTCTGGATGATGATGTTGCTGGACTGGCGTATGTGGATGCCCAGTTGGTCGAAGACGGCCCCGCTGCCGACGCCGACGATCGTGACGTTGCTGATCTGCTTGAGCTCGATGACGCCGGCCGCCGTGTTGCAGCTGTCGCCGGACACCTTGGCGGTGTTGGCGTGGTTGATGGTGCCCTCGACCTGGATGGTGATCGGGGTGCTGCTGCTGGCCCGGCCGCACAGGGCCTGGTGGATCTGGGTCCCGGTGGTGGCCCGTACGGTCTGCCCGCCCGCGCCGCCGGTGGTGCCGCCGTTCTGGCTCGCGTAGCCGGTGGCGCCGCCCGCGACGGCGGCGGATGCCTCGGGCATGGTCAGCACCGCTCCGGCCGCGGCCGCCAGGGCCATCGTGGACAGCGCCGCAGACAGTCTCAGTGCGACTGGTCGCCTCATGTTCGTTCCCATTCGTCGGAGAGAGATGGAAAGCGCTTTCTGATTGGCGAGGATAGGGTCGCCAAGACTTTGAGTACAAGGATGTGAACACGGAAAGACGACGCTTTCTTGATTTGGGCACGTCAACACTGGGGCGTTCCCCGCCCAACCGGGCCGTAACGGCCGGGAGACCCTCCCCCGGTCGGTCAACCAGCTGGACGAGAGCCTCATCCGCGAAGACGACGACCCGACCGGTCTCCGCACGGGACTCGAGGGAGGCGCGCGGCACGACGACCGGCCCGCGCCGACTCCACGGGCCCGCCCGCACCGTGGAGAGAACGTGCGAATTTCCTACGCGGGGGTAGTGAGCGCGCGCCTCTTGCTATACCTTCCGTCTAACAGCTTGCTAGACGCCGCGTCTAACAAGCGAGGGCGGCGTCCGACGGCCGGCGAGCTCATGGGCCGGTACACGATGAGGGCCGGACGGCGCCGGGGTCGATCTCTCGAGTCAAGGAGCCGCAGCATGGCAAGCAGCACCGTTCGGCCGGAGGACCAGGACCGGGCCGCCGAGCAGGACGTCGCCCGGCGCCTGCTCGATTCGTCCGCGAAGCTCTCGTACGACCCGGCCACCGAAGTGGACTGGGACACCCCCCTGGACACGGACCACCACGGCGCGAGCCCCGAGTGGAGCACGCTCTACGGGACCGCGTACTGGCGCGAGTTGACGGAGGGTCAGCGCAAGTCACTGACCCGCCAGGAGGCCGCTTCCGTCGCCAGCACCGGCATCTGGTTCGAGATGATCCTCCAGCAGATGGTGCTGCGCGACATGTACGCCAAGGACCCGACCGACCCGCGCTTCCAGTGGGCCCTGACCGAGGTCGCCGACGAGTGCCGGCACTCGATCATGTTCGCCCGGGGTGCGGCGAAGCTGGGCGCTCCGGCCTACCGGCCGCGCCGCCCGGTGGTCGAACTGGGCCGCGCCTTCAAGACCCTCGCCTTCGGCGAAGCGGCGTACGCGGCGATCCTCGTGGCGGAGGAGGTGCTCGACGTGATGCAGCGGGACTGGATGCGCGACGAGCGCGTCGCGCCGTTCGTCCGCACGATCAACAACATCCATGTGGTGGAGGAGTCCCGCCACATGAAGTTCGCCCGCGACGAGACCCGCAAGCGCCTGCGCGACGCGGGTCCGGTGCGCCGCCATCTCAACGCGCTCGTCGTCGCCATCGCCTCGTACTACATCGTCACCAGCATGGTGAACCGGGACGTCTACGCGAACGCCGGCCTCGACGCAGCGCGGGCGCGGGCCGAGGCGAAGACCAACGAGCACCACAAGTCCCTGATGCGATCGAGCTGTTCGGGGCTGATGGAGTTCCTGGCATCGGCCCGTCTGCTGACGAGGCCGGCCCTGTTCTTCTACAAGCGCGCCGACCTGATCTGACCCGAGCCGAGAGCCCGAGCCATGACCTACGCCATCACCCAGACCTGCTGCAACGACGCCACCTGTGTGGCCGTGTGCCCCGTCAACTGCATCCACCCGACGCCGGAGGAGCGGGACTTCGGGCGTACGGAGATGCTGTACGTGGACCCGGAGACCTGCATCGACTGCGGGGCGTGCGCCGACGCCTGCCCGGTGGACGCGATCTTCCCGGTGGACAGCCTCTTCGGGGCCCGCAAGGAGTACGCCGCCATCAACGCGGCCTACTACGCGGACCGGGAGCCGGAGCCCGTCTCCGGTCCCAACTTCCACGTCTGGGGCGCCCCTTCGTTTACGCGCAGCCTGCCGTCCGACTTCGCGCCGATCCGGGTCGCGGTCGTCGGCACCGGGCCCGCCGGAATGTACGCGGCCGAGGACCTGCTGCTGCACACCAACACCGAGGTGACCCTGATCGACCGGCTTCCGGTGGCCGGCGGGCTCGTCCGGTACGGCGTCGCGCCGGACCACCCGGGGACGAAGGGGGTCGGGGAGACCTTCGCGCGGTTCCACGCCCACCCCAGAGTGCGGATGCACCTCAACGTCGAGGTCGGCACGCACCTCTCCGCCGAGGAGCTGGCCGCCCACCACGACGCGGTGATCTACGCGGTCGGGGCCGCCGCCGACCGCCGGCTGGCCGTGCCGGGCGAGGACCTGCCGTCGAGCATCGCGGCGTCCTCGTTCGTGGCCTGGTACAACGCGCACCCCGAGGTGGCGCCGGACGCCGTGGACCTCTCCAGGGCCGAGCGGGTGGTCGTCGCGGGGAACGGCAACGTGGCGCTCGACGTCGCGCGCGTCCTCGTCGCGGACCCGGCGGCGCTCGCGGGCACCGACATCGCCGACCGCGCCCTGGCCGCGCTGCGCGGCTCCGGGGTGCGGGAGGTCGTCCTGCTCGGGCGGCGCGGTCCCGGGGACGCCGCCTGCACGTCGTCCGAACTGCTCGCGCTCAGGCATCTGCCGGGTGTGGAGCTGGTGGTGGACGACCACGATCCGCGCATCGGCCCGGCGATCGAGGATGCCGTGGCCGGCAGCGCGGCGGCCGTGCTGCGGGGGGTCCGCCGCGAGCGCGTGGACTGGTCGCGCCCGCCCGCCGAGGGGCGGCGCGTCGTGCTCCGCTTCCACTCGGCGCCCGTGGAGGTCACCGGCGGCGACGACGTGACGGGCGTCCGGGTCACGGCGGACGGGGGCGAGGCCGCGATACCGGCGCAGCTGTTCCTGCGGGCCATCGGGTACCGGGGACGGGCCCTCCCGGGGCTGCCCTTCGACGAGGCGAGCGGCACGGTGCCGCACGAGGGCGGCCGGGTGGCGGGGATGCCCGGCACGTATGTCGTCGGCTGGATCAAGCGGGGGCCCTCCGGGGGCATCGGCGCCAACCGCACCTGCGCCGCCGAGACGGTCGGCACGCTCCTCGCGGACGCGGTCGCCGGTGCGCTGCCCTCCCCGGCCCACCCGGCCAAGGCGTTCGGCCGCCTGGTCCGGGGCCGCGCCCGCCAGGTGGTCGACGCCCGGGGCCAGGCCGCCATCGACCGGGCCGAGCGGGCCCGGGGCCGGGACGGTGGACGCCCCCGGGTGAAGTTCGGCACGGTTCCGGAACTGCTCGCGGCGTCG
>NZ_JAAGNI010000014.1 GCF_010550605.1 Streptomyces sp. SID9727
GACGGGACCGCCGAGGGCGCCTCCGTGGGCACGGCGGACGGTTCGGCCGACGGGGCCACGGTCGGCTCGGCGGACCGCTCGGTCGGCGCGGGCGAGGGGGTGGCCGAGGAGTCGGCGAAGGCCGCGGTGGCCGGTACGCAGACCGCGCCGGCCGCGACGGCGGCGAGGAGGGCGGTACGCAGGGTGGTGCGCAGGGGCATGGGCAGGGCTCCGTTCCGGATGCGCCTCAGGGGCGGCCGCGGTGCGGATGCGCACCGCGGCGCGAGGCGTGCGGACAGGCTCGCGCCAACTTGTGAGGAAGCTGTCAGATCGTTGTGTTCATCGCATCAGGGTCGTCCGGAGTGCCGGAGGGCGTGATGTCGGCCGGGAAGCGGAGCGTGAACACCGAGCCCTCGCCCGGTGTGCTCACCGCCGTGGCCGTACCGCCGTGCGCCTCCGCCAGCTTCCGCACGATCGCCAGGCCCAGCCCGCTGCCACCCGTGCGCCGGGACCGGGACTTCTCGCCGCGCCAGAACCGGTCGAAGACGCGGGCCAGGTCGTCGGCCGGGATGCCGCCGCCCGTGTCGGCGACGTCCACGAGCACCGCGTCCCCGTCCTCGGAGCCGTACGCCCGCAGCGTGACCTCCCCGCCCGCCGGGGTGTGCCGCACCGCGTTCGACACCAGGTTGCCCACCGCCTGCCGCAGCCGGACCGGGTCGGCCGTCAGCGGCGGCAGCGGGCGGTCCGGCGGCCGGACGCCCAGCGCGACGCCCGCCGCGTCGGCCCGGGCCTGGTGCGCGGCGGCGACCTGCCCCAACAGCTCCGCCGCGTCCACCGGTTCGGGGTGCAGCCGCAGCGCACCCGCGTCGGCCTGCGCCAGGTCCTGGAGGTCGTCGATGATGTGCTGGAGCTGGACCGCCTCCGTGTGCAGGAAGGCGATGAACTCCGGGTCCGGGTCCGCCACCCCGTCCTGCGCCGCCTCCAGCCAGCCCCGGATGTTGCTGAGCGGGGTGCGCAGTTCATGGGCGACGTCGCTGACCATGGCCTTGCGCTGCGCCTCCAGGCGGGCGCGGTGGGCGGACATGTCGTTGAACGTGGCGGCGAGCCGCCCGATCTCGTTGTCCGCGGCGACCACCACCGGCGCGGTGTCCTCCCCGTCCCGCATCCGCTGGGCGGCCCCCGTCAGCGCCCGCAGCGGGCGTACGAGACGGGCACCGACGAGCACCGACGCGCCCACGGTCAGGGCCAGCACCAGGGCCGCAGCGCCCGCGATCCGCGCGGTGTTCGCCGGGGAGAGGTCGAAGCCGGGCACGGTCCCGCCACCCGGGTCGCCGATGAACAGCAGGGCGGGCGAGGCCACGTACGAACTCAGCTGCTCCCGGCGGGCGGTGCCCACGCAGGAGGCGACGGCCCGGTCGTTCTCGCCGGTGGCGGCCGCCTGCTCGTCGCCCGGGCCGGGCACCGCGCTGGGCACGGCGCTCGGCTGCTCGCGGGGTACGTCGGTCGGCACCGCGCTGGGCATGACCGTAGGCGGCATCGTGGCCACCGGGGCCGCGGGCACCGGCACCGCCTCCGCCGGCACGGGCTCGGCCGCCTGACCCCAGGAGAGGCCCAGCGTGAGGTGGACTCCGTCGCGGCCCTGGCGCTCCAGGCAGGCGTCGGCCAGCTGGTTGAGCGCCTTCAGCGCCTTCCGCTCCGTCGCCGTCGGGGTGTCCAGCGCGTCCACGGCGCACCGTGTGCCCCGGATGCGGTCGGGGTCGTTGCCGCCCACCACCTGGATCAGCGGGCGGCCGCTCGCACCGGCCACCACGTCGGCGGCGATCCCGTAGTCGCCCAGGCAGGCCACGCCCCGCTCGGCGGTCCTCCGCAGCCGGGACCGCTCCGCCGCGGGCAGCCGGAACGGCCCCACCGCGCGCGGGTCGACCCGGTCCGTGGTGGTGCCCGTCGCCCCGGCGCCCGCCGACAGCGCGGTGTCCACGGACAGCGGATCGACCACCGCCGACGCCTGCGCCGGGAGCGCCGCGGCGCCCGGGACCGCCGAGTCCGCCAGCGGGGCGCGGGCCTGCGTCGTCAGCGCGATCCGCCGCCCGGACTGCTCCGCCAGCTCGCGCACCGTGGCCCCGACGCCGTCCCAGGTCGGATGAGCCGCCGCGTAACCGAGCAGACGGTGGTAGATCCGGGCGTCGGCGGCCAGGTTCTGGCCCTGCTCCTGGCGGATCGCCCCCGAGGTCGTCTGCACGGCGAGCCAGGCGGTCGCCGCCACCGAACAGGCCGCGACCAGTGCGGAGACCGCCAGCAGCCGGGCGAACAGGCTCTTGCGCAGGGGCACGGTCCGCCGCGCACCGGCACCGGGGGAGCGGCGCACGCTACGAAGTCGCCGCACGGGCCGCCGCCTTCGCCGGGTCCGTCAGCTTGTAGCCGACACCGAAGACGGTGAGCAGCCGGACGGGCCGGCGCGGGGCCGGTTCGATCTTCTTGCGCAGGTTCATCACGTGCACATCGACGGTCCGGTCACTGATGTAGCGGTCGAAACCGTGCAGTTCGCCCAGCAACTGCTGCCGGGAGAACACCCGGTCCGGCTCGGCGGCGAGCGCCGACAGGATCCGGAACTCGCCCGGGGTGCACTCCACGGCCCGCCCCTCCACCGACACCACGTGCCGGACCGGATCGACGACCAGCGCCCCCACCCGCAGCACCCCGGCGTCCTCCGGCTCGCCGCCCGTGCCCCGCCGGCTGCGGCGCAGCAGCGTGCGTACCCGGGCCATCAGCTCGCGCGGGCTGTACGGCTTGGTCATGTAGTCGTCGGCGCCCAGATCGAGGCCGAGCAGCAGATCGTCCTCCGTGGTGCGCGCGGTCAGCATCAGCACCGGCAGCTCACGGTGCTCCGCGCGCAGCACGCGTACGACGTCCAGGCCGTCGGCCCGGGGCATCATCACGTCGAGGACCAGCAGATCGGGTTCCCGGTGCCGGACCGCGTCGAGAGCCGCGAGGCCGTCGGGCGCCACGGTCACCCGGTGGCCCTCCCGTTCGAGATAGCGGCGGAGGAGTTCGGCCTGATTCTCGTCGTCTTCGGCGACGATCACATGTGCGCACACGCGATCGATCGTAGACAGGGCCTACGCCTCCTCCGCGTCCCGGTGCGATTCCATCAGCTCGTCGTGCGCGGCGACGATGTCCCGGGCGAGGACGGTGACCATCTCCTCCCGGGTCGGCGTGGAGCCGGTGTGCGCGGAGTACAGCCGCAGATCGCGCTGCGCGGACGCCTTCGCGCACAGCTCGCGGGCGAACCGGGCGTTGCCCACCAGATCGGCCTTGCCGCCGTCCACGATCGCCGTGCAGAGCGAGTCCAGGACGTCGAGCGCGCCCGCGTCCGGTTCGTCGCCCTGCGACGCCAGCACCGACCGGGCGATCAGGACCAGTTCCCCGGCGGAGTACGAGGGGAAGTCGACGCGGGTGTTGAACCGGGAGACGAGGCCGGGGTTGGTGGCGAGCAGCTCCGACATCTCGTCCCGGTAGCCGGCGAGCACGACGACGAGCCGGTCCCGGTCGTCCTCGGCCCGCTTCAGCAGGACCTGCACCGCCTCCTTGCCGAAGGCGTCGCCGCCGTGGAGCCCGGTGAGGTTGAGCGAGTACGCCTCGTCGATGAACAGCACCCCGTTCAGGGCCGAGTCGATGACCTCGTTCGTCTTGAGCGCCGTCGACCCCAGGTGCTGTCCGACCAGGTCGGCGCGCTGGGCCTCCACCACATGTCCCGAACTCAGCAGCCCGAGCCCGGCGAAGACCTGGCCGATGATCCGGGCCACGGTCGTCTTACCGGTGCCGGGCGGTCCCGCGAAGACGAAGTGCCGGGGACGGGCCCCGCCGGGCAGGCCCTGCTCCTCGCGCAGCGCGGACATCCGCAACTGCGCGAGCAGCGTCAGCACCTGGCGCTTCACCGGCTGCAACCCGATCATGGCGTCGAGCGCACGCTGCGCCTCGGCGAGCACCCGGGCCCGGTCCTCGGCCGACAGCCCGCCGTCGCCCCCGCCGCCCTCGCCGCCGGAACCGGGGCCGGACGGACCCCCGCCCACCGTCGCCGCGACCGGGGACTCGGGTGCCGGGGCCGTCTTGCGCACCGGGCGGGCCCCGGCGCGCGACTCTACGTCGAGCAGGTCGGGCGCGCACCGGAACGCGTACTGGTACCGCTGCAGCGCCTCCTCCTCACGGCCCAGCGCCTCCAGCGACCGCCCCATGAAGTACTTCACCTCGGCGTCGAACCTGCTGCCCCGTTCCAGCTTGCCCGGCAGCGCGGACAGCACGTTCAGCGACTCGTGGCAGACCCCCTGGGCGAACAGCGAGCAGCCCACGTACAACTGCGCCTCGTCGCGCAGGAACGCGTCACCGATCCCGGGCGCGTACCTCAGGACGAGCGGCCAGTCCTCCTTCAGGAACGCGTACCGGGTGCAGATGAACCGGGTCTCGTCGCAGTCCAGCAGCGCCGTGGAGAGCCCCTTCCACGCCTCGTCCAGCCGCCGGTCGTCCAGGAACGCCGACATGGCCGCCAGCCACAGGTCGCGGGAGTTCTCCAGCCGGAAGGTGACGTAGTGACCGATCGGGAAGGTGGACCGGAACGGCGAGTGGTACTTCGAACGCAGCGCCCCGAACTGCGCCGAGGAGCGCAGCAGGCCGTCCAGCGCCGCCTTCTGGTCCGTGCCGGTCACATGCAGGCCCAGCCAGGCGTCGGCGGCGCCCGGATCGTGCCGGGTGGCGAGCGCGAACTGCGCGGCGGCCCCGGCGCCGTCCCCCTGCCGCATGAGGGCCATCCCCTGGTTCCACGCCTGCTCGGCCTTCCTGGCCGCCCCCCGGCTCACGGCACCCTGCACGTGACTCTCCCCTCGCCGGGCGCGCCGTCCGCGCCCGGCCCCCCGTGATCACATCCGCAACGGTCGTCAGGATAGCCAACACCGGTCGAGCGGCCCCCCGTACGCCGACCGCCTCGGATACGATTCCGGTCGCCGTCCCCGCTCCCCACCGTCACCGCCGGGAAGTCCGTCTGATGCCCGCCCTCCCCAGCAGCCGGACCCCGGACCGGCTCCGCGCGGGGGTACGCGCCGCGCTCACCACCCTCGGCACCGGTTTCCTGCGCCACCCCGCCAACACGGCGCTGCGCGCGCACGCGGAGGCCGCCGCCCTGCACCACGCCCTGCTGCGCCTCGTTTTCCGGCTCCTCTTCCTCTTCGTCACCGAGGACCGCGGCGTCCTGCTGTCCCCGGAGGCGACCGCCCGGGCCGGAGCGCGGTACGCGACGCGCTTCTCCACCGCCCGCCTGCGCGCCCACGCACGCGGCGCCGCGGAGCACGAGAATCCGTACGCGGCGCTGCGCACCGTCCTCGACGCCCTCGGCGCTCCGGGAGGGCACCCGGGCCTCGGCCTGCCCGGGCTCGGCGGCATCTTCACCGCCACGGAGGCCGACGCCCCGCTGCACGGACTCGCCCTGTACGACGAGGACCTGCTCACCGCGGTGCGCCAGTTGTCCGAGGCCCCGGACCCGGGTACGCGGCGCGCCCGCCCGGTCGACTTCGGCCGCCTGGAAGCGAAGGAACTGGGATCCGTCCACGAATCGCTCCTCCAGCTCGTGCCCCGGATCGACGCGGCCGACCGGTCCTTCGCGCTGCTCGGGGTGGCGGGCAACGCCCGTAAGACGACGGGCTCCTACTACACCCCGGCCGCCCTGGTGGAGTGCCTGCTCGACGCCACCCTCGACCCGGTCCTCGACGCCGCCGTCGCACGCGGCGAGGCATCGGGCGCCGCCGACCCGGGCGAGGCCGCCGCCCGGGAGCTGCTCGCGCTCACGGTCTGCGACCCGGCCTGCGGCTCCGGCCACTTCCTGGTCGCGGCGGCCCGACGCATCGCCCGGCGCGTCGAGACCGTGCGCGGACGCACGGCGGAGCCGTTCCGCGACGTGCTCCGCGAGGTCGTCGCCCACTGCGTGCACGGCGTGGACCTGGACCCCATGGCCGTCGAACTGGCCCGGATGGCCCTGTGGCTGGAGGCCCCGGAGCCCGGCCGGCCGCTCACCTTCCTCGACGCCCGCGTCAAGCACGGCAACGCCCTGATCGGCGCGGTGCCGGACCTGCTGCGGCGGGGTGTCCCCGACGCGGCGTTCACCCCGCTCGCGGGCGACGACCGCGCGCACACCGGGGCCCTGAGGAAGCGGAACAGGGCGGAGCGGAGGGCCTCGGGCGGCCGCGCCCCGGAACCGGGGCGCGACACCGCCGACGCCTGGTGCGCGGCGTTCCTGTGGCGCGGGACGGCGGACGCGCCGCCTGCGGTGACCGACGCGGTCCTCCGCGACCTGCGGGGCGCGCCCCGGTCGACCCACGAGGAGATCGCCCGGCTGCGGGACCGGTACCGGTTCTTCCACTGGCACCTGGAGTTCCCCGAGGTCTTCGGCGCGGACGGCACCGGCGGCTTCGACTGCGTCCTGGGCAATCCGCCCTGGGAGCGCATCAAGCTCCAGGAGCAGGAGTTCTTCGCCCAGCACGACGCGGAGATCGCCGCCGCGAAGACCGCAGCCGCCCGCAAACGCCTGATCGCCGCGCTGAAGGAGGACCCGGGCCGCACCGCCCTGCACACCGCGTTCGAGGCGGCCAAGCACACGGCCGAGGGGACGAGCCACTTCCTGCGCAACGGGGGACGGTACCCGCTCACCGGACGCGGTGACATCAACACGTACGCCGTGTTCGCCGAGGCGGGCCGTGCGCTGACCGGCCCGCGCGGCAGGATGGGCATGATCGTGCCGACGGGCATCGCCACGGACGCGACGACCCGCTTCTACTTCAAGGACCTGGTCGACAGGGGCACGCTCGCCGCCCTGTACGACTTCGAGAACGCCGCGCCCGTCTTTCCCGACGTCCACCGCTCGTTCAAGTTCAGCATCCTGTCCCTGACCGGCCGGGCCGTGCGCGAACCCGCCGCCAGGTTCGCCTTCTTCCTCCGCGACCCGGCGGAACTCGCCGACGAGGGGCGGGTGTTCGTCCTCACGCCCGAGGAGATCATGCTCCTCAACCCGAACACGGGGACCTGCCCGGTCTTCCGGACCCGTCGCGACGCCGAGATCACCCTCGGCATCTACGCGCGGCTCCCCGTCCTGATCGACGAGGGAGACCCGGAGGGCAACCCGTGGGGCGTCGCCTTCGGCACGATGTTCCACATGGCCAACGACTCGCACCGCTTCCGCACCCGCGAGGAATTGACGGCCACCGGCTGGCAGGCGGCCGGAAACCACTACGTCAACGGCGAGCGGACCATGCTCCCGCTGTACGAGGCCAAGATGGTCGGCGCCTACAACCACCGCGCGGCCGACGTGGTCAAGAGCGCCACCGCCGTCAAGCGCCAGAACCAGCCCGCCTACCTGACGGCCGACGCCTGGGCCTCCCCCTCCCGCCTGGCGCTTCCCGGCAACTGGGTCGATCGCGCCGAGACACCGCCCGGCACCCCGCCCGGCCGTCTCGCCTTCCTCCGTATCAGCAGCCCCACCAACCAGCGCACCATGATCTCCGCGATCCTGCCCCCGGCCGCGATCGGCGACTCCGTCTTCCTGCTGCACACCAGGGACCCACGCGACAGCGCCGCCCTGGTGGCCCACTTCAACTCCTTCGTCTACGACTACGTCACCCGCCAGAAGGCCGCGGGACTCAACCTCAACTTCTTCTACATCCGTCAACTCCCCGTTCTGCCACCGGAGACCGTCGGCCGCCACACGGACTTCCTCATCCCGCGCGTCCTGGAACTCACCTGCACCGCGCACGACATGGCCCCCTTCGCCGCGGCCCTGGGCGACACACACGGCCCGTTCCGCTGGGACGAGGACCGCCGTAGCCGGATCCGCGCGGAACTCGACGCGTTCTTCTTCCACCTGTACGGGATCAGCCGCGCCGACACCGCGTACATCCTGGACACCTTCCCCATCGTCCGGCGCAAGGACGAGGCTCGGTACGGCGGTTACCGCACCAGGGACCTCGTCCTCGCCGAGTACGACCGCATGGCCGACGCGGGCCTCGTGACGGGCGGCGCGTACACCTCACCGCTCAGCCCGCCACCGGGTGCCGGGCCCCGGCACCCGGTGGCGCACGTGACCTCCGCGAGCACCTCGTGACAGGCCCGGGGCCGCCGTCGCCGAGCGGCGGAAACCGCCTGCTCCGCCGTCCGTACCGGGCAGTCCGGACGGCTCCCGCACGCCCGCGTCGGGAGCGGCGTTTCCCCCCGGATGACCGAGGCATGGACCCGGTCCCGCTGGGTAGGTACGCCGACTGTTCCGCCCGGCGTCACTCCGTGCACACCGCAAGGGCCTTACGCGGGGGCCGGCGGGTCTGGAACACTCCAGTCGCTTTCCACCCCGTATCCCCCCACCGCGAAGGCATCCACCCATGGCAGACATCGACCGCCGCCGGCTCCTGAAGCTCGCCGGGGGCTCCGTGGCCCTCACCGCACTGTCGAGCAGCATCGCCCGCGCCGCGACCCTCCCCGCACGGGGGCGTACGGGCACCATCGAGGACGTCCGGCACATCGTCGTCCTGATGCAGGAGAACCGTTCCTTCGACCACTACTTCGGGACGATGAAGGGCGTACGCGGCTACGGGGACCCGCGTCCGGTCACCCTGCCCAGCGGCAAACCGGTGTGGCACCAGGCGGACGCGGCGGGCAAGGAGGTGCTGCCGTTCCGGCCACCGGCCGACAAGCTCGGAATGCAGTTCCTCCAGGACCTGAACCACGACTGGGCGGGCGGCCACCGGGCGTTCAACAAGGGGGCCTACGACCAGTGGGTGCCGGCCAAGACGGCGACCACCATGGCCCACCTCACCCGGGAGGACATCCCGTTCCACTACGCGCTCGCCGACGCGTTCACCGTCTGCGACGCGTACCACTGCTCGTTCATCGGCTCGACCGACCCGAACCGCTACTACCTGTGGAGCGGGTACACCGGCAACGACGGCGCCGGTGGCGGTCCCGAGCTGGGCAACGACGAGCGGGGGTACGGCTGGACGACCTACCCGGAGCGCCTGGAAGAGGCCGGGGTGTCGTGGAAGGTGTACCAGGACATCGGCGACGGCCTGGACGCCGCCGGGTCCTGGGGATGGATCGGGGACGCGTACCGGGGCACGTACGGCGACAACTCGCTGCTGTACTTCGACTCCTACCGCGACGCCCGGCCCGGCGACGCCCTGTACGACAAGGCCCGCACCGGCAGCGACCTGAAGAACGGGGGCGGCCTGCTGGACGACCTGAAGGCCGACATCAGGGCCGGCACGCTGCCCTCGGTGTCCTGGATCGTGGCGCCCGAGGCGTACAGCGAGCACCCCAACTGGCCCGCGAACTACGGTGCCTGGTACATCGCGCAGGTCCTGGACGCGCTGACCGCGGACCCGGAGGTCTGGGGCCGGACCGCCCTCTTCCTCACGTACGACGAGAACGACGGGTTCTTCGACCACGTGGTCCCGCCGTACGTCCCGTCCGGGCCCGCGCAGGGGCTGTCCACCGTGGAGACCGCCGCCGACTACTTCCCGGGCGACCTGCGGTACGCGGCGGGCCCCTACGGGCTCGGCCAGCGGGTGCCGATGACCGTGGTGTCGCCGTGGAGCACCGGCGGCTACGCCTGCTCGGAGGTCTTCGACCACACCTCCGTCATCCGGTTCATGGAGCGGCGCTTCGGGGTCCACGAGCCGAACATCTCGCCCTGGCGACGAGCCGTCTGCGGCGACCTGACCTCCGCCTTCGACTTCCGGCGCACGGACCCCTCCTCGCCCGCACTCCCGTCCACCGCCGCCTACGAGCCGCCGGACGGCGACCGGCACCCCGACTACCGGCCCGTCCCGCCCGCCACCGGTGCGGTGCCGAAGCAGGAACCCGGGTCGCGCCCGACCCGCCCGCTGCCCTACGCACCCCTGGTGGACGGCGCGGCGGACCCGGCCACCGGCACCTTCCGGCTCACCTTCGGCGGGGGGCCGGCGGCCGGCGCGCAGTTCCTCGTCACCTCCGGCAACCGCACGGACGGGCCCTGGACCTACACCACGCACGCGGGCGCCTCGGTCGCGGACTCCTGGAACACCGCGTACTCCCAGGGCGTCACCGACCTCACCGTCCACGGCCCGAACGGCTTCCTGCGCTCGTTCCGCAGCCCAGGCAGGGCCGCCGGGCCCGAGGTGACGGCCCGGCACGACGCGGCGACCGGCAACCTCGAACTCGCGCTCACCCACACCGGCACCGGCTCCGTCCGGCTGACCCTGCGCAGCGCCGCCGCCTACGGGGGAGAGGTGCGGACGGTCACCGTGCGGCCGGGGCAGACCGTCGCGCGGACGCTCGACCTGCGCCGCAGCAAGCGGTGGTACGACGTCACCGTCACGAGCGACGCGGACGCCGCCTTCCTGCGGCGCTTCGCCGGGCACGTCGAGACGGGCGCGCCCGGGGTGAGCGATCCGGGGCTGCGCACCGGGTGAGCCTCGACGGCGAGGTGCCCTGGGGCACCGTGACCGAGGAGGCCCTGCGCCGGGACACTCCGATTACCCTCGGCACGTCCTTCCCCGTATGCCCGGTAGCTGAGCCGGTGTGACGGGGCGACGGCCGGCGGGCATATCGTTGCGGTAGCCGACGCGCGGAGAGGTATCGAAGCGCTTCGACACTGGTCTGGACATGCTGTCACGGCAGGGCTAGGCTCGCGCTGTCTCTCCGCGTCACGGGCGGGGAGAGCGGAGTCGAAGCGCTTCGCCACATCTGATCGGTGAGGGAGAGCCGCATGGTCACCCTGGCCGAGGTCGCGCAGCACGCCGGAGTCTCCGCGAGCACGGTGAGCTACGTCCTCAGCGGGAAGCGCTCCATCTCCGTCGCCACTCGTGAGCGCGTCGAGCGCAGCATCCAGCAGCTCGGCTACCACCCCAACGCCGGGGCCCGGGCGCTCGCCAGCAGCCGGTCGAACATCATCGCGCTGATGGTGCCGCTGCGTACCGACATGTACGTGCCCGTGATGATGGAGATCGCCATCGCGGTCGCCACCACCGCCCGCACCCACGGCTACGACGTCCTGCTCCTCACCGGCGAGGAGGGGCCCGCGGCGGTGCGGCGGATCGCCGGCAGCTCGCTGGCCGACGCGATGATCCTGATGGACGTCGAACTGCACGACGAGCGGCTGCCCCTGCTGCGCGAGACCGACCGGGCCGCCGTGCTCATCGGCCTGCCCGCCGACACGGCCGGCCTGACCTGCGTGGACCTCGACTTCGAGGCGACCGGGGCCCTTTGCGTGGAACACCTGGCCGGCCTCGGGCACCGCGAGATCGCCGTCATCGGCGAGGCCGCCGCCGTCTACGAGCGCCACACCGGATTCGCCGAGCGGACCGTCGACGGGATACGCGCCAAGGCGCAGGAGACCGGCGTGCGCATCCTGCACCGGCCCTGCGAGGGCGGATACGCGGCGATGGCCCAGACCCTGTCCCGGATATTCGACGAGCGACCCGGCACCACCGGCTTCATCGTGCAGAACGAGGCGGCCGTGGAGCCCCTGCTCAACCTGCTGCGCCAGCAGGGCCGGGCCGTCCCCGAGGACGTGTCGGTGGTGGCGATCTGCCCCGAGCAGGTGGCCACCCAGGCATCGGTGCGGCTGACCTCCGTCGCCATACCGGCCCAGGAGATGGGCCGCCGCTCCGTCGAGCACGTCGTCGCCAAACTCACTGGCCGGGGCACCGACGAAGTCGAGCTGCTCGCACCGGAACTGACGCTGCGTGAGAGCACCGGGCCGGCCCCGGTGTGACACGTGAGCCGGCCCCCGCGCGGGGGCCGGCTCCTCAGTGGCGCGGGTCAGCCCGCGGAGACGCCGAATCCGTTGGTACGGAAGTCGAGGCCGCCGGCCGACGAGGTGATCTCGTAGCCGAACTGGACGTCACCGATGGTCTCGTTGCCCCACCAGCCCTTGGTGTCCTTGATCCACTTCAGGATGGGCAGGATGTTCACCGTTCCCGAGGTGGAGTCCGAGGTCCGCAGGAACGAGAAGACCTGATTGGATCCGTTGTCGCCCTTGTAGACGGTCCAGGTGTGTCCGCCCAGCGTCACATTGCCCTGGGAGGTGCCCAACGGGCCGACTGCCCCGTTGTAGTTGACCCAGAGCATGACCTCATAGTCGTAGTCGCTGTCCCAGATGTCGTACGAGGTGTTGTACGCGCCGGACGACGGGACGGTGACGTTGTACGTGCTGGTGAGCGACGACAGCGAGCCGATCGGCTTGTTCACCACCTTCTTGGCGTTCGGGTACGACTTGATGCCGCCGGTGTTCGGGTGGTCCGCCCAGACTCCCCAGTCCGACGAGGAGTTGGCCCAGATGGACTGGGCGCCCGCGCCGGAACCCCAGATGTTGTTGTAGAGGATGTAGTTGTCGGACGTGGTGTACGTGCCCCACTGGTCCGACGAGGACCAGACGGCCGCCTGGGCGGGGGCGGCGGCGAAGCCGACGAGGGCCGCCAGCGCCACCGCCGGGGTCAGAGCCAGCCTGCTGAGCGTGCGTTGTGCCATGGGTCGTCCTTCCATGGTGGGTGGGGGGAGGTGCTACCGCGGCCCGAGTTCCAGGACGCGGTCCACGCCGGCCGTCAGCTCCAGGGGGGCCGAGGGGGAGCCGGCGGGGGCTTCGGTGAGGGTGTGGCCGTCGCCCGTGCGGACGTCGACGCGGGCGTCGCGCGCCGGGCGGAGGACCGCCGTCGCGGTGCCGTCGGCCGACCAGCTCAGGTCCAGGACGGCGCCGAACCGCGTCCGCACACCGTGCAGTTCACCGGCAGGGCAGCCCGCGAGCGGCGCGGGCAGCAGGACCAGGCGGTGCGGGGCCGACTGCACCAGCGACTCGATGACGGCGGCGGGCAGGGCGTGCGCCGCGTCCGCGTTGTACACATCGCGGCCCGGGTAGTGCGCGCTCATCAGCGAGTCGTGGAAGAAGTCGCCCGCCAGCACCGAGCGGACCGCCTTCGAGGCCCGGGCCCCGTCCCGCAGCCGGGCCGCGATCAGCGCGTGGTGCAGATGGCCGTGGGCCGAGTCGTTCTCCGCGCCCCGCAGTTCGAGCGCCCGATGCGCGGCGGCGGCCAGCCCGGGGGAGTCGTACGGGTTGATCGCGTCCAGCGGCCACACCGGGTACAGGTGGCTGAGGTGGCGGTGGTCGTACGTCTCCGCCAGGCCCGGCCACGCCCACTCGGCGAGCGCGCCGTCCTCGTTGACCCGGTAGTCGGCGAGCCGGTCCGCCAGCGCCCGGCGGCGCTCGGCGGTCGCGCGGTCGGGGGAGCGGTCGGCGGACGCGGTGAGCGCGTGGCGGGCCGCCGCGAGGTCCATCGTCGCGTCGATCGTGCCCCAGCTCGCGTTGGCCGGACGGTT
The DNA here is from genome assembly GCF_010550605.1 of Streptomyces sp. SID9727. Classification (GTDB taxonomy): domain Bacteria; phylum Actinomycetota; class Actinomycetes; order Streptomycetales; family Streptomycetaceae; genus Streptomyces. Next base: position 13,357 of record NZ_JAAGNI010000014.1, read on the forward strand.
CTCCGGCGAGTACGAGGGCACGACGGCCACCCGCCCGTCGGGGCCGGTCCGGGTGAGGAAGTCCTCGTAGAACAGAGCGGTCTCGTGCAGCGCGGCCGTCAGCCGGGGGTCCTCGGACCCCGTCGTCTCCGCGTGCTCGACCAGCGGCTCCAGCAGCCAGTCCGCGCCGGCCGTCCACAGATGCAGCGGGTAGGCGCGCTGGTAGTGGCGGGTGTGCCCGGACTCGCCGTCCGTGTGAGACGGGGCCACGACGCCCCGCGCCCCGAAGATCGCCCGGGCGTTCTCCCGCCAGTCCGCGAGCTGCCCGTACACCAGCGCCGCATGGGCCTCGGACACCTCGGGCAGCGCCGCCACCGCGGCCGAGGCGATCTGGAGGTTCAGGTTGGCGTTCGTCGTGAACGCCCCCGACCAGGCGGTGTCCCAGTCACCCGTCCAGAGCCCGGTCAGCCGGGGCGGCAGGGCCCCGGACGCGGACAGCAGGTGGTAGCGGCCCGCCGCGCACAGCCGTTCCAGCAGCGCCGGGCTGTCCGGCCGCCGCACCAGCTCGGAGCCGGGCAGCGCCCGTTCGGCCGGGTCCGCGTCCAGGGTGAGCGCCGCCCGTGCGAAGGCCGGCCGGTGCAGCGCCACATGCCGGGCCAGCAGCGCGTCGTACCCGTCACCGGGCAGCGCGGCGCACTCCGCCGCCAGGTCCAGGTGGCCCGTGTGCCGGCGCACCCGGGTCAGCAGCAACAGGCTCCTCGACCCTTCGACCCGGACGCCCTCGCCCGCCACCGACACCCGCCCGCCCTCCGTGCGGAGCACCGTCGCACCGGTGTACGCGAGGTCGCTGTCGGGGTAGCCCGCGCGCAGCGTGAGCCGCGCCCCGTCCGGAGTGAGCACGGTGCTCCGGCCGACGGCCAGACGGGGCGGGGCACCCGGCAGGGTGTGGTCGAGCGCCACGTCCACGGCCAGCCCCGGCCCGGTGACGTACTGGACGATCACATCGTCGGCGCGCGAGACGAGGACCCGGCTGCGCCACGACTCGCAGACGGCGCTGATCTCACCCGTGGCGAAGTCGACGGACCTGCGGAACGCCGCGTCCGGGTCGGCGGCGTCGTTCCCGGGCACCGGCCGGACGCGGGTCTGGAAGGCCGGGTGGAAGGGCTGCACCCACACCAGCGGCCGGCCCGCGCCGAAGTGTTCCGCGGCCAGGGTCTCCCCGGCGAGCAGCGCGCTCTGGAGCCGGCCCAGCCGGTCCGCGAGCTCGGGCGGCCGGACGTGCTGACTGCCGTTGGGCCGGACCAGGGTGTGGTGGTTGACGATCACGCGGTCGTCGGCCGGGTCGCCGTACACCATGGCACCGTGCCGGCCGTTGCCACCGAGGAAGGCGTCCTCCCAGCGGGCGGCGGGGCGCGGCTCCCAGGTGGCGTCGATGTCCGTGCGCGCGCTCACGGCGCGGATCTCCGCAGCACCGCGACGCCGTAGCGTCCGAGCGCGATCCGGTCCGTCACCGCTCGCCCGGTGAGCAGGTCCACGTACGCGCCGGGCACGGCGACGGTGACCATCTCGCGGCGGTGGTGCAGCAGGAAGAGCAGCTCGCCCCGGCGCACCGCCTCCACCCCCTCGGGCAGCCCGGCGAGGACCGGTTCCACCCCGGCGTCCCGTACCACGTCGGCCAGGAGGGCCCGCAGCGCGGGGGGCTCGGGGAGCGTGGACACGTAGACCGCGCCGCCCCGGCGCAGCACGGCGGGCAGCCCGGCGAGCTCGCCGTCGCGGTAGGCGGCCAGCACCTCGGTGCCCTCGGCCGCCTCCAGCTCCTCGGACCAGAGGGTGCCCCGGAATCCGTCGCACTCCACGGCCTCGTCCGCGTCCAGCGGCCACCACTCGTGCAGGACGGCGATCCCGAACAGCTCGCGCAGGCGGGCGTCCATGCCGCCCGGCCGGACGCGGTCGTCCACGTCCGCGATGCCGCTGAAGAACCCGCACACCAGGTGCCCGCCGCCCCGCGCGTACGCCACGAGGTTGTCGACCGCCGTGTCGTCGAGCAGGTAGAGGTGCGGGACGAGGACCGCCTTGTAGCGGCTCAGGTCGGCGTCGGGACGGGCGAAGTCCGTGGGCGTGCCGTTCTCCCACAGGGCGCGGTGCCAGCGCCGGATCACCTCCGCGTAGTCGAGGAGCGCGGACGGGCCGCCTTCCTGGGCGCCCGCCCACCAGGCGTCCCAGTCGTGCAGGACGGCGACCTCGGCGGCCACGCCCGTACCGGACACGGCGGAGCCGATCGCGGCGAGCTCGCCGCCCAGCTGCCGGGTCTCACGGAAGGCGCGGCCCCGCTCCCCGGCGTGGCCGAGCATCCCGGAGTGGAACTTCTCGGAACCCTGCCGGGACTGCCGCCACTGGAAGTAGCAGACCGCGTCGGCACCGCGCGCCACCGACTGGAGCGACCAGAGCCGGTTCAGCCCCTCCGGCTTCGGGTGGTTGACGCCCCGCCAGTTCACCGCGCCGGCCGCCTGTTCCATCAGCATCCACGGGCCGGCGGCCTGGGAGCGCGTCATGTCGGCGAGCATGGCGTTGTACTGGCCGCCCCACGGGTCGCGCGGGTCCGGGTAGACGTCGACCGAGACGATGTCCTCCTCGGCCGACCAGGCCCAGGCGTCCTGCCCGGACCACAGCGGCATGAAGTTCGTCGTCACCGGGATGTGCGGGGTGTGCCGCGCGACGATGTCCCGCTCGGCGGTGAAGCACTCCATGAGCGCGTCGGACGTGAAGCGTTTGAAGTCCAGCACCTGGGTGGGGTTCCTCATGTACTGCGCCTTGCGCGGCGGCAGGATCTCCGTCCACGCGTCGTAGCGCTGGCTCCAGAAGGCCGTGCCCCACGCCTCGTTGAGCGCGTCGAGCGACTCGTACCGGTCGCGCAGCCAGCGGCGGAAGTGGCCCGCCGTCTCGTCGCACCAGCAGTGCGTGCAGTACTCGTTGTTGATGTGCCACACGGTGAGCGCCGGGTGCTCCGCGTACCGCGCGGCCAGGTCCTCGGTGAGCGCGGCGGCGTACCGGCGGTAGACCGGCGAGCTGGGGCAGAACTGCTGGCGCGAGCCGTACCAGACGATGGACCCGTCCTCCGCGCGCGGCAGGGTCTCCGGGTGGCGCGCCCCCATCCAGGGCGGCGGGGACGCGGTCGGCGTCGCGAGCACCACGCCGATGCCGTGCGCGTGCATCAGGTCCATCAGCCGGTCCAGCCAGTCGAACTCGCGGGCGCCGGGGCGGGGCTCGATCTTCGCCCAGGAGAAGACGCCGAGGGTGACGGAGTTGACCCCGGCCTCCTTCATCAGCCGGACGTCGTCCTCCCACACCTCCTCGGGCCACTGCTCGGGGTTGTAGTCGCCTCCGAAGAGGATGCGGCCACGGGCCGCGTCGCGCAGGGACGGCATGGCGTCGGTTCTCCTGGGGTGGGGGTCTGCGGGGGGAGGAGTGGCGGGTCAGCCCTTCACGGCGCCGGTGAGCATGCCCTTCTGGAAGTGCTTCTGGACGAACGGCGACAGCACCGCGACGGGGATCAGTGCGAGGATCATCACCGCCATCTGCACGGCGAGACTGTTGATCTGCCCGTTGCTCACGGCCGCGCCCATGGCTCCCGGCGGAACCTGGTGCTGGAGGACCAGCTGACGCAGGATCATCTGCAACGGGTACTTGTCGCTGTCCTGGATGTAGAGCATCGCGTTGAACCACTGGCTCCAGTAGCCGACCGCGTAGAACAGCGAGATCACGGCGATCACGGCCCGCGACAGCGGCATGATGATCTGGATCAGGATGCGCCACTCGCCTGCCCCGTCGATGCGGGCCGCGTCGATGAGTTCGGGCGCGGTGTCCATGAAGAAGCCGCGCAGCACCAGCACGTTGAACACGCTGATCGCGCTGGGCAGGATCATGGACCAGTAGCTGTTGCTCAGCCCGATGCCGGTGACCAGCAGATACGTGGGGATGAGCCCGGCGCCGAAGAACATGGTCGCCATCAGCGTCATGAGCAGCGGCCGGTGCGCGTACGAGTCGCGGCGGCTGAGCCCGTACGCGCAGAGGACCGAGACGATCATGCTGACGGCCGTACCGACGACGGTGAGGCCGACGCTGACGGCGGCGGCACGGGTCACCGCGCCCCCGCTCAGCAGCTCCTTGTACGCGACGAACGTGATGTGCTTCGGCCAGACGACCAGGCCGCCCGCGTCGTTGATGGTCCTGGTGTCGGAGAGGCTGGTCACCAGGACCACCCAGATCGGGATGATGATGACCGCGCAGATCGCGACGAGCCCGAAGCCCTTGAAGGCGAGGCCGGCCTTCGTCGGCTCCTCCTCCCACACGGGGCGCGGTTCGATGCGCAGAGCGCGCTGGAGGCGTGTCTCGGTGCGGGGCGCCGGCTCCGCCCGCTGGTCCAGGAGAGTCGTCATTTCTTGGAGTACACCCCCTGCTCGCCCAGCATGTGGGCGACCTTGTTGGCACCCAGCACCATGGCGACGCTGAACAGCCCCTTGAAGATGCCGGCGGCGGCGGCGTAGCCGAAGTCGCCGGTTTTGATGCCCGTCCACCAGATGTAGGTGTCCAGGATTTCCGAGGCTCCCGCGCCCACCTGGTCGCGCTGGAGCAGGATCTGCTCGAAGTCGAGGTTGAGCGCGCTGCCCACCCGCAGGACGAGCAGCAGGGCGATGACCGGGCGGAGCGCGGGCAGCGTGACGTGCCACATGCGGCGCCAGCGGCCGGCTCCGTCCACGGCCGCGGCCTCGTACAGATCGGTGTTGACGGCGGCGAGCGCGGCCAGGAAGACGATGACGCCCCAGCCGGCGTCCTTCCACACGGCCTGCGCGCTGACCAGGAACTTGAAGAACCCGGGGTCGGTCATCAGGTCGAAGCCCTCGTGACCGTGCTCCCGCAGCCACTGGGCGACCAGCCCGGCGCCGCCGAACATCTGCTGGAAGACGGTGACGACGAGCACCCAGGAGAAGAAGTGCGGCAGATAGACGACCGCTTGGACCCAGGCCCGGACCCGCGCGCTCATGATCGTGTTGAGCAGCAGCGCGATGGCGATCGGGATGGGGAAGAACAGGACCAGCTGGGTCACGAAGATGACCAGCGTGTTCACGAGGACTTCCCAGAAGCGGTAGTCCTCGAAGATCCGGGTGAAGTTGTCGAACCCGACGAACGGGCTGCCCGTGATGCCCAGGTCGTACACGTCGTAGTCCTGGAAGGCCACGATGTTCCCGAGCAGCGGGATGTAGTTGAAGACCAGCAGCAGCGCGATGGCCGGCATCGTCATCAGGATCAGCGTGCGGTCCCGCCGCAGCCGCTGCCGCCAGGTGATTCCGCCCTGTTCCTTCCGGGGCCGGGAGCCGCCCCCGGCCCGCGACCTGCCCGTGCTCCTCGTCCCCTCGCCGTCACCGTCCCCGGTGCCGCTCCCGGCGGCCGGGGCGCTCGCCCCGCCGGCGGTGCCGCCCGGGTCGGCCGCGACCGTGGCCCGTGCCTTCACCCTGTGCTCCCCATGTCGTGCTCCTGACCCCGGCCGCCGGACTGCGTGTGCCCGGCGGCCCCTTCGTTCTCGTACGTACGCGTCAGTTGCCGGAGCCGTTCTTGTCGAGGATGTCCTGGTACCAGTCGCGCAGCTTGTCGCCGCCGCTCTTCTTCCAGGTGTTCACCGCGTCCTCGACGTCGCTGACCTTCTTGCGTCCCCGGCGGATGTCCTTCTGGAGGTCGTCGAACGGGGTGTACAGGGAGGCGTAGCGCTGCGGTTCGACCACCTGCATGCCGAAGAAGAGGGGCTTCTTGATGTTCGGCGCCTGGCGCGCCATCCAGCCGGCGTAGTCCTTGGCCAGCTGCGGCTGGTCCGGGTAGGCGATGGAGGTGGGCGGGGAGGCCACGAACAGGAAGGTGGAGGGCTGCGCCTCCTCGACACCCTGCGGGGTGTACGTCGGGGACCCGTCCTTGATCGTGTAGTGGGTGCCCTTCACGCCGTAGTTGGTGAGCATGAACTCCTCGGTGCCGAACGGCGCGGCCGCGTAGTCGGCGATCGCGAGGAACTCCTCGATCTTCTCCTTGGGGAGACTCTTGCTGAGGAAGGTGAAGATGCCCGCCGGGTCGTCCTGCCACAGGGTCGGCTTGCCGCCGTCGGGGCTGAAGAAGTCCAGCGCCTGCATGTCGAACTTCGGGTTGGCGGTGGCCTGTTCGGTGACCATGCCCTTCCAGCCGCCCGTGCCGTCGTTGTACATGACGACGTGTCCGCTGGTGAAGCGGATCTTGGAGTCGGCGTCCTTGCCGGCCTCGGCGTCCGGGTGGACGTACCCGCCGTCGTGGAGCTTGCGGGCGAAGGCGAGCGCCTCCCGGTACGCCTGCGTCTCGATCTTGTGGACCAGCTTGCCGTCCTCCAGCTGCCAGTAGTGCGGCGCGTCCGGGAGCAGCCCGAACACCTTCTGGATGCAGACCCACAGATCGTCGAAGGCCCACACCTTCTTCTTGGGGGCGGTGTACTCCTTGCCGAAGGCCAGCAGGTCGTCCGTGCTCGCCGGAACGGCGCCGGAGCCGATCAGGTCCTTGCGGTAGAAGATCGCGTTCCCGATGATCGGGGTCGGCATGGGCAGGCCGCGCAGCTTGCCGCCGAAGACCGAGTACTGCCAGGCGCCGGTGGGGATGTTGGCCAGGTTGGGGTACTTCTTGACGGCGTCACCCGCGAGATACGGGGAGAGGTCGGCGAACTTCGCGGTGATGGCGTTGCGGATCTGCCCCTGCATGTTCCAGCCGGGGATCGTCATGACGTCCGGGACGTCCGAACCGGCGAGGACCGCGCCGATCTTGTCCTGGTACGTGTTGCCGTCCTGCGGGTCGAAGTCGAGCGTCGCGCCGACCGCCTTGTTCACGGCCGTGTAGTACGGGTTGTTCTTCTTCGGGACCGTGCCCCAGAGCGGGGTCATGACCCGGAACTTCGAGCCCTTGCCCGGCACCGACTTGACCGAGACCACCAGCGGGTCGGGGAGCTTGGTGAAGCCGGGGCTCGAACCGTTGACGCCGGGGACATCGGGCTGGACCAGGTTCAGCGGCACGTAGCTCGGCACGACCTTCTTGAGGGCCTTGCCCGTGGTCGTGCCCTCCTTGCTCCCGGCACCGGAGCCGGAACCGCCGCACGCGGCGAGCAGCGGCACCCCGCCGGCCACGGCCACGGCCGCCACCGCACCCGTGGCGAGGAAGCTTCTCCGGCTCGGGGACGAGGCGGAGGGGGAGGAATTCGGCGTCATTGCGTCAACCCTTCGAGGCGCACCAGGACGACACGCGGCGGGGCGACCGCCGTTCGGTTCCTGTGTCTGAGGTGGAGCGTTACTGGCTGAGCCGGTGTCACCGGCCCCAGGTGAAGCGGTTCAACTGGGCGGCGGCTGAACGTGTCGCCGTCCCGGGAAATCCAGGGCGCCGGGCGCCCCATCGAAGCGATGTCGAAGCGCTTCGATGTTGCAGCGAGGTTAAGTGAAGGGTCTGTGTCGCACAAGACTTCGTTGCCGGAATCCTCCGATGCGTTTCCGAACCGTTTCCCGAGGCGGGGAGGGAGAACCGGAAGCGCGGGTCCGTCACCGACCCTTGACATGCGCGGGGTTGGCCGTCGAGCATCGAAGCGCTTCGAAAGATCGTCCGAGGCTGCTCAGTGGCCCGCACGACGCGCCGGCACCGCCATACCTCCCACCTTTGACGAAGGACCCGCACGTGACGGAACAACCGCAGCCCTTCCGCGATCCGCGACTGCCCTTCGCGGAGCGCGTCGACGACCTGCTCCGGCGGCTGACCCCCGACGAGCGCGTCGCGATGCTGCACCAGTTCGCCCCGGCGGTCGACCGGCTCGGGCTCGCCGCCTTCCGCACCGGCCAGGAGGCCCTGCACGGCGTCGCCTGGATGGGGCGGGCCACGGTCTTCCCCCAGGCAGTCGGCCTCGGCGCCACCTGGAACGACGACCTGGTCCGCCGCATCGGCGCGGCCGTCGGCGACGAGGTCCGCACCAAGCGCGCCCACGACGACCGGGTCGGGCTCAATGTCTGGGCCCCCACCGTCAACCTCCTGCGCCACCCGCTGTGGGGGCGCGGCGAGGAGGGGTACAGCGAGGACGCCGGGCTCACCTCCGCCATCGCGGTCGCGTACACCCGGGGCCTGCGCGGCGACCACCCGCACTACTGGCGGACCGCTCCCGTCCTCAAGCACTGGCTCGCCCACAACAACGAGACCGACCGCGACACCTCGTCCTCCTCGGTCCGCCCGAGGGTGCTGCGCGAGTACGACCTCAGAGCCTTCCGGGACGCCGTCCGGGCGGGGGCGGTGGCCGGGGTGATGCCCGCGTACAACCTGGTCAACGGCCGCCCCAACCACGTGTCGCCGCTGCTCTCCCAGCACCTGCGCACCTGGACCGGACAGCCCCTCGCCGTCTGCTCCGACGCCGGAGCACCGAGCAACCTGGTCGACTCCGAGCACTACTTCGACACCCACGAGGAGGCGACCGCCGCCGCCCTGCGCGCGGGCGTCGACAGCTTCACCGACCACGGCCAGGACCCCTCCGTCATGACCGGCCGCATCCAGGGCGCCCTGAAGCGCGGCCTCATCGACGAGCACGACATCGACACCGCCGTCCGCCGCCTGCTCCACATGCGCTTCGCCCTCGGCGAGTTCGACCCCGACGTCGACCCGTACGCCGACACCGACGCCCTGGACACCGAGGAGCACCGGGCGCTCGCCCTGGAGGCCGCCGAGCAGGCCGTCGTGCTCCTCAAGAACGACGGGCTGCTGCCGCTCGAACCGGAGGCCGGACGGACCGTCGCCGTCGTCGGGCTCCTCGCGGACGCCTGCAAGCTCGACTGGTACAGCGGCACCCTGATCCACCGCTCGACCCCGCTCGACGGACTCCGCGACCGCTTCGGCGCCGACCGCGTGATCCACGCCGAGGGCGCCGACCTGGTCCGGGTCAAGTGCGCGGACGGCTGGCTGCACATCCCCGAGGCGGACCCGGCCGGGGACGCGGCGCGCGGCGCGGAGGGCGCCCTCGACCCGGCCCTGCTCGCCGGACGCACCGACCTCCCGCCGCTGACCTGCACGGACACCCCGTCCGAGCTGGCGCTCGTGGACTGGGGCGGCGGTGTGATCACCCTGCGGGAGCCTGGCGGCCGCTACCTCTCGGTCGCCGAGGACGGGTATGTACGCGCCTCCGCGGACGAGCCGGGCGGCTGGGTCGTCCAGGAGACCTTCCGGTGGGAGGCGGTGGAAGGTCATGCCGGCGGTCACCGCCTTCTGCACATCGGAACGGGTGGGTATGTCTCAGTCGCCGCCGACGGCGTAAAGGTTGCCGCCCCGGACGGGGAGAATCCCGTCGCCCCGGGCACCGTCTTCGAGACCGAGGTGGCCGAGCGCGGTGAGGACGCCGTCGCCCGCGCGGCAGCCGCCGCCGACACCGTGATCGTGGTCGTCGGCAACGACCCGCACATCAACGGCCGCGAGACCGAGGACCGCGCCACCCTCGACCTGCCCGCCCAGCAGGAGCGCCTCTGGCGCGCCGCGCACGCCGCCAACCCGCGTACGGTCCTGGCGGTCACCTCCGCCTACCCGTACGCCCTGACGGACGCCGCCGCCACGCTGCCCGCGCTGCTGTGGACCGCGCACGGCGGCCAGGCGGCGGGCACCGCGCTCGCCCGCGTGCTCGCCGGCGACGTCTCCCCGGCCGGCCGGCTCCCGCAGACCTGGTACGCCTCCGACGCGGAGCTGCCCGGCCTCCTGGACTACGACATCATCGGCTCCCGGCAGACCTACCTTTACTACGAGGGCGCCCCGCTCTACCCCTTCGGCCACGGGCTCACCTACAGCGACTTCACGTACCGCGACCTGACCGCCGTCCGCGAGGGCGACCTGCTGCACGTCTCGCTGAACGTCACCAACACCGGCACCGTCGCCTCCGACGAGGTCGCCCAGCTGTACGTACGGGCGGTGGCCCCGTCCGTACCCCGGCCGCTGCGCCAACTCGCCGGGCACCGCAGGCTGCACCTGGCTCCCGGGGCGGCGGAGCGCGTCGCGTTCACCGTGCCGGTGGAGGAGCTGGGCCACTGGGACGTGGCGCACGGCCGCTGGACCGTCGAGCCCGGCGCCTACGAGATCCAGGCGGGCGCCTCCAGCACGGACATCCGGTGCCTCACGGTCGTCACCGTCGACGGCGAACCGGCCGCGCCGCGCCCGGTCCTGGACCGCGGTCTGGAGGCGGCCGACTACGACGAGCAGCTGGGCACCGCGATCGTGGACCGGGCCAAGACGGACGGCGACGCGGTCACCGCCACCATGGAGCCCAACGAACTCCTGTACCGCCGGTGCGACTTCGGCGCCGGCACGAGCGGGGTCGAGGTGCTCGCCTCGGGGGAGGGGGCCGTCCTGATCACCGTCGACGGCACCACCGTCACCGTCCCGGTGCCCGCCACGGACGGACCGTACGACCACCGCACCCTCCACGCCGGCCTGACCGCCTCCGGCGTCGGCGACCTGCGCGTCGCCCTGCGCGGCACCGTCCGGCTGGCCCGGCTCCGCTTCACCGGGGCCGGCGCGTGACGCGCCGCGGCCTCCCCGTCCCCCGTCCCGTTGCCCCCGGCAAGGAGTCCGCATGAAGTTCACCGACGGCTTCTGGCTCATGCGTGAGGGCGTACGCGCCTCCTACGCGACCGAGATCCGCGATCTGCGCGTCAGCGCCGACCGTTTCACCGCCTACGCGGCGGTGAAACCGGTGGCCGCGCGCGGCGACACCCTCAACACCCCGCTCATCACCGTCGACTGCTTCTCCCCGGCCGAGGGGATCATCGGCGTCCGCGTCACGCACCACGCCGGGAAGGCACGCCGGGGCCCGGACTTCGCCTTCCCCGGGCTCGACCCGGCGGGCTCCGGCGCCCGCACCCGGAGGGACGGAGGCGTCACCGAACTCACCAGCGGCCCGTTGACCCTGCGCATGGACACCGACGGGCCCTTCGGTCTCACCTTCGCCGACGCCGCAGGGCGCCGCCTGACCGGTGCCGACGCCAAGGGCACCGCCTTCGCCACCACCCCCGACGGCGCCCACCACATGATCGCCCAGCTCGCCCTGGACGTCGGCGAGAACGTCTACGGGCTCGGCGAGCGCTTCACCCCGTACGTGAAGAACGGCCAGAGCGTCGACATCTGGCAGGCGGACGGCGGCACCAGCAGCGAACTGGCCTACAAGAACATCCCGTTCTACCTCTCCTCGCGTGGCTACGGCGTCTTCGTCAACCACCCCGGCAAGGTCTCCTTCGAGGTCGGCTCCGAGTCGGTGGGGCAGGTCCAGTTCAGCGTCGAGGACCAGACGCTGGAGTACTACGTCGTCGCCGGTCCGACGCCGAAGGAGGTGCTGGCCCGCTACACCGCGCTCACCGGCCGCCCGGCCCTGCCCCCGGCCTGGTCGTTCGGCCTGTGGCTGACGACGTCCTTCTGCACCGCGTACGACGAGGAGACCGTCACCTCGTTCGTGGACGGCATGGCGGAACGCGGCATCCCGCTCTCCGTCTTCCACTTCGACTGCTTCTGGATGCGCGAGTACCAGTGGTCGGACTTCCTCTGGGACCCGGACGTCTTCCCCGACCCGGAGGGCATGCTCGCCCGGCTCAAGGAGCGCGGGCTGCGGATCAGCATGTGGATCAACCCGTACATCGCGCAGAAGTCGGCGCTGTTCGCGGAGGGCGCCGAACTCGGCCACCTGGTCCGGCGCCCCAACGGTGACGTCTGGCAGTGGGACCTGTGGCAGCCCGGCATGGCCCTGGTCGACTTCACCAGCCCCGCCGCGCGCGAGTGGTTCACCGGTAAGCTGCGGCTGCTGCTCGACCAGGGCGTCGACTGCTTCAAGACGGACTTCGGCGAGCGCGTCCCGACCGATGTCGTCTGGCACGACGGCTCGGACCCCGAGCGGATGCACAACTACTACGCGCAGGTCTACAACCAGACGGTCTTCGAGCTCCTGGAGAAGGAGCGCGGCCACGGCGAGGCGGTCCTCTTCGCCCGCTCCGCCACGGCCGGCGGCCAGCAGTTCCCCGTGCACTGGGGCGGCGACTGCTTCGCCTCGTTCACGGCGATGGCCGAGTCCCTGCGCGGCGGCCTGTCCCTCTCGCTCTCCGGCTTCGGCTTCTGGAGCCACGACATCGGCGGCTTCGAGGGCACCCCGGACCCGGCGGTCTTCAAGCGCTGGCTCGCCTTCGGTCTGCTCTCCTCGCACAGCCGGCTGCACGGCAACGTCTCCTACCGGGTGCCGTGGGAGTTCGGCGAGGAAGCGGTGGACGTCGCCCGGAAGTTCACCCTGCTCAAGCACCGGCTCATGCCGTACCTGTACGGTGCCGCCGCCACCGCCCACCGCACGGGCGTCCCGGTGATGCGGCCCATGCTCCTGGAATTCCCGGACGACCCGACCACCCGCATGCTCGACCGGCAGTACATGCTCGGCCCCGACCTGCTGGTCGCCCCGGTCTTCACGGAGGACGGGCAGGTGGAGTACTACGTCCCCGAGGGCACCTGGACCCATCTGCTCACCGGTGAGACGGTCACCGGTCCCGTCTGGCGCCACGAGACCCACGGCTTCGACAGCCTCCCGGTCCTCGTCCGGCCCGGCGCGGTCCTGCCCTGGGGCGGCGACGACCAGCGCCCGGACGGCGACTGGCTGGACGGACTCACGCTGCGCGTCTTCGGGGGCGGCGCGGAGGGGGCCGGTACGACGGTGACGGTGCCGGACCACGCGGGCGCCACCGCCGCCACCTTCCGGGTGGCACGCGACGGGGACACCCTCACGGTGACCTCCGAGCGCATCGACCGCCCGTACCGCGTGGTGGCCGAGGCGACGGGAGCGGCGGCGGAGGGCACGGGCACCGTCTCGGTCCCGGCCGGCTGACACCCGCACACCGGCGGGGCGGCGGGGAGGGGGTCCCCGCCGCCCCGCGTCCCGTTTTCCTTGTGGCTCTCCCCATTTGCCTAAAACCATTAGGCAGGAGCATGATGGCCGTCCCCGGACGAGGAGGCGACCATGGTGCGCGCGGGTCTGACCGTCGAACGCCTGACCAGGGCGGGCGCCGAGCTGGCGGACGAGGCCGGCTTCGACCGGGTGACCGTCTCGGCGCTCGCCCGGCGGTTCGACGTCAAGGTCGCGAGCCTCTACTCGCACCTGAAGAACTCCCAGGACCTGCGGACCAGGATCGCGCTGCTCGCCCTGGAGGAGATGGCCGACCGGGGCGCCGCCGCGCTCGCGGGGCGGGCCGGCAAGGACGCGCTGAGCGCCTTCGGCGACGTGTACCGGGACTACGCCCGTGAGCATCCCGGCCGGTACGCGGCGGCCCAGATGACGCTGGATCCCGAAGCGGCGGCCGCCAGTGCCGGCCGGCGGCACTCGCGGATGACCCGGGCCATCCTGCGGGGCTACGACCTGACCGAGCCGGACCAGACGCATGCCGTACGGCTCCTCGGCAGTGTCTTCCACGGGTTCGTCAGCCTGGAGGCCCAGGGCGGGTTCAGCCACAGCGCCCCCGACGCGCAGGAGTCCTGGACCCGCACGCTGGACGCGCTGGACGCCCTCCTGCGCAACTGGCCTCCGCCGGGGCAGGCGTAACGCCGCCGGACCGCACCCCGAGACCTCAGGTGGAGCCATGAGCACCGACCCGCCCGCACCCCTTCCGTTCACCACCCCCGTCACCACCGCCCTGCTGCGCGGCGCGCTCGACGTGGAGCGCACCGACGCCGGGCTTCTCCCGCACCGGCTTCCCGCCGCCGCCCGTGCCCAGGCACCGGACGGCCAGATCGCCCTGGCGGAGGCGCAGCCCTCCGGCGTACGACTGGTCTTCCGGACCCGGGCCACGGTGGTCGAGCTGGTGGCGCGTCGCACCCGCACCGTCTACCAGGGCGTCCCGCCGAGGCCCGGTGGGCTGTACGACCTGCTGGTGGACGGCGTCCTCGCGGCGCAGGGGCCGGCGAGCGGCGGCAACGTCCTCGACGTCGACATGACGACCGGGGCGACGCGCTTCAGCGCCGGGCCGGTCGGGTCCGTACGGTTCGACGGGCTCGCGGACCGCGAGAAGCACGTCGAGGTCTGGCTGCCGTACAACGAGCGCACCGAGGTCGCCGCCCTGCGCACCGACGCGCCCGTCACGGCCGTCCCGGACTCCCGCCGCGCGGTGTGGCTGCACCACGGCAGTTCGATCAGCCACGGCTCCGACGCCGCGAGCCCCACCACGACCTGGCCCGCGCGTGCGGCGCTGCTCGGCGGCGTCGAACTGGTCAACCTGGGCCTCGGCGGCGGCGCCCTGCTCGACCCGTTCACGGCCCGCGCGATGCGGGACACCCCCGCGGACCTGATCAGCGTCAAGATCGGCATCAACCTCGTGAACGCCGACGTGATGCGTGTGCGCGCCTTCGCCCCGGCGGTGCACGGCTTCCTCGACACCGTGCGCGAGGGCCACCCGGACACCCCGCTCCTGGTGGTCTCACCCGTGCTGTGCCCCATCCACGAGGACACCCCCGGGCCCAGCGTCCCCGACTTCAGCCGGCTCGGCGAGGGCCGGGTCCGCTTCGCGGCGATGGGCGACCCCGAGGGCCGTGCCACCGGCAAGCTGACGCTCCGCGTCATCCGCGACGAACTGGCCCGCCTGGTGGAACGGCGGTCCGCCGACGACCCGCACCTGCACTACCTGGACGGCCGCGAGCTGTACGGCGAGGCGGACGCGGAAGAGCTCCCCCTTCCCGACGCCCTCCACCCGGACGCCGCCACCCACCTCCGCATGGGCGACCGTTTCGCCGCGCTGGCCTTCGGGGCGGCGGGGGCGTTCGCTCCCTCGTGAACGCGCCGGGGCCGGGCGGGCCCGCGCCCGCCCGGCCCCGGCCCTCCCGTCAGGCGCCCGGCGGCACGTGGGACGGGCGGCCGCGGCCGCGGGTCACCGTGTAGCCGAAGACGCCCGCCAGGGCGGCGAGCAGGCCGCCGCCGGCCGTCCAGAGCCAGCGGCTGGTCCACCAGCCGGAGTACCAGCCGTCCTCGGGCTCGCCGGCGAGCGCGGCCGGCTCGGCGGAGGCGTCCGTGCCGTCGTCCGAAGCCTGCTCGGCCGAGGAGACCCCCGGGACCAGCGGCTTCGACAGGCTGCCGTCCACGTCGGAGGACCCGCCCTGGTCCTTCGAGTTCACCTCCACCTCGGTGCGGACCGGCAGACCGAGGTCGTTCTGGGCCAGATTCACGACCGTGAGGCGTACGTAGTAGCTGCCCGGCAGCGGGTCGTTGGCCCACGGCTCGGCGTTGGCCCGGACGGTACGCAGCACACAGGTCAGCTCCACCGTGGCGGCGTCGGCCGCGGCGGTACCGGTCTGCTTGCCGTACATGCACGCCTGGCGGCGGCGCAGCCCGTCGTACACGTCGACCTGCCAGGTCTGCGCCCCGTGCCGGGCGGCGCTCTCGGGCAGGGTGACCTTTGCGGTCACCGTGGCGCGCTGCCCGGCGTCGGCCGGGAAGACCCAGTACAGGTAGTCGCCGGTGGACGCCCCGGCGGTGGCGGTCTCGCCCTGCTGGATCGCCGTGGCGGTACGGAAGGTGGTGCCGGCCTCCGTGGGACCCGAGGCGTCACCGGAAGCGCTCGGGCTCGGCGACGCGTCGTCGGCGGCGGCGGCCGACGCACCGGTCAGCAGGGTCAGGCCGGTCAGCAGCGCGCCCGCGAGCGCACGTCTCGTACGGGACATCAGCGAGTCCTCCAGACGGCGATGCGCCAGCGCGAGATCCAGCCGAAGAGCAGACCCACGATCAGGCCGGTCAGGGTGAGCAGGCCCAGCAGCCACCAGCCGTGGCCCAGGCCGAACGCGGCGACGTCCGCCGCCTCGTCGGGGGCGTCCACCACGTCGACGGTCAGTTCCAGCGGCATGCCGGGGGTGGTCTTCACCGAAGCCGGGGCCGAGAACGAGTTGCTGACCTGGAGGCAGACGGTCTCCGCGGCCGGCTTGGCGTCGTCGTCGTCCTGCTCGGGCTTCGGGTAGCGCAGCCCGGACGAGATGGCGTCGGTGCGTCCCGTCCCGGACTCGGAGCCCCGGACGATCTCACGGCCGTGCGTGGTCACCGCGCGCAGCAGCATCCCGTAGTCGTTGTTGACGGCGCGGTCGGCGAACACGCTGACGGAGGCGCGCAGTTCCTGCCCCGCCAGCAGCTCGACCTTGTACCAGCGGTGTTCGGCGAACTTCTCGCGGTCGGTGTAGAGGCCCGGCTTCAGCTCGGGTGCGTCCGTGCAGCTGTCGGCGCCCTTCGTGGCGACCGGGGTGACCACGGGCTCCGCCGCGCGGTCCACCAACTGCTTCACGCGGCCCGACAGTTCGTCGGTGTGCTGGACGGCCGTGTACGTGCCGCCGGTGGCCTCGGCGATGCAGGTCAGCTGCTGGCGGATCTTCGCGTTGGGCACCAGGCCCAGCGTGTCGATGACCAGGTGGATGCCGCGCGCCGCGATGTCGCGGGCGACCTCGCACGGGTCGAGCGGGCCGCAGGTGTCCTCGCCGTCGCTGATCAGCACGATCCGGCGGGTGGAGTCGCCGCCCTCCAGGTCGTCGGCGGCGCCGAGCAGCGCGGGGCCGATCGGGGTCCAGCCGGTGGGGGCGAGCGTGGCGACGGCGGTCTTCGCCTCGGTGCGGTCCAGCGGGCCGACCGGGTACAGCTGCTTGGTGTCCTTGCAGCCCACCTTGCGGTCGTCGCCCGGATAGTCGGCGCCGAGGGTGCGGATGCCGAGCTGCACCTGCTCCGGCACCGCGTCCAGGACCTCGTTGAACGCGTGCTTCGCCGCGCTCATCCGGGACTGGCCGTCGATGTCGCGGGTCCGCATGGAACCGCTGACGTCGAGGACCAGCTCGACCTTGGGGGAGGCTTTCGTGGGGGTTTCGTCGGCCGACGCGGGCAGCGCCGAGCCGAGCCCGGCGGTCAGGGTGGCGAGCAGGATGCCCACCCCGGCCGTCAGCCTTCTTCTTATGATCATCGCCGGATACTAGTGAACATCAGTTCGCTATCCAAAACGGCCGGTTGCCGCTGTGCGCGCGCACAGCGGCAACGTGATGACCGGTCAGGCGGGGCGCTCTCCGCCGAGCAGCGGACCCGCCGCCCGCTCCAGTACGGAGGTGACCCGGTCCCACGCCGCCAGGTCCCGCTCCACCGCCTCCAGGAGCAGGTCGGCGCCGGTCTCCCAGCCGGCGGCGACCGCGACCGGGTCCGCCCCCGTCGCCGCCGAAGCCGCGAGCGCCGCCGCTCCGAGCGCCACCAGCTCCCCGGCGCCCGGCACGATCACCGGCCGCCCGGACAGCCGCCGTACGGTCTCCACCCACACGCGCCCCTGCGCGCCGCCGCCGATCAGGCGCAGCGGACGGCCCGCCACCTCGGGGTCCGCCGGGTCGAGACCGCAGGCCCGCGACAGCTCGTCGAGCGCCCGCAGCACGGTCACCACCGCGCCCTCATAGGCGGCGCCGAGCAGTTGCTGCGGGGTCGTGTCGTGCCGCAGTCCGGTGAGGAGGCCGGCCGCCGTGGGCAGGTCCGGTGTGCGCTCGCCGTCCAGGTAGGGCAGCAGGACCGCCTCGCCGCCCGGCGCCGCGTCATTGCGGTCCAGGCCGAGCAGCGCCGCCACCTTGTCCACGGCGAGCGTGCAGTTGAGGGTGCAGGCCAGCGGCAGGTACGTACCGTCCGCCGCCGCGAACCCGGAGAGCGCGGCCGAGGCGGGCCTGGTCCGGGATGCCGCGAAGACCGTGCCCGAGGTGCCCAGACTCAGCACCGGGTGGTCCAGGAGTCCGCCGCCGCCCAGGCCGAGCCCGACGGCGGCGCTCATGTTGTCCCCGGTGCCCGCCGCGACGGCGATCCCGGCGGGCAGGCCCAGGGCCTCGGCGGCGGCGTCCGTCAGCGAACCGATCCGGGCCCCGCCGCTCGGCGCCACCTCGGGGAGCAGTGCCGCGTCGAGGCCGATGAGCGCGAGGAGTTCGGGGTCGTAGGCGCCGGTCGCGGTGGAGTACCAGCAGGTGCCCGAGGCGTCGCCCGGGTCGGTGACGGCCCGTCCGGACAGCCGCTCGGTGAGGAAGTCGTGGGGCAGGCGCACCGCGGCGGCGGCCTCGGCGGTCTCCGGCTCGTTCTCCCGCAGCCACTGCCACTTCGACGCGGTCATCGCGGCCACCGGGACGGAGCCGGTGCGCGCGGTCCAGGCGTCGGGGCCGCCGAGCGCGGCGGTGAGGGCGGCGGCCTGCGGGGCGGACCGGGTGTCGTTCCACAGCAGGGCCGGGCGCAGCGGGCGGCCCTCGGCGTCCAGGACGACCAGGCCGTGCTGCTGGCCGGCGACCGCGATGCCCACCACGTCCGTCGCGGCGGTCCCGGACTCCTTCAGCCCGGCGGCGACCGCGTCGCGCAGGGCCTGCCACCAGACCTCGGGGTCGCTCTCGCGCGCACCGCCCTCGCCGGTGACCACGTGCGGAGCGCGGCCGACGGCGAGCAGCCGGCCGGTGGCGGTGTCGGTGAACGCCGCCTTGGTGGACTGGGTGGAGCTGTCCACACCGATGACGACGGTATGCGGCGGCATGGCTGACCTCATTCGCTGATGTATTTGATCGTACGCAAAACAAATTACGTGATCGAACCCGTCCGGAACAGGCCTGGTTCCGGGTTCGCCGGAGCGGCGCGCCGACCTCTCGGCCCCGGGGGCTTTACGGCGCCGGGGCTGCCCGTGCATGATTAGTCATGACAGTGAACAAATTGAGGTTCGGCCGCCCGACCGGCTGCGGACCCACGGCCCCGAAGGCGGCACCACCATGACGGAACGCTTCGCACCGACCCCTGAGGACAAGTTCACCTTCGGCCTGTGGACCGTGGGCTGGCAGGGCCGCGACCCCTTCGGTGACGCGACGCGCACCGCGATCGACCCGGTCGACTCCGTCCAGCGCCTGGCCGAGCTGGGCGCGTACGGCGTGACCTTCCACGACGACGACCTGATCCCCTTCGGCTCCTCGGACACCGAGCGCGAGGGCATCGTCAAGCGATTCCGCCAGGCGCTCGACGCGGCCGGTCTCGTCGTCCCGATGGCCACGACGAACCTCTTCACGCACCCCGTCTTCAAGGACGGCGCCTTCACCGCCAACGACCGGGACGTCCGGCGCTACGCCCTGCGCAAGACCATGCGCAACATCGACCTGGCCGTCGAGCTGGGCGCCACCACCTACGTCGCCTGGGGCGGCCGGGAGGGCTCCGAGTCCGGCGCCGCCAAGGACATCCGCGTCGCGCTCGACCGCATGAAGGAAGCCTTCGACCTCCTGGGCGACTACGTCACCGAGCAGGGCTACGACCTCAAGTTCGCCATCGAGCCCAAGCCGAACGAGCCGCGCGGCGACATCCTCCTCCCCACCATCGGCCACGCCCTCGCCTTCATCGAGCGCCTGGAGCGCCCCGAGATGGTCGGCGTCAACCCGGAGGTCGGGCACGAGCAGATGGCCGGGCTGAACTTCCCGCACGGCATCGCCCAGGCCCTGTGGGCCGGCAAGCTCTTCCACATCGACCTCAACGGCCAGTCCGGCATCAAGTACGACCAGGACCTCCGCTTCGGCGCCGGCGACCTGCGCCAGGCGTTCTGGCTGGTCGACCTCCTGGAGAACTCCGACTACGCCGGCCCGCGCCACTTCGACTTCAAGCCGCCGCGCACCGAGGACTACGACGGTGTCTGGGCCTCCGCCGCCGGCTGCATGCGCAACTACCTGATCCTCAAGGAGCGCGCCGCCGCCTTCCGCGCCGACCCGGCCGTCCAGGACGCCCTGCGCGCCTCCCGCCTGGACGAGCTGGCCCAGCGCACCGCCGAGGACGGCGTGGCCGGCCTGCTCGCCGACCGCTCCGCGTTCGAGGAGTTCGACGTGGACGCGGCGGCCGAGCGCGGCATGGCGTTCGAGGCCCTGGACCAGCTGGCGATGGACCACCTGCTCGGCGTCCGCTGACACGACGGGCACCAAGGGGGGCGGACGCGCGAGGCGTCCGCCCCCCTTTCCCTGTGTGTCAGGCCATCGCCGGACGCGCGTACGCCACCGGGTCGGCCAGCACATCGGTCATCACCAGCGCCGCCGCGCCCCGCGCCGCGTCACCCGCGACCGACGACGCGCGCAGCCTGCCCCCGCCGGGTGCCCAGAGCCCGGACACCACCCGGCCCGTCAGCTCCCCGTCGGCCGGCGCGGCCAGCCACGGCATCAGGTTCCGGTAGATCCCGCCGAGCACCACCGCGTCCGGGTCCAGCAGATTGACCGCGCCCGAGAGCACGCGCCCCAGCATCCGCCCGGCCTCCGCGACCGCGCCGACCGCCCGCTCGTCGCCCGCTCGCACCCGCTTCTCCAGCTCCGCGACGCCGAGCCCGCCGCCCCCGTCGACCCCGGCCGCCCGCAGCAGCGCCGCCTGTCCCGCGTACTGCTCCAGGCAGCCGCGCGAACCGCACCGGCACTGCGGACCGCTCGGGTCCACCACCACATGGCCGATCTCCCCGGCGAAGCCGTGCGCCCCGCGCAGCAGCTCCCCGTCGATCACCAGCGCACCGCCCACGCCGATCTCACCGGTCAGGTAGAGGAAGCTGCGGATGCGCTCCAGGCCGCCGAACCACAGCTCGGCCAGGGCCGCCAGGTTCGCCTCGTTCTCCGAGCGGACCGGTAGCTCCTGGTGGCCCGGGTGCTCGGCGGTGAGCGCGGCGGCGAACAGCTCCTCGGCCGGGACCTGGTTCCAGCCCAGGTTCGGGGCCTGGCGCACCGCGCCGCCCGAGACCAGGCCCGGCAGCGCCAGGGCCACGCCGACCGGGTGCAGCTCCTGCTCCCGCGCCGAGTCCAGGGTGCGCGCGGCGATCCGGGCCGCCCGTGCCAGCACCTCGGCGGGCGGGGTGCCCCGGTTGTCCAGGTGCTCGGTGAGGCGGACGCGGCCGGTGCCGGCCAGGTCGACCACGCACACCGACACGTAGTCGATGTTGACCTCGACCCCGAGCCCGGCCGGTCCGGTGCGGGCCGTCTTGAGGGCGGTCCCGGGGCGGCCGGCCTGCCCGCTGAAGGTCTTGCCGGACTCGGTCAGGAACCCGGTTTCGAGCAGCTGTTCGACCAGTGAGGACACGGCGGCCCGGGTCAGCCCCACGCGCGCGGCGACACCGGCCCGGGTCGCCTCGCCCTCGCCCTCGTCGCGGACGGCCCGCAGGACGAGGCTCAGGTTGCTGCGCCGGACGGTGTCCTTGTCGGCCTTGGGCCCCAGCGGAGTGAGGTTGCTCTTCATATCGGACCTGAGCCTATGTGATTCCGTACGCCAGTACGGTCGCGATCCGGACGAACCGGGCCCCGCGCGACGGCGGGGCCCGGTTCGTCTCAGGGGGCGGACGCCCCGCGCTCCTCGAGCATGTCGGCCATGAGCGCGATCTCCGACTTCTGGGCCAGGGCCATGCCCGACGCCAGGTTCCTGATCTCCTCGGTCCTCGCCGCGGAGGCCGCCGCCTGCGCCATCTCCGCGCCGGCCTTGTGGTGCGCGGTCATCAGCTTCAGGAACAGGATCTCCGCGTCCCTGCCCTTGGCCTTCCGCAGCGCGTCCAGTTCGGCGTCGGTGGCCATTCCGGGCATCAGCGCGCCGTCACCGCTCGGGGTGAAGGTGTGCCCCATCCAGGCCATGGGCGGTCCGGGGGAGCTCTTCGCCCGTCCCCACATCTCCAGCCATCCCAGGAGCATGCCGCGCTGGTTGGCCTGGGTGTTGATGATGTCGAACGCCAGCCGGCGCACCGCCTCGTCCGAGGTGCGGTCGCGGACGATGAACGACATCTCGACCGCCTGCTGGTGGTGGACCGCCATATCGCGTGCGAACCCCACGTCGGCCGAGGACTCGGCCGGCGCGGAGGCGGAAGCCGCAGCCGCGGGCGCCGACGTCGAAGGACGTACGAAGGTCAGCGCGATCAGGGCGAGCGCCAGCAGCAGCACCGCCCCACCGGCCAGCACCAGGGGCCGCGAGGTGCGCGGGGCGGCCGTCACTTGGCGATCCCGCCGGTGCAGGCGGCGCCCGGCTCCGGCGTCTGCGGGCCCTGCACGTACTTGGTGAAGAACTGCGCGACGCGGGCGTCGGTGGCGCTCTTCACCGTGAGCTGCTTCCCCCAGGCGCTGAGCATGAGCGGCGCCGCCTGGTCCTCGACCGGGCTCATCAGCGAGTACGGCGTGGACGACACCCGCGCGTTCAGCTTCTCGACGTCCGCGGGCTTCGCCTTGCTGGTGTAGGTGACCCACACCGCGCCGTGCTCCAGCGAGTGGACGGCGTTCTCCTTCGGTATCGACTGGGTGTAGACGTCCCCGTCGCAGTTCATCCAGACCGGGTTGTGGTCGCCGCCGACCGGCGGGTTCATCGGGTAGTCGACCGTCTTCTCCACATGGTTCTGCGTGAGCTTGTCCCAGCTCTTCTCACCGGTGACGGGCGAGGTCCTGGCCTCCGCCTCGGCCTTGTCCTGTTCATCGGCCGCGTTCATCAGATAACCGCCCCCGACGACGAGGCCGGCGACCACCAGCACGCCGACGGCGAGCGTGATGACGCGGGAGCGGCGCTCACGGGCCCGCTCCTGACGGCGGGCCTCCTCCAGCTTGGCGCGGCGGGCGGCGGCGGGGTTGTTCTGCTTGCGGGTGTTCTGCTGGTCGGCGGAAGCCATGGCGGGTCCTCGGGTTCATGGGGGCGTGAGACGGACTGCGTACGGCAGGGGGAGGCGCCGCACCCGGGAACGGGCACGGGGCGTCTCCGGCCGTCCTAGGTCCGCTGAACCTGAAGGCGCAGGGGGTCGACCTCGCCGACCGCGTCGTTGGAGGGGCCCCGGATCGTCCCGCCGCCGGTCAGGGGGCGGTGCGGGAGAAGCGCCACGGCCGTCGAGGGGACCGCCGCCGGGCCCGGCTGGGCGGGCAGCACGACGGGCGCCGAATGCGGCGAGGCGCCGTGGCAGGAATCACCCACGCCCCGGTCGCCCGGTGCGTCGGCCACCACGACCCGGACCACCGTGAGGCCGGTCGGTGTCGCGAGGGCCGAGGCGGGGGCGAACTCGGGGGAGGCGTGAGGGCGTACGGACTGCGGCGCACAGCACGAGACGAGTGCGACCAGGACGAACAGCCAGGCGAGCACGACCGGCGCACCGGTGCCGCGCAGCCGCTCCGCCCCCTCGCTCACCCTGTTCATCCCGCACATCGTACGCGGCGCGTTGAAGTTTCAAGCAGTGCGCGGGAGAGATGGTGAACCTGTGGATCCGCAGACGAGCAGTTCGATTCCGGCCATGGCGGGATAGTGTGCCCCGGTGACCACGCACTCGAACGTATCTGCGGGCTGGTATCCCGATCCGCACGGCGACCTTCAGCTGCTGCGCTACTGGGACGGTTCCCAGTGGACGGAGCACACCCACCCCGCGGGCGATCGGGCCCAGGCCCCCGCGCAGTCGCAGCCGCAGGCCCGGGTGCCCCAGCAGCAGGCGGCGCCGCAGCGGCCCGCGGCCGTCCCCCAGCAGGGTGCGCCGCAGCACCCGCAGGGCGGTGCCCCCGGTGGCTCGCTCTTCGATCAGCAGGTCCTGGTCGTGAACCAGAAGGCCAAGCTGATCGAGGTGACGAACGAGTACAGCGTCTTCGACCAGCACGGCAACACCATCGGCTCGGTCGTCCAGGTCGGCCAGGGCTCCCTGCGCAAGGTGCTGCGGTTCCTGACCAGCATCGACCAGTACCTCACCCACCGCCTGGAGATCCGCGACGCGTACGGGCAGCCGCAGCTGCTGCTGACCCGCCCCGCGAAGTTCATCAAGTCCCGGGTCGTCGTGGAGCGCCCCGACGGTCAGCCGGTCGGCGAGATCGTCCAGCAGAACGCCATCGGAAAGATCAACTTCGCGATCATGGCCGGCGGGCAGCAGATCGGCGCGATCAAGGCCGAGAACTGGCGCGCCTGGAATTTCGCGATCGTCGACCACAACGATCAGGAGATCGCCCGTATCACCAAGACCTGGGAAGGGCTCGCGAAGACGCTGTTCACGACGGCGGACAACTATGTCCTCCAGATCCACTACCAGCTGCCCGAGCCGCTCCTGAGCCTCGTGGTGGCGACGGCCCTGACCGTGGACACCGCCCTCAAGCAGGACGCCCGCGGCCTGGGCTGAGCCCGGCCCCGTACGCCCGACCGCCCGCGCCCCTCGTCCGAGGGGCGCGGGCGGCGCCGTGTCCGGGGCCTGGTTTCGCTCCAAGTGTTTTACTTGTGTAATACCTGTTAAAGTAAATGAGTGAGCGATACAACCATCAGGTCCCCCAGGTCCGCCGTCCGCAGGCTCCCGCTGACCGGTCCGCTGCGCCTGGCGCGGCCGTCCGACATGTGGTTCAAGCCCGCCACCAGCGTCGTCGTGGCCACCGCGATACCCAACCTGGTGCTCCTGGCCTTCGGCCGGCTCGACCTGGTGATGTACACGATGGCCGGATCGCTCTGTGCGCTGTACGGCCACAGCCTCCCGTACGCCCGGCGCGCCGGCACCGTCGCCGGGGTCGTCCTCGGGATGACCGCCGGCCTCGGCGCCGCCCTCGTCGTCGCCTCGCTCACCGGATCGGCCGCCGTCCTCATCGCCGTCGGCGCGCTCCTGGCCGCCGGCCAGAAGCTCCTCTGCGACGCGACCCGGATCGGGCCGCCCGGACCGGTGATCTTCACCTTCGTCAGTTCCGCCGCCCTGTTCGTCCCCCAGACGCTCGCCCAGGTGCCCGGCCACCTCGCCCTGACCCTCGGCGCGGGTGCCGTCGCCTGGCTCGTCGCCGTCGTCGCCCCCGCGCTCGTCCGCCGCGACGGCCCCGAACGCCGCGCCACCGCCCGCGCCCTCGACG
>NZ_JAAGNI010000137.1 GCF_010550605.1 Streptomyces sp. SID9727
CACGGCGGCGGGCACGGTGGGCGAGGCGGCGGAGGCGTAGGCGGGCACGACGGGCACGCCGCCGAGCCGTTCCCCGAGCAGCAGCGCGGTGTGCCGGGCGTCGGCCGCCGATTCGGGGTCGCGCGACCCGGCGGCGGCGAGGACGACGGCGCTGTCGCGGTTCCCCCGGTCCGAAGCGTGCCACCCGGCCTCGGTGAGCCGGTCGTGCAACGCCTCCACCAGCAGTGGATGCGGCCCGAGCGGCGCGGCGACCCGGGCCCGCAGGGCGGGGGCGGCCGCGACGGACGCGGGGATGTCGTGCTTGACGTGGTGCCCGCGCCCGAGCAGCAGCGGTACGAGGACGGCCTCGCCGGCGCCGAGGGCGTGCAGGGCGTCCGGCAGGAGCGGCGCGTTGAGCTCTATGTGGGCGAGGCGGACGTCGAGCCCGGGGCGCAGTTCGCGGACCCGGTCCAGGAGTGCGGCCACAGTGTGCGGGGTGCGGGGGTCCCGGCTGCCGTGGGCGACGGCGACCAGGGCGGGGGCGTGGAGGGCCGGGGGGTGCGCGGGGAGGTGCCGGACGCGGTGCATGGGGAGATGGTGGCGGACGCGTGTTGCCGGGGCGTTGCATGACCGTCACGGGCGTTTTCCGTCGCCTCACGGGAAAGCCGCGGCGGCCAGGAGACCCGGCGCTCCCTCAGCCCCTCCCCCGCATCGCGAACAGGTGCTCGATGACCTGGGCCACCCCGTCCTCCTCGTTGGTCCGGGCGTGCGTCGGCACGGCGGCCAGCACCGCCGGGTGGGCGTTGGCCATGGCGTAGCCCGTACCGGCCCAGGCGAGGACGGTGAGGTCGTTGGGCATGTCGCCGAACGCGATGACGTCCGCCGCGTCGATGCCCCGCTCCGCGCAGAGCACCGCGAGCGCGCCGGCCTTGGTGACGCCGGGCGCGCTGATCTCCAGCAGCCCGCGCCCGCCGGAGTGGGTCAGCTGGACGGTGTCGCCGGCCCCCTGGCGGGCGGCGGCGAGCAGGGTGTCCGCGTCGAGCTGCTCCGACCAGGCGAGCAGCTTGGTGACGGGGGCGTCGGTGAGCCACAGTTCGGCGAGGGAGGCCACCGGGAGTTCGGCGCCCTCGTCCTCGGACAGGCGCAGCCGGTAGGCGGGTTCGTAGAGGACCTGGTTGCCGGTCTCCAGGGCGAAGCCGACGCCGGGGACGGCCGCGGCGAGGGAGGTGGCGACCTGCCGGGCGACGGGCAGGGACAGCATCTGCGAGGAGACGACGCTGCGGCTCGCCATGTCGTAGACGAGGGCCCCGTTGCTGCACACCGCCGTGCCCACGAGGCCGGTGGCCTCGGCCAGCCGGTCCACGAAGCGCGGCGGCCGGGCGGTCACGATGACGATCTCCGTCCCGGCCTCCTCGGCGGTGCGCAGGGCGCGCAGGGTGCGGGGCGAGAGCGAGCCGTCACCGCGCAGCAGGGTGCCGTCGAGATCGGAGGCGATCAACCGTGGAAGCGACATCGCCCGATGGTACGCGGACCGTGCGGGCCGGATGGAGAACCCTTTCGGCCGTCGGATCGTCCAGGAGGACGGGGGCGGTCGGACCCCTGAGGCGGGGGTGGACGAGTGAGGGCGGGGCGCGTGAGGGCACGGATGCGGCGGACGCCGGGGAGTGAACGGGTGCGGGGCACCGGGCCGCTGAGGGCCGCCCGCCGGCTGCGGCCCCGGCTGCCGAGGACCCGGCGGGGGCGGCGGCGGGCCGTGCAGGGGCTGATGGCCGCGTGTGTGCTGGCCCTCGCCCCGGCGGCCTGGCTGCATGTGGTGGCCGATGCCCGGATCAGGACCGTCGAGGACGTGCCCGCCCGGGAGGTCGCGGTGGTGTTCGGGGCGGGGCTGTGGGACGGGAAGCCGTCCCCGTACCTGGCGAACCGGCTGCGGACGGCCGCCGCGCTCTACCGGGACGGCAAGGTGGAGGTCCTCCTGGTGACCGGCGACAACAGCCGTGCGGAGTACGACGAGCCGGACGCGATGCGGGCGTTCCTGGTCGGGAAGGGCGTGCCGGACGACCGGATCGTCAGCGACTTCGCGGGGTTCGACACCTGGGACTCGTGCGTGCGAGCGAAGAAGATCTTCGGCGTGGACCGGGCGGTGCTGGTGAGCCAGGGCTTCCACATCCGCCGGGCCATCGCGCTGTGCCGGGCGGCGGGGATCGACGCGTACGGGGTCGGGGTGGACGCGAAGCACGACGCCACCTGGTACTACGGCGGGACGCGGGAGGTGTTCGCGGCGGGCAAGGCGGCGCTCGACGCCCTGTTCGAGCCGGACCCGCACTTCCTGGGCCCCCGGGAACGGGGCGTGGACGACGCGCTGGCGGCGGCCTCCCGCTGACGGGGGCTCAGACCGAGGTGACCGGGGCCGTCTCGGCGGAGACCCAGCCCAGGTAGCGGGCGCTGCCCCGGAGGACCGGCAGGGCGATGATCTCCGGGGTGTCGTAGTCGTGCGCCTCCTGGAGGTGGGCCTCCAGCTCCTCGTACCGCTCGGCCGTCGTCTTGCAGAACAGCTGCCACTCCTCGGCGGCCTCGATGGCGTTCTGCCAGCGGTAGACGGAGGTGACGGGCGCGGAGATCTGCACGCACGCGGCGAGCCGCGCCTCGACCACTCCCCGCGCCAGCGCCCTGGCCTTCTCCTCGCTGTCCGTCGTGGTCAGTACGGTCAGCCATGCCGGCGTCGTCGTCACTTCGTCCTCTTCTCGCAGCGGTCGGCGGTTCCCTCCCGATTGTGGGGCCCCGCCTCCCGCCGCGCCATCAGCCGCCGTACGGGTGGGCCCGCTTCGCGTCCCGCAGGGCGCGGCCCCACCAGACGAGCTGGTCGAGCAGCGTCTTCACGGCGGCGTCCGGGCCGGCCGGGTCGCGGTGTCTGCCCTCGTCGTCGAACTGGGCACCGGCGTTGTGGAAGGAGACGGTGTCGCGGATCGAGACGGAGTGCAGCTCGGCGAAGACCTGGCGCAGGTGCTCGACCGCGCGCAGTCCGCCGGAGACCCCGCCGTAGGAGACGAACGCGACGGGCTTGGCCTGCCACTCGTCGCGGTGCCAGTCGATGAGGTTCTTCAGGGGCGCCGGGTAGGAGTGGTTGTACTCGGGGGTGACGACGACGAAGGCGTCCGCCTCGGCCAGCCGGGCCGA
Organism: Streptomyces sp. SID9727; assembly: GCF_010550605.1. Lineage (GTDB taxonomy): Bacteria > Actinomycetota > Actinomycetes > Streptomycetales > Streptomycetaceae > Streptomyces. The sequence continues at coordinate 3,154 of NZ_JAAGNI010000137.1, forward strand.
TACCCCGGCCAGCACCTCCCTGGCCGCGGGCTCCGGACGGAAGGAGAGGGCGGTCGGCAGGTCGAGGCCGGCGACGTCGACCACGTCCGTCCCGATCGCGGGATGGGCGTCGGTGTGGGCGAGGAACCAGTCGGCGATGACCGGGGCGAACCGGCCCTCGCGGTTGCTGGCGAGGATGACGGCCACCTTCAGGGGGGCGGTCTCGGGCAGGGTGGTGGCGGTGGATTCCGCGGTGTCGAGGTCCATGGCGAAGACGTTCGTACATCAACCATGGTTGAGGTCAAGCGCGGACAGGAACGGGCCTCCCGCCGAGTGGCGGCGGCCGCCTACCGTGGCCGCATGACGACTCCAGCAGCGGCGGCCCTCCCGTACGCCGAGTTCGACGGCCGGCCCGCCACCGAGGACGATCTGCGCCGGGCGCTCTTCTTCAACTACGGCCACTTCACCGCGATGCAGGTACGCGAGGGCCGGGTGCGCGGCCTGGATCTGCACCTGGCCCGGCTGGACGCGGCCAACCGCGAGCTGTTCCGCCTCCCGCTGGACGGGGACCTGGTGCGCCGGCTGGTCCGGCACGCACTGGAGAACGCCGGCAGGGCGGACGCCTCGGTGCGGGTGCACGGGTATCTGCCGCCGGGGAGCGCCACGACGACGGTGATGGTGACGGTCCGGGAGCCGGGCGGGATGCCTTCGGGGCCCAAGGCCCTGAAGTCCGTCCCGTTCGCGCGGACCGCCGCGCACCTCAAGCGGCCCGGCGAGTTCGGCCAGATCTACTACGCGGACCTGGCCCGCCGCGCCGGCTTCGACGACGCGCTCCTGACCCTGCCCGACGGCTCGGTGGGGACGATCGCCAACATCGGCTTCTGGGACGGCACGACGGTCACCTGGCCGCAGGCCCCGGCCCTGTCCGGCGTGACCATGGGCGTCCTGGAACGCGAGCTTCCGGACGCGGGCCTGGAGTCGTCGCGCCGGACCGTGACCCTGGACGGCCTCGGGGCGTTCCGGTCGGCGTTCCTCACCAACGCGCTGGGCATGGCCCCGGTCTCCCGGATCGACGACACCGCGTTCGCGGTCGACGCCGAGCTGATGGAACGGCTGGCGGCGGCGTACGAGGGCGCGCCGGACGAGGCGGTCTGACCCATGGAAGCTCCTCTGCTGCTCCGCATCGAGGGATCACACCTGCCCGGCCGCTCCTGCCCGGCCGGGCCCGGCTTCCCCGGCTTCGAGAACGTCCACGTGGGCGTCCAGCGCAAGGACCGCCCCGGCGAAGTCCTCGGCCCGACCCCGGGGGACGCGCCGGGCGCCCGCTGGACCCTGGAGTGCACGGCGGCCGCGGAGGCGGACGGGGTCGCGGTCCGGGGGCCGTACGTGCAGAACCGGCTCGGCGGGCGCTTCGTGTACCTGTCCTGGGGCACGGTCGGCGCTGACGGCCTGTTCACGATGTTCCGGCGGGCCAAGCTGATGTTCGCCGACGTCGACCCGGCGGTCCTGGCGGCGGCCGTGCGCTCGGGGCACCTCACCGCCCGGCTCCCGCTCTCGGACGGCGGGGGACGGCCGCTCTGCGCCCGCGTCCGGCCACCGGTGATCGAGTGGTCGGCCGCCGTGCCGGAGCGCCCCTGACACAGCCCGCCCCCTCCGGACCCAGGGGGGGGAGAGGTCCGGAGGGGGCCGTCGGCCGGGGGCGGCTGTGCACACCGTCCCGTGGGGGGTAGTGATGCGTGTTCCCGCTCAGCGGCGGCTCACGCATGTGAGGTACGCCACATCGGTCGGCGGGACCGTCACCCGAACGGCACCAGGGCGCCTCGGACCGTGCACCTCGCCCACCGTCCCCCCTGTGACCTGCGACGACACCGGTCGGCAAGGAGGCCGCGCCGGGCCGGACGGGTGACAGCTGACTCGGTGTCAGCAGGCATGGGGGCCGGTGCGGCTGTTGGCTCGGAGCCAGGACACACCCGTCAGCGCCCCCGGTTCGGAGGAAACCCCCATGCGCCGTCCTGCCCGACTCGTGACCGGCACCGCCGCCGCGGCCCTGGCCGCCGCCGCTCTCGGCCTCGGAGCCGTCGCCCCGTCCGCGTACGGGGACGAGCAGGCGCTCCTGCGGATCACCCCCGCCAGCGCCGTGCCGGGCGCCACGGTGACCGTGGACACCACCGCGTGCGGCGGTGACAGCGCCGCCACCGGCGACGCGAGCGCGCTGGACGCCCCGGAGTTCCCGCTGGCGCCCGCCTCCCTCGAAGAGGCCCTGGCCGGCTCCTTCCGGGTGCCGGGCGGCGTCGCGCCCGGGTCGTACGGCATCGGCGTGGACTGCGCGAACGGCAAGAAGGCCACCGGCGAGATCGAGGTGAAGGCCGCGGACCGGGCGGCGGGCACCGAGGACCCCGCGGCGACCGCCGACTCGCCCACGTACGACTTCTCCGACCTGGAAGGGCTGGGCGGCGACGAGGACACGGAGGGCCTGGACGGTCTCGACGCCGAGGCCGCCGGCTCCGGCCTCGTCCCGGACGCTCCCGCCGAGGCCGGCCGCACCACGCCCACCGAGCGCCCGACCGGGTCCGGGCGGGACGAAACCGGGACCGGGCGGGACGAGTCAGGGGCCGGGCGGGAGACGCCCTCCGGGCACCGCACCTCGGCCGCCCCCACCGCCCCCTCGGGGCACGTGAAGACCGGCGTCGGCGGCAGCGTCGGCCCGGACACCACCCAGATCGCGGCGGGAGCCGGCGTACTCGCCGCTGCCGCCGTCGGCGGAGCCTGGCTCCTGCGTCGCCGGGCGAGCGGCACGCGGGACGCCGGCTGACGGAGGCATCCACCCCTCCGTACCGCCCGGTGTCCGTCCCGGTGGCCCCGCGCCACCGGGACGGGACCGTTTCCCGCTTCCGTACCCCGGAGGACCACCGTGTCCCAGAAGGCCAAGGGCTGGCTGCTCGTCGTCGTGGCGCTGGCCGGTGTCTGGCTGATCCAGAACGGCGCGGGCACCCGGCTCACCCCGCCGGGCCCGGCCGCCGCCCAGGCGTTCGCCGCCGGGCCCGCCCTGCTGCCCGGCTCCCCGGTCGCCGTACCGCTGCGCCCCTCCGCACCGGTACGCATCCGGATCCCCGCCATCCGGGTCGACGCGCCGATGATGCGGCTCGGGCTCGGGGCCGACGGCAGCCTGGACGTGCCGCCGGCCGAGGACACGGACATCGTCGGCTGGTACGAGGACGGCACCCCGCCGGGTGCCAAGGGCACCGCGATCGTCGCCGGCCACGTCGACAACGCGGAGGGACCGTCCGTCTTCTACGACCTGGGCTCACTGAAGAAGGGCAGCACCGTCGAGGTGGACCGGCAGGACGGCCGTACCGCCGTCTTCACGCTCGACGCGATCGAGGTGTACGAGAACGACGACTTCCCCGACCAGCGGGTCTACGGCGCCTCCGCCCACGCCTCGCTGCGGCTGATCACCTGCGGCGGCGGCTACTCCGAGGCGACCGGCTACCGGGGGAACGTGGTGGCGTACGCCCACCTCACGGGCGTGCGCTGAACCTCAGCTCTGCCACTGGTCGAACCCGAGCTTCGCCACCAGCGAGAACACCACCACCAGCAGCACCCCGCGCACGAACTCGCTGCCCTTGCGCAGCGCCATCCGCGCGCCCAGCAGCCCGCCCGCCAGGTTGAACACCGCCATCAGCGCCGCCAGCCGCCACAGCACATGGCCCTGGTACGCGAACATCGCGAGCGCCCCGGCGTTGGTGCAGACGTTGACGATCTTCGCGGTGGCCGACGCGGTCACCAGGTCGAGGTGGAGCACCGCGGTCAGGGCGAGCACCAGGAAGGTACCCGTACCGGGCCCGAACAGCCCGTCGTACAGGCCGATGCCGCCGCCCACCAGGACGATCGCGGTGATCCTGCGGGCCCGGGTGACCGGCGGCGGGACACCCTGCCCCGCGGACCGGCCGAACTGGGGCCGCAGCATCACGAACGCGGCGACGGCGAGCAGTACCACCATGATCACCGGACGCAGCACCTCGTTGCTGATCCCGGCGGCGAAGAACGCGCCGGTCATCGACCCGGCCAGGGCCGCGAGCCCGATCCGGACCGCCGTGCCCACCTTCACGGGCGCCTTGCGCGCGTAGGTGACGGCGGCGCCCGAGGTGCCGACGATGGCGACCGCCTTGTTGGTGCCGAGGATCTGCGCGGCCGGCAGGTGCGGCAGACCGAGCAGCAGCGCGGGCAGCAGGAGCAGTCCGCCGCCGCCGACCACCGCGTCGACCCAGCCCGCCGCGGCGGCGGCGAGGCACAGCACGACGAGGGTGGTCAGGGTGATGTCCGGCATGAGCACGACCCTATGGAGCGGATGCGCGCACCGTCCAACCGTTCCGGGGCCGCACCGGGAAAGTTGAGCCAACTCTGAGGTTTCCGCAGGACAAGGCCCCTTTTCCGGCCTCCGCCGACCGCCTCACAGACCTTTTCGGCAGGTGCTGAGCGCAAGGTTCCTCCCGGGAAACAGCGGGGAACCGGCCGGGTAACACCGCCGGGACACGCTTCCGGTCATGAGCACACAGGCCCGGCGCCTGTGGCCCTGCCGAACCCGCTCACCGACGACGGAGGCCCCGAGATGCCGGTGTCCACTCCCCCGACCGCCCCCACCTCAGGCCCCGCCGCCGTGCCGACGCTCGTGGTCGTCGGGCACGGGATGGTCGGCCAGCGTTTCCTGGAGGCCCTGGCCGAGCGCGGTCTCACCGGCGCCGCCGGGACCGCCCGGGTCGTCGTCCTGTGCGAGGAGCCGCGCGCCGCCTACGACCGGGTCCAGCTGACCTCGTACTTCGCGGGGAGGACCCCGGACGAGCTGTCGCTCGTCGAGGACGGCTTCATGGAGCGGCACGGCTTCGAACTGCGGCTCGGCGACCCGGCGGTGGCCGTGGACCGCTCGGCCCGTACGGTCACCGCGCGGTCCGGCGAGGTCTTCGCGTACGACACGCTGGTCCTCGCGACCGGGTCCTACCCCTTCGTGCCGCCGGTCCCCGGCAAGGACAGCACCGGCTGCTTCGTCTACCGGACGATCGAGGACCTGCTCGCCATCGAGGAGTACGCGAAGGACGCGACGACCGGCGCGGTGGTCGGCGGCGGGCTGCTCGGGCTCGAAGCGGCCGGCGCGCTGAAGGGCCTCGGCCTGGACACGCACGTGGTGGAGTTCGCGCCCCGGCTGATGCCGGTCCAGGTGGACGAGGGCGGCGGCGCCGCGCTGCTGCGCACCATCGAGGACATGGGCCTGACCGTCCACACCGGGGTCGGTACGCAGGAGGTGACCGCGGACAAGGACGGCGCGGTGACCGGGATGGCGCTCTCCGACGGGTCCGCGCTGGCCGCGGACCTGGTGGTGTTCTCTGCCGGGGTGCGCCCGCGCGACCAGCTGGCCCGGGAGTGCGGGCTCGCCGTCGGGGAGCGCGGCGGGATCGTCGTGGACGAGGAGTGCCGGACCTCCGACCCGGCGGTCTTCGCCATCGGCGAGTGCGCGCTCGCCTCGGACGGCCGGGTGTACGGACTGGTGGCGCCGGGGTACGAGATGGCGCTGACGGCCGCCGAGGTGATCGCCGGGAAGGAGGCCGCGTTCACCGGCGCCGACCTGTCGACCAAGCTCAAGCTGCTCGGGGTGGACGTGGCCTCGTTCGGCGACGCGCACGGCACCGCCGAGGGCTGCCTCGACGTGGTGTACGCGGACGCCCGCTCCGGCGTCTACAAGAAGCTGGTGATGGCGGCGGACGGCACCCTGCTGGGCGGGGTACTCGTCGGCGACGCCGACCAGTACGGCACGCTGCGCCCGATGACCGGGAGCGTGCTGCCGGTCGCCCCGGAGCAGCTGGTGCTCCCGGCGGGAGCGGGCGGCCCGGTGGCGCTCGGCCCGTCCGCGCTTCCCGACGAGGCGGTGATCTGCTCCTGCCACAACGTCACCAAGGGCGCGATCTGCGAGCACACCACGCTCCCCGAGGTGAAGAAGTGCACCAAGGCGGGCACCGGCTGCGGCAGTTGCGTCAAGGTGATCGGCCAGCTGCTCCCGCAGAGCGCGGACGCGGGCCTGTGCGGCTGCTTCGCGTACACCCGCAGCGAGCTGTACGAGATCGTGCGCACCCTGCGCATCACCTCGTACGGGGACCTCCTCGACTCCCACGGGCGGGAGGAGGCACGGGGTGGCGACGGCTGCGAGGTCTGCAAGCCGACGGTCGGCTCGGTCATCGCCTCGCTCGCCCCGACGGTCGGCGCCAGCGGCTACGTCCTGGACGGTGAGCAGGCGGCCCTCCAGGACACCAACGACCACTTCCTGGCCAACCTCCAGCGCAACGGCTCGTACTCGATCGTGCCGCGCATACCCGGCGGCGAGATCACCCCGGAGAAGCTGATCGTGATCGGCGAGGTGGCCCGCGACTTCGGGCTCTACACCAAGATCACCGGTGGTCAGCGCATCGACCTCTTCGGTGCCCGCGTCGACCAGCTGCCGCTGATCTGGACCCGGCTCGTCGACGCCGGCTTCGAGTCCGGGCACGCGTACGGGAAGTCGCTGCGCACGGTCAAGTCCTGTGTCGGGCAGACCTGGTGCCGCTACGGCGTGCAGGACTCCGTGAGGATGGCGATCGACCTGGAGCTGCGCTACCGGGGACTGCGCTCCCCGCACAAGCTGAAGTCGGCGGTCTCGGGGTGCGCCCGGGAGTGCGCGGAGGCCCGGGGCAAGGACTTCGGGATCATCGCCACGGCCGGCGGCTGGAACCTCTACGTGGGCGGCAACGGCGGCGCCACCCCGCGCCACGCCGACCTGCTCGCCCAGGACCTGTCCGACGCCGAACTGGTCCGGCTGATCGACCGGTTCCTGATGTTCTACATCCGCACCGCGGACCGGCTGGAGCGCACCTCGGCCTGGCTGGAGCGCATCGAGGGCGGCCTGGAACACGTCCGGGACGTCGTCGTGCACGACAAGCTCGGGCTCTGCGAGGAGCTGGAGCGGCTGATGGCCGACCATGTCCGCGGCTACCGCGACGAGTGGGCCGAGACCATCAACGACCCCGAGCGGCTGCGTCGGTTCGTCACCTTCGTCAACGCGCCCGACGCCCCCGACCCGTCGGTGAAGTTCGTCCCGGAACGCGACCAGGTCAAGCCGGACCTGGACCTCCTCGCGGGCCCGGTTCTCGCCATCCGCACCCTTGAAGGGACCGCCTCCTGATGACCACGCAGACGCTGGAGACCGCGCAGGACACCCGGACCGTCCGGCTCGCCGCCGGGGACGGCTGGCTCACGGTGTGCGACCGCTCGCTGCTGACCCCCGGCCGCGGGGTCGCCGCCCTCCTCCCGGACGGGCGGCAGGTCGCGCTCTTCCTGGACCGGGCGGGGCGGACGTACGCCATCGACAACCGCGACCCGTTCACCGGGGCCTACGTCCTCTCGCGCGGCCTGGTCGGCTCGGAGGGCGGGCAGCCCTTCGTCGCGTCGCCCCTGCTCAAGCAGCGCTTCGACCTGGCGACAGGCGCCTGCCTGGACGACGACGAGGTCTCCGTGCCGGTCTTCGAGGTGCGCGCGGACTGACCCGCCACCACGGCCGGAAGTACCTCGAACGGGTACTTCCGGCCATCCGCGTACCCGGTCGTAGGCTTGATCCATGACCCACGGCTGGAGCGCGCGCGACATACCCGACCAGAGCGGCCGCACGGCCGTCGTGACGGGGGCCAACAGCGGGATCGGGCTCGTCACCGCCCGCGAGCTGGCTCGTTGCGGAGCCAGGGTGCTGCTCGCCTGCCGCGACGAACGGCGCGGCGAGGAGGCGGCGGCCCGCATCCGGTACGCGGTGCGCGGCGCGGACGTCGAGTTCGCCCGGCTCGACCTGGCCGACCTGTCCTCCGTGCGCGCGTTCGCCGAGGGCTTCCGGGCGGACCGGCTCGACCTGCTGATCAACAACGCCGGGGTGATGGCCCTTCCGTACGGGCGGACCGCCGACGGCTTCGAGACCCAGTTCGGCGTCAACCACCTCGGGCACTTCGCGCTCACCGGGCTGCTGCTGCCGAAACTGCTGGCCGCCGGGGGCGCCCGGGTGGTGACCGTCTCCAGCGGGCTGCACGCCCTGGGCAACATCGACATGGGCGACCTCAACAGCGAGCGCAACTACCGCCGCTGGACCGCCTACGGCCGCTCGAAGACCGCGAACCTGCTCTTCGTCCACGAGCTGGCCCGGCGGCTCGCGGCGGCCGGCAGCGCACTGGTCGCCGCCGCCGCGCACCCGGGCTACGCCTCGACCAACCTCCAGACGGCGGCGGCCAGGATGGAGCACCGCAGGGCGGCGGAGCGGGTCGCGGGCATCGCCAACCGCGTCGTCGCCCAGCCGGCGTCGGCGGGCGCCCTGCCCACGCTGTACGCGGCGACCGCACCGGGCGTGCGACCCGACTCGTTCACCGGCCCCCGGGTGCTGGGCTGGCGCGGCGCGCCCGGGCCGTCCTGGCGGGCGGGCTGGACACGCGGCGATGTGGCGGGCGAGCGCCTGTGGGTGGCCTCGGAGCAGCTGACCGGGGTGGTGTACCCGGGGCTGTAGCCCGGCCCGCCGCGGCTCAGCCCTCGACGGCGGACGGGTCCATCCAGACGACCTCCCAGATGTGGTGGTCCGGGTCCTGGAAGGAGCGGCCGTACATGAAGCCGAGGTCCTGCGGCTCGTTGGCGGGCGATCCGCCGTTGGCGAGGGCGGCGTCGGCCAGCTCGTCCACCTTCTCGCGGCTGTCCGCGCTGAGCGCGAGGATCACCTCGGTGGACGAGGCGGCGTCCGCGATGTCCTTCTTGGTGAAGTCCTTGAAGCGGTCCTCCTGGAGGAGCATGGCGAAGATCGTGTCGCTGATGACGAGGCAGGCGGTGCGCTCGTCGCTGAACTGCGGGTTGAAGGAGTAGCCCAGCTTCGCGAAGAAGTCCCTCGACGTCTCCAGGTCCTTGACCGGCAGGTTCACGAAGATCATCTGAGGCATGGCCGTCTCGCTCTCTCGGTGCTCTGGTTTCCTGTGCTTCTGTCGCACGCTTCTCGACGGGTAGACGCCGGGGGCGCCCGGAACTCATCGGTGCGGCCGCGGATCCTTCCCGTGCGGGGACGTTCACGAAACCGGGACCGGCGCCCCTCCCCTCAGCAGCGAGCCGCCCAGCGGGGTCAGGGTGTGCTGGACGGAGCTGCCGTGCCGCAGGGTGTGGACGAGCCCCGCCTCGCGCAGGACGCAGGCGTGCTGGCTGGCCGAGGCGAGGGAGACCCCGGCGCGCCGGGCCAGTTCGCTGGTGGTGCAGCCGTCGCCGATGGCCCGCAGGACCGTGGAGCGGGTCTGCCCGAGGAGCCGGCCGAGCGAGGGGCCCGGGTCGGCGAAGGCGGGGGCGGCGGGGTGGGCGACCGGGTAGACCAGGACCGGCGGGAGCAGGGGGTCGCGCAGGACGACGGGGGTGCCCCGGCAGAAGTAGGACGGCTGGAGGAGCAGTCCGCGCCCGTCCAGGTGGAGGTCGCGGTCCACGGGGTAGTCCGCCTCCAGGACAGGCGCCCGCCACCGGATGACCGGGGGCAGCGTGGCGAGCAGCTCCTCGGCGCCGCCGTCCAGGAGGGCGCGGCCCCGGATCGCCCGGTCGGCCTCGACGGCGGAGCGGATGTGCGGCCAGTACGGCTCGACGGCGGCGCGGTGGTAGTCCCGTAAGGCGCCGACGAGGCGGGCCACGGGCTCGGCGCCGCCCTCGCGCAGGGGGTCGAGGCGGGCGGCGCGCCGGGCGCCGGGGTCGCCCAGGAGGGCGATCTCGGCGCGGAGGCGGTCGGGCGGAGTGGCGCGCACGGCTTCCATTCCGGCATCGAGCCCGAGCGGGTCGGAGTTCTCCTGGGAAGGGGTCAGGAAGTCGGGGAAATAGCCGCGCTGCGGGACCACCGCGGACAGCAGACGTACTTCACCGCTCAACCGTGGGCGGGTTTCGGTGCGCCATTTCCCGAAGACCGTGGAAGACCTCCGGTCCCTCAGCCGGTGAAAACTGAGAATGGTCTCCCACAGCGCGTCCGGCCCGGAGGCCATCCGCACCCGGGAAAGATCCCATCCGGAGACATGGATACGCAGCACCGAACTCCCACCCCTTGCACCTGCAATTCCCCCCTCGCAAGAGTATGCGAATCGTAACAGCACGTCACCACGGGGTTTCGGCCAGAGGTGAAACGTCTCGCCCGGACCGGCCACCGGACGAAAAGCTGTACGGCGTCGGGTGCGATTCCGGAGCCACCGGAAGAGCGAGTGAAGGCCGTGGGGGGTTTTGCTCGTTCGGCGGCGGTTGGCAAAGGTGCGGCTCCGCACTCGATGGGGGTAAGCCGGGTGCGGCCCGTGGATGGGGATCCACGGGCCGCACCCCGGTCCGTTCAACTCGATTTCTTTGCGCATTAAACGAAGCAATGGGCGCCGCTCATCCGATTTACCGGAGCATGACAACAGTGGCCCCGGCCGGTCGCGTACGACAAGACGGCGGCACCCCCGCACAGGGTGCCGCCGCCTCCGGAATTCCGCGTCAGCGGCTGTCGCTGGCCCGTGCCCCGGCCGCCGCCCGGCCCGCCTCAAGACGCGCCACCGGAATACGGAACGGCGAGCAGGAGACGTAGTCGAGACCGGCCTCGTGGAAGAAGTGCACCGACTCGGGGTCGCCGCCGTGCTCCCCGCAGATGCCCAGCTTCAGGTCGGGACGGGTGGCCCGGCCGGCCGCGACGGCGTTCTTGACCAGCGAGCCGACGCCGTCCTTGTCGATCGTCTCGAACGGCGACACCCCGAAGATGCCCTTCTCCAGGTAGGCGGTGAAGAACGACGCCTCCACGTCGTCGCGGGAGAAGCCCCACACCGTCTGGGTCAGGTCGTTGGTGCCGAAGGAGAAGAACTCCGCCGCCTCCGCGATCTGCCCGGCCGTCAGCGCGGCGCGCGGCAGCTCGATCATGGTGCCGATCTTCAGCTTGAGGTCGGTGCCGGTGGCCGCCTGGACCTCGGCGATGACCCGGTCCGCCTCCTCGCGGACGATCTCCAGCTCCTGGACCGTGCCGACGAGCGGGATCATGATCTCGGCGCGGGGGTCGCCCTTGGCGTTCTTGCGGGCGGCGGCCGCCTCGGCGATGGCCCGCACCTGCATGGCGAACAGGCCGGGGATGACCAGGCCGAGCCGCACCCCGCGGAGCCCCAGCATCGGGTTCTGCTCGTGCAGCTTGTGCACGGCCTGGAGGAGCCGGAGGTCGTTCTCGTTGGCGTCCTTGCGGGCCTCGGCGAGGGCCACGCGCACCGAGAGCTCCGTGATGTCCGGCAGGAACTCGTGCAGCGGCGGGTCCAGCAGCCGAACGGTGACCGGCAGCCCGTCCATCGCCTCGAACAGCTCGATGAAGTCCGCCTTCTGGAGCGGGAGCAGCTGCTCCAGGGCCGTCTCGCGCTCCTGGTCGGTGTCGGCCAGGATCAGCTTCTCGACCATCTCGCGGCGCTCGCCGAGGAACATGTGCTCGGTGCGGCAGAGACCGATGCCCTGGGCGCCGAAGCGGCGGGCGCGCAGGGCGTCCTCCGCACTGTCCGCGTTGGCCCGCACCCGCAGCCGGCGCACCCGGTCCGCGTACGCCATGATCCGGTGCACGGCGGCGACCAGCTCGTCGGCGTCGTCGGCGCCCGCGTGCATGCGGCCCTCGAAGTACTCGACCACCGGGGACGGCACCACGGGGACCTCGCCGAGGTACACCTTGCCGGTGGAGCCGTCGACGGAGACGACGTCGCCCTCCTCCACGACGATGTCGCCGACCGTCAGGCGCCGGCGCTTGGTGTCGACCTCGATCTCCTCGGCGCCGCAGACGCAGGTCTTGCCCATGCCCCGGGCGACGACGGCGGCGTGCGAGGTCTTCCCGCCGCGCGAGGTGAGGATGCCCTCGGCGGCGATCATGCCGTCCAGGTCGTCCGGGTTCGTCTCGCGGCGGATCAGGATGACCTTCTCGCCGGACCGGGACCACTTGACGGCGGTGTACGAGTCGAAGACCGCCTTGCCGACCGCCGCGCCGGGCGAGGCGGCGATGCCCCGGCCGAGCCGCTGGGTCTTCGCGGTGTCGTCGAAGCGGGGGAACATCAGCTGGGCGAGCTGGGCGCCGTTGACCCGCTGGAGGGCTTCGGCCTCGTCGATGAGCCCCTGGTCCACCAGCTGGGTCGCGATCCGGAAGGCGGCACCGGCGGTGCGCTTGCCGACCCGGGTCTGGAGCATCCACAGGTGGCCGCGCTCGATGGTGAACTCGATGTCGCAGAGGTCCTTGTAGTGGGTCTCCAGCGTCTCCATGATCTTCAGCAGCCGGTCGTACGACTGCTGGTCGATCGCCTCCAGTTCGGCGAGCGGCACGGTGTTGCGGATGCCCGCGACGACGTCCTCGCCCTGCGCGTTCTGGAGGTAGTCGCCGTAGACGCCCTGGTGCCCGCTGGCCGGGTCGCGGGTGAAGGCGACGCCCGTACCGGAGTCGGGGCCGAGGTTGCCGAAGACCATCGAGCAGACGTTGACGGCGGTGCCGAGGTCGCCGGGGATGCGCTCCTGGCGGCGGTAGAGCTTGGCCCGGTCGGTGTTCCACGAGTCGAAGACCGCCTTTATGGCCAGGTCCATCTGCTCGCGCGCGTCCTGCGGGAAGTCGCGGCCGGCGTCCCGCGCGACGATCTTCTTGAACTCCTTGACCAGCTTCTTCAGGTCGCCCGCGTCGAGGTCGACGTCGACCTTGACGCCCTTGGCGTCCTTCGCGGCCTCCAGCGCCTCCTCGAAGAGCTCGCCGTCCACCCCGAGCACGGTCTTGCCGAACATCTGGATCAGCCGGCGGTAGGAGTCCCACGCGAACCGCTCGTCCCCGGCCTGGGCGGCGAGGCCGACCACGGAGGCGTCGGAGAGGCCGATGTTGAGGACGGTGTCCATCATCCCGGGCATCGAGAACTTGGCGCCGGAGCGCACGGAGACCAGCAGCGGGTCGTCGGCCTGGCCGAGCTTCTTGCCCATCCGCTTCTCCAGCGCGTCGAGGTGCGCACTCACCTCGTCGCGGAGGGCGGCCGGCTCCTCACCGCTGTCCAGGTAGACCTTGCACGCGTCGGTGGTGATGGTGAACCCGGGCGGGACGGGGAGCCCGAGGTTGGTCATCTCGGCGAGGTTGGCCCCCTTCCCGCCGAGGAGGTCCTTCAGATCCTTGTTGCCTTCGGTGAAGTCGTAGACGAACTTCTGCACAGCTTTGTTTTCCGACACGGTCTCGACTCCTCGAAGACGCGGTGGCTGCCCTGACGGCGAGGAACATACCCAGATCGAAGGTGCCTGGGTACGTCCACTTGCGCGTCGTACGGCTGTAACCACCCGTCCGCCAGCAGATCGAAAGTCGGCCGCGCGGAAGTCCTCCGGAACCGCGCGTTCAGGAGTCGTACGCAGGATGACGCAACGCATACCGGAATCCGGCATTCGGTGGCTGAAAGTGATCGATGCGTCGATCGATCAAAGTAAGGGCAGGGTGGCACTCAGTGCCACCCTTTGAGAAGTGCAGCCCCGGATTTTGCGCTCATCTGAGCGTCGCACCTCTCAAGGTGGCGAGAATCACTCGATGGTGGGGCCGCTCACATGAGCGAAAATGCGTATGGGGGGCACGCAGTGCCCCCCATACGCCGACGGACTTCTCAGCCGCCGGACGTGTCCAGCTCCGCGTCCGCGGTGACGCCCGCGCAGTCGTACGGGTCCTTCAGCCAGCCGTCCGGGAGGGCCACCCGGTTGTTGCCCGAGGTGCGCCCGCGCGGTCCGTCGGCGCCGTCCGGCCAGGGCTGGTCGAGGTCCAGCTCCTGGAGCTGGGAGCCCAGTTCCTCCAGCGAGGAGGTGATCGCCAGCTTCTTGCGCATCTCGGAGCCCACCGCGAAGCCCTTGAGGTACCAGGCGACGTGCTTGCGGAAGTCGATCACGCCCCGCGCCTCGTCGCCGATCCACTCCCCCAGCAGCGTCGCGTGCCGCAGCATCACCTCGGCGACGGTGCGCAGCGTGGGCGCCTGCCTCGTTCCCGTCCCCTCGAACGCGCTGACCAGGTCGCCGAAGAGCCAGGGGCGGCCCAGGCAGCCGCGTCCCACGACCACGCCGTCGCAGCCGGTCTCGCGCATCATGCGCAGGGCGTCGTCCGCGCACCAGATGTCGCCGTTGCCGAGCACCGGGATCTCCGGCACGTGCTCCTTGAGCCGGGCGATGGCGTCCCAGTCAGCGGTGCCGCCGTAGTGCTGGGCGGTGGTCCTGCCGTGCAGGGCGACCGCCGTGACGCCCTCCTCGACGGCGATCCGGCCGGCGTCGAGGTAGGTCAGGTGGTCGTCGTCGATGCCCTTGCGCATCTTGATCGTGACGGGCAGGTCCCCGGCCCGGGAGACCGCCTCGTGCAGGATCGCGCGCAGCAGCGGCCGCTTGTACGGGAGGGCCGAGCCGCCGCCCTTGCGGGTGACCTTGGGGACGGGGCAGCCGAAGTTGAGGTCGATGTGGTCGGCGAGGTTCTCGTCGACGATCATGCTGACCGCCTTGCCGACCGTGTCCGGGTCCACGCCGTACAGCTGGATCGAGCGCGGGGTCTCGCTCGCGTCGAAGTGGATGAGCTGCATGGTCTTCTCGTTGCGCTCGACCAGGGCCCTCGTCGTGATCATCTCGCTGACGAACAGCCCCTTGCCGCCCGAGAACTCCCGGCACAGGGTGCGGAAGGGGGCGTTGGTGATGCCGGCCATGGGCGCGAGGACCACCGGCGGCTGCACGGTGTGCGGGCCGATGCGGAGCAGCGAGGGCGAGGGGGCGAGCGTGGTCATGGCCCCATTGTCCCGTACCCCGGCGACTGCTCCGGAGGCGGTCACGCCCCGCCGGGGCGGGGGAAGGAGGGGGCGCTGTCGTACCCCCGCCGTAGCGTGGGGATTCCGGCGACGGGCCGGTGAGAATCTTTGGCGCATCAAGGAGACATGAATCATGACCACACCCACGTTCCGCTTAACTCCCGGCTCCCCCAGC
>NZ_JAAGNI010000002.1 GCF_010550605.1 Streptomyces sp. SID9727
CGGCGGCGACGAGACCCGCCGCGCCCACCGCCGTCGCCGAGAGGCCGCCGCCGCCGGTCTCGGCCAGCTGCGCGGTCATGCCGGACGACGCCGAGTCGGCGCCGGTGCCCGTCGCGGCGGGGGAGGACGACGCGCTCGCGGTGACGGAGAGGGAGGGGGACGGGGTGGCCGCCGCCTTTCGCACGGTGACCGTGGCCCTCTTGCCGCAGTCGGTGATGCCCCGGAACGGGATCGCACCCTCGTTGACGATGACGCACGGGGACACTTCGGTCTTCCCCAGCGGCGCGTCCTTGCGGTAGGTCACACGGATGTCGACGGAGGCGCTGCCGTGCGCCGCGAGGGAGGCGTCCTTGCCGATCACGTCGTACCCGTACACGTCCGGCTCGGCGTTCGAGGTGATCGGCTTCAGCGTCGTCCAGGTGCCCGAGCGCCGGACCTGGACGGTGGTGTACCGGTTGGTGAACAGCACGTCCGTGACGTTCTCGTACGCCGACGGCGTCGGGTTGTCGACCGTGGCCTTGAAGGTGATCGCAGGGCCGCCGGCCGTCGCGGTCGCGGGCACACCGGACAGACGGGTGCTCAGACCCTTGACCGCCACGTCGTCCACATCGGTGGCGTTGGCGGCGCCCGAAGCTCCGTACGAGATCATCGTCGTCAGCTTCAGGTGGTCGGTGCCGCCGTTGCTGTCGCCGTTGTGAGGGGTGCCCATGGGCACCCCGAGCCGCAACTGCACGGCCCGCGACTTTCCGGCGGCCAGCGGGAACTGCTCGGGCAGCTCACCGCCGTACACGGTGCCTTCGACGATCTTCAGCGGCACGGACTTCCACGCCGACCCGTCGAGCCGGTACTCCAGGCTCAGGGCGTTCTCCGGCAGGCCGGCACCGCCGTCGACGCGGTAGATGAGGCGCGCCGACGAGGTGTCGTTCGGACCGGTGTTGGACGCCGTGGTGGTGAAGGCGACCGGCAGGCCGCCGAGGCCGATCTCCGCGGGCGCCTCGGTGGACACGGTCAGCTCGGGCGTGCCGGTGTCGGCCAGGGCGACCGGGGCGAGTGCGGCTCCGGTGACGGTCAGCAGAAGCCCGGCGGCCGAGGCGACGAAGGTCGAACGCACGGTTCGCGCAAGGGTGTTCAAGGTTTTCCCCCAAAACGTGTGGGTGGCGCGACCGGGTGCCGCGCCCGTCGGCGACGGGTGGATCGGCCCGTCGTCCCACGCAGTTGGACAGGCCACCCGGGCCCCGGGTTGTGAACTACCGTGTCATGGTTCTGTGACAGCGCCGGCCGGCTTGCCCTCACCCTTGCAACCCGTAGAAACGCATGGCCGCATTCGGGGTGAAGCCGATCCGGGGGTACACCGGAGCACCCGCCGCCGTCGCGTGCAGGGTGGCGCGGGTCAGACCGGTGGCGCGGGCCCCCTCGTACAGCGCCTTGCGCGTCACGGCCTCCCCGTAGCCCCGGCGCTCCCAGGCCGGATCGGTGGCGACCAGCACGACGAAGAGCCGGCCGGCCGCCTCCATCGTCGCGGCGCACGTCACCGGCACACCCTGCCGCAGCCCCAGATAGGCGTGCACCCCGCTCCTCCACAGCGAGGACCCCGCCAGCCCGTCGCGGCCCGCCTCCAGGGGGAAGCCGTACGCGCGCGAGTTCAGATCCGCGTACGCGACCAACTGCTCCTCCTCGCGCACGCGTACGAACTCCAGCTCAGGGTGTGCCGGTTCGGGCAGCGGGAACACATCGCCCGCCATCCCCGTGCCGGGGAAGGCGTACGCGAGACCGGCGCGCTCGGCCGCCGCGTCCAGCGAGTCGAGGGCCTCCGCGTCGAGGAGCCCCTCGAAGACCCAGAGGAATCCGGGCCGCGTCTTGGTACGCATGATGTCGGCCGCCTCACTCATGCGTCGGGCGGTGAGCGCCGCGTCCGCGCCGACATCGGTGAGGGTGACGCAGTTCCAGAAGGCGAACCCGCAATCGGCCCAGCGTACGGCGATCCCGGGCAGGTCCCGGACGTCCGCGCCGGCGTCCCGGTCGAGCACCAGGGTCCGCCAGCCTACGGTGAGTTGTTCCATCGACTCGACCGACCATGCGGGATCCGCCACCACAACTCCTCAAGGGTTCGCACAACGGGCTTGCGCTGAAGTGCACTTCAACGCCGAGCATGGCGGACATGAACAACACGGACAACACGAACCGCCGGATCGTCCTCGGCACCATGGGTTTCGGCACGCAGGTCGACTCCGACACGTCGTTCGCGATCCTCGACGCCTATGTCGCCGGCGGCGGCGACTGGCTCGACACCGCCAACTGCTACTCCTTCTGGGCCGACCCCAGCGGCATCGGCGGCGCCAGTGAGCGCGTCATAGGCGCCTGGCTCGCGGCCCGCCCCGGCGCCCGCGACGCCGTGAGGATCGCGACCAAGGTGCGGCAGAACCCGCTCGTGCCGCACTCCTGGCCGCAGAGCGCGGAGGGCCTGTCCGCCCGCGCCGTCCACGCGGGCGTGGCGGAGAGCCTGGAACGCCTCGGCGTCGACCACGTCGACCTGCTGTGGGCACACGCCGAGGACCGCGCCGTGCCCCTGGCGGAGACGGTCGGAGCCTTCGGTGAACTGGTCACGAAGGGTGTGGTGTCGCGGGTCGGCGCCGCGAACCACACCGCCTGGCGCGTCGAGCGCGCCCGCTCACTGGCCCGCGAGCAGGGGGTGGAGCCGTGGACCGCCCTGCAACTGCGCCACTCCCTCGTCCAGCCGCGCCCGCTCACCCCGCTCGCCGAGGGCGGCCACCGCCTGCTCACCACCGAGGACCTGGACCTCGCCGAGGCGGAAGGGCTTGAGGTGTGGGCGTACAGCTCCCTGCTCTGGGGCTCCTACACGCGCCCGGAGAAGCCGTTCCCGGACACGTACGACCACCCCGGTACCGCCAGGGTGCTCGCGGTCCTGGACGAGGTGGCCGGTGAGGTCTCCGCGACGAAGAACCAGGTGGTCCTCGCGTGGCTGCTGCACCAGGGCATCGCCCCGATCGTCGGCGTGAGCCGCGTGCGACACGTCGAGGAGGCGCTCGCCGCCCGGGACGTCCGGCTCAGCGACGTCCACCTGGCGCGCTTCGAGGCGGCGCGCTAGCGGAGTGTTCCTCGCGGACGCGGGGCCGTCCGGGGGCGTCGTCGGCCTCCGTGCCGGCTCCCAGCCCGGCCAGCAGCCGCAGCCCGTCCTCCGCGGGGCTGCCGGGCGCCGCCGACAGCACGATCATCTCCAGGTCCGGTGAGTCCGGCAGCGAGAAATTCTCCTGGTGCAGCTCCAGCACGCCGACGAGCGGGTGCCGGTAGACCTTGCGGCCGTGCGTGCGGCAGCGTACGTCCGCGCGGGCCCACAGCCGGCGGAAGCGGTCGCTGCCCATCGACAGCTCCCCGATGAGCGCGGCCAGACGCGCGTCGTCGGGGTACTTGCCGGCCGCCAGCCGCAGGTGGCCGACCGCGTCCAGGGTGCACTGCTCCCACTCCGCGTACAGCCCCCGCTCGGTCTCCTCCAGGAAGAGGTGCCGGGCGGTGTTCATCCCCGGCAGTGGCCGGCCGTACAGCAGCCGGGCCAGGCGGTTGCCCGCGAGGACGTCCATGCGGTGGTCCATGAGCAGCGCGGGTGCGTCGGTGACCAGGCCGAGCACGCGCAGCAGCTCCGGCCGCACCCGCCCACCGGGCGTCTTCGCGCGCCGGCGCCGCTGCCGGGCGAGCCGGTCGAGGTGCTCGCGCTCGGTCTCGTCGAGGCCGAGGACCCGGGCGAGCGCGTCCAGCACCTGCTCGGAGGGCTGGGTCGCGCGCCCCTGCTCCAGGCGTACGTAGTAGTCGACGCTCACCCCGGACAGGTGCGCGACCTCTTCGCGGCGCAGTCCGGTGACCCGGCGGCGGCTGTCGGGGGAGATGCCGGCCGAGGCCGGGTCGACCCGGGCGCGCCGGGTCCGCAGGAATCCCGCGAGATCGTCCATGGACCCAGTATGGCCACGCCCGCCCCGCGCGAGGGTGGCCCTGCCGGTACCAGGAAGTCCCGTCCGACGGAAGCGGCGCCCCTGAACAGCGGGCGCGCGGGCGTCCAGGATCGAACCCATCCGATCCGAAGGAGTGCGGTTCCCATGAAGACGCTCATCGTCCACGCCCACCCCGAGCCGAAGTCCCTCAACGGCTCGCTCAAGGACCTCGCGGTCTCGACCCTGGAGGGGGCAGGGCACGAGGTGCGGGTGAGCGACCTGTACGCGATGAACTGGAAGGCCACCGTCGACGCGGCGGACTACGGGCCCGACGCCTCGGTCCCGTTGAAGCCGGCTCGCGACTCCGGCCGCGCCTTCGACGCCGGCACACTCACCCCGGACGTGCGCGCCGAACAGGAGAAGCTGTTGTGGGCGGACAACGTCATCTTCCAGTTCCCCCTGTGGTGGTACACGATGCCGGCGATCCTCAAGGGCTGGGTGGACCGCGTGTTCACGTACCACTTCGCGTACGGCGTCGGGGAGCACAGCGACACCAAGTACGGCGAGCGCTACGGCGAGGGCACCCTCGCGGGCCGCCGCGCCCTGCTCTCGGTGACCGTCGGCGGCCTGGAATCCCACTACGCGCCCCGGGGCATCAACGGCCCCATCGACGACCTGCTGTTCCCGATCCAGCACGGCATCCTCCACTACCCCGGCCTGGAGGTGCTGCCGCCGTTCGTCCTGTACGGCACCGACCGGATGACCGCCTCGGACTACTCGGAAGCGGCCAAGGCATGGGGGGAGCGCCTGCTCACGCTGGAATCGACCGCCCCTATCCCGTACCGCCGTCAGAACTTCGGCGACTACGAGATCCCGTCCCTGCACCTCAAGGAGGGCCTGGAGCCGGTGGGCCGCACGGGCTTCGGGCTGCACGTGGGGGAGTGACTGGCGCGGGAAGCCATCGTTTGCATTAGTGAGCGTGTGCAAGTATTGTCTATGCATGTAAGGCGCGCTTGCATGTACGTGGGGTGAGCCGGGCCGGCTCACCCCACGGCGCGACGACGAACACGCGAAGGACCACCCCCCATGACTCCCGTGCCCCACATCACGCTCAACAACGGCGTCCGCATGCCCCAGCTCGGCTTCGGTGTCTTCCAGGTCCCCGACGAGGAGACCGCCACCGCCGTCGGGCACGCCCTGGACGCCGGCTACCGCAGCATCGACACCGCCGCGGTCTACGGCAACGAACGTGGCGTCGGCCGGGCCGTCGCCGGCTCCGGACTGCCCCGCGAGGAACTGTTCATCACCACCAAGCTGTGGAACGCCGACCAGGGTTACGACCGGACCCTCGCCGCATTCGACGCCTCCCTGGGCGCGCTCGGCCTGGACCACGTCGACCTCTACCTCATCCACTGGCCCACCCCCGCCCGTGACCTGTACGTGGAGACGTACAGGGCGCTGGAGAAGATCCTCGCCGACGGCCGTGCCCGCGCCATCGGTGTCTCCAACTTCCAGGTCCCCCACCTCCGGCGGCTCATGGAGCACACCGGTACCGTCCCCGCCGTCAACCAGGTCGAACTGCACCCCGGCCTCCAGCAGGCCGAGCTGCGCGCCTTCCACGCCGAGCACGGCATCGCGACCGAGGCGTGGAGCCCGCTGGCCCAGGGAGCGGTGCTGGAGGACGAGGCGGTCGTGCGTATCGCTCAGGCCAACGGCGTAACGCCCGCGCAGGTCGTGCTGCGCTGGCACCTGCGGACGGGCAACATCGTGATCCCCAAGTCCGTCACCCCCGCCCGCATCCGGCAGAACCTCGACGTCTTCGGATTCGAGCTCACCGACACCGACCTGGCCGACCTGGCCGGCCTCGACCGGGGGCTGCGCACCGGCCCGGACCCCGACACCCTCAACTGACCGCCAGGGCCGTGTCGCCGGCCCCGGAGCGAGGAGGACCTGCCATGCACATCGATCTCTCCGGCCGCACCGCCCTGGTCACCGGCTCCACCCAGGGCATCGGCGAGGCCATCGCCGTCGGGCTGGCCCGCGCCGGGGCCCACGTCGTCGTGAACGGCCGCGGCCGGGAGCGGGTCGCCGAGGCCGTCCGGGCCGTACGGACCGCCTCGGGGAGCGACGAGGTCACCGGCGCCGCGGGCGACCTCGCGACCGAGGACGGCGCCGCGGCCGTCCTGGAGACCGCCCCGGCGGTCGACATCCTGGTCAACAGCCTCGGCGTCTTCGGGTCCGCCGCCCCGCTGGAGATCGAGGACGCGGAGTGGCGCCGCTACTTCGAGGTGAACGTGCTCTCCGCCGTCCGCCTCATCCGCGCCTACCTGCCGGGCATGAAGGACAACGGCTGGGGCCGCGTCCTCAACATCGCCAGCGACTCCGCCGTGGTCATCCCCGCGGAGATGATCCACTACGGCATGACCAAGACCTCGCTGCTCGCGGTCTCCCGGGGCTTCGCCAAGGAGGCCGCGGGCACCGGCGTGACGGTCAACTCCGTCATCGCCGGCCCCACCCACACCGGAGGTGTCGAGGACTTCGTCCGGGAACTCGTCGGCGACGACCTCCCCTGGGAGGAGGCTCAGCACACGTTCATGGTCAAGCACCGCCCGCAGTCCCTGCTGCAACGCCTGATCGAGCCCGAGGAGATCGCGCACATGGTCGTCTACCTGGCCTCGCCGTACGCCTCCGCCACCACGGGCGGCGCTCTCCGCGTCGACGGAGGCTACGTCGACTCGATCCTGCCCTGAACACCGCGCCCGCACCCGTGGCGGGCGACCGGCGCGCGTCATTGACGTGCTCATGGCGCTTCGCTAGCGTCGGAGAGCGTTCTCCTGAGCGTCGGCGGAGCGCCCTCCGCCGCCCCCACTCGTTCCGGGAGTCCTTCATGACATCTGCGCGCCCCCGTGCGGCCCTTGCCGTCGCCGTTCTGACAACGTTGTCCACGCTTCTGGTGGGCGCCCTGCCCGCCGCCGCCGCCCCCGAGGCGGCGGTGTGCAACAAGTACTGCGACGCGCGGGACCCGGGGCTCAGCCCCCAGGACCGGATCCCCGTCACCGCCGCCCTCGGCGCCCGCACGATCGCCCTCCATTTCGACGACACCGACGCGATGGGCTGGGGCTCCGTCGACAACGGCGGGGCCGGCGACCACGTCTGGCTGGACCGCTCCATGGACGGCGGCAGGACCTGGGCGTCGGGCAGCAAGCTGGGCGACACCGCCGTGCCGTCCGGGGGCCGGGGCTGGCGCACCCAGATGTACAACGTGGACGACTGGAACACCCAGGGCGTCGGAGCCCTGCGCGCCTGCGGGCAGCCGGCGGGCGGCGGCGCCATCGCGTGCACCCCCTGGGCCCGGGCCACCTGGAACGCGGGCAGCCGGAGCACCGCCGCCGCGACCGCCCTGATGATGTCGTACGACCGGGGCACCAAGCTCTTCGGCGGGAACGGCTGGTGGACGGCGGCCAACGCGCTGACCGCCGTCATCGACAACATCCGGATCACCGGCATGGGCAGCTACCGGTACGCCGTTTCGGACACGTACGAGAAGAACGTCAACGCCCAGGGCGGCCGGTTCCGCAACGCATACCTGGACGACACCGGCTGGTGGGGCCTCGCCTGGATCGCCGCGTACGACCTGACGGGGGAGAGCCGCTACCTCGACACCGCACGGGCCGACGCGGACCACATGTTCGCCAACTGGAACAGCACCTGCGGCGGCGGGGTGCGGTGGAACACCGACGGCAACTACAAGAACGCCATCACCAACGAACTCTTCCTCGGCCTCACCGCCGCCCTGCACAACCGCATCCCCGGCGACACCGTCTACCTGGAGCGGGCCAAGAACGAATGGGACTGGTTCCAGCACAGCGGCATGATCAACGGTGACCGCATGATCAACGACGGCCTCGACGGCAACTGCGCCAACAACGGCCAGCCCACCTGGACCTACAACCAGGGCGTCATCCTGGGCGCGCTCACCGAACTGCACCGCGCCACCGGCGACCAGGCCCTCCTGACGACCGCGCGCGGCCTCGCCGACGCCTCCACCGTCCGGCTCCAGACCGACGGCGTCCTGCGCGAACCCGGCGAGGCCGACGGCTGCACCGGAGACGGCCCCAGCTTCAAGGGCGCCTACGTGCGCGGCCTCGGGGCCCTGAACCGCGCGCTCTCCGATCGCCCGTACGCCGCACCCCTCACCCGCTGGGCCGACCGCGCCCACGACCGCGACCGCAACGCCCTCGACCAGTACGGCCCGCACTGGAACGGCGGCAGCGGGAGCACCGACTACGGCTGCCAGCAGAGCGCGCTCGACCTCCTCAACGCCGCCACCGGCTGACGCTCCGGGGCGCCCGGCACGCGAAATGCCGGGCGCCGTCAACCGTGAAGGAAACGCGGCTGGGTACGATCCCCTGATGAGCGATGCGCATGCGGCCGGAGTGATCCGCGTGGTCGGCGCGGCGACGAACAACCTGAAGGACGTCACCGTCGACGTGCCCAAGAAGGCGCTCACCGTCGTCACGGGGGTGTCCGGCTCGGGCAAGTCGTCGCTGGTGCTGGACACGATCGCGGCCGAGGCCCAGCGGCTGGTCAACGACGCCTACCCGACGTTCGTACGCAACCGGCTGCCACAGCTGCCCGCGCCCGAGGTCCAGTCGATGGACGGGCTCACGTTCACGGCGCTGATCGACCAGCGCCGCTTCACCGGCAACGCGCGCTCGGTCGTGGCCACCGCCTGCGACGTCGCACCGCTGATGCGGCTCGTGTTCTCCCGGATCGGTGAACCCTCCGCCGGATACACGCCCGCGTACTCCTTCAACGACCCGGCCGGGATGTGCCCCGAGTGCGAGGGCATCGGCACCGCGGTCGACATCGACCCCGGCGAACTCATCGACCCGGAGAAGTCGATCAACGACGGACCCGTCCGGTTCAGCCTGTTCCGGCGGGGCGGATACCGGTGGAAGCGGTTCGCGTACAGCGGTCTGTTCGACCGGGACAAGCCCCTGAAGGACTACACGGACGAGGAGATGGACCTCTTCCTCCACGCCGAGCAGCTGAAACCGCCGAAGCCGGACCCGGAGTTCCCGAAGACCGCCCGGTTCGACGGGGTCATCACCCGTGTGCGCGACACCTTCGTCAAGAACCACCCGACGAAGATCTCCGCCCAGGTACGCGAGGAACTGGACCGCATCACCACCCGCCGCCCCTGCCCCGAGTGCCACGGCGCCCGGCTCAACGAGGCGGCCAGGGCCAGCCTGATCGACGGCCGTTCCCTCGCGGACTGGTCGGCCATGTCCGTCACCCGGTTGCGGGAACTGCTGGAGGACACCCACGACCCGCGCGTCGAGCCCGCACTCGACGGCATCCGGGCCACGCTCGACGCCCTGCGCTCCGTCGGCCTGGGCTACCTCTCCCTGGACCGGACCTCCTCCACCCTCTCCGGCGGCGAGGCCCAGCGCGTGAAGATCGTCCGCCACCTGGGCAGCGCCCTCACCGACGTCACCTATGTGTTCGACGAGCCCTCCGTCGGCCTGCACCCCGTGGACGTCCACCTCCTCACCCAACTGCTGCTCCGGCTCCGGGACTCGGGCAACACCGTGCTGGTGGTCGAGCACCACCGGCAGATGATCGACATCGCGGACCACGTCATCGACGTCGGCCCGGGCGCCGGGGCCGACGGCGGCCGGATCCGGTTCGAGGGCACGCCCGACGCGCTGCGCACGAGCGGGACCGTGACCGGCCGGCTGCTCGGGACCCCGCTGGAGGTCGCGACCACCGCCCGCACGTGGCGCGGCTCCACCGTCGTCCGGAAGGCCAGCGCCAACAACTTGACCGGCTTCGACATCGAGATCCCCCACGGTGTCCTCACCGCCGTCACCGGGGTCGCCGGCTCCGGCAAGAGTTCCCTCGCCACCCAAGAACTCCCGTCCCAGCACCCGGGGTTCACCGTCGTGGGTCAGGACCCGCTGCGCGGCGGGCAGCGGTCCACCTCACTGTCCGTCCTCGGCGTCGCCGACCACGTCCGGGGCGCGTTCGCACGGGCGTCGGGCCTGGACCCGTCCTGGTTCAGCTTCAACTCCAAGGGCGCCTGCCCCGCCTGCCGGGGCAAGGGCCACCTCACCACCGAGCTGGCGTTCCTGGACGACGTCTCCACACCGTGCGACGTCTGCGGGGGCCTGCGCTTCAACGACACCGCCCTCGGCGTCACGGTCCGTGGCAGCACCATCGCGGACGTGCTCTCCATGGCCGCACACGAACTCGCGGACCAGTTCCCCGACGACCCCGGGATCATCGCGGCGATGTCCTGGCAGCAACGCGTCGGCCTCGGCTACACCGCCGTCGGCCAGTCCCTCGACACCCTCTCCGGCGGCGAGAAGCAGCGCCTCCTCCTGGCGCGCCACCTCAGCGGCGTGGACGACCTGGTCGGCGAGCGGATCGTCCTGGACGAGCCGACCACCGGACTGCACCCCAGCGACGTGGACCGGATCAACCTGCTCTTCGACGACCTGCTGGAGTCCGGTGCCACGCTCGTCGTGGTCGAGCACAACCTCCGCGTCGTCGCCCGCGCCGACCACGTCATCGACATCGGCCCCGGCGCCGGCACCGACGGCGGCCGGGTCGTCTTCACCGGCACCCCCGCCGCTCTGCTCGACGAGGACACCTCGCTGACCGGCCGGGCGCTCCGCCTCGCGTCCGCACCGGAAACCCGGCCTCGCCGGAGGAAGGCCCGCGGCCATACGGCAGAGTAGGGGCATGCCGACCTACCCGACCATGCCGTACCACCTGGAGACCGAGCGGCTGATCCTGCGCCCCTGGGTCGAATCCGACGCCCCCGCGTTCAGCGAACTCCTCTCCGAGCGCGGCGAGGAGAACTACACCGTGGAACGCGCCCGCAAGGGCATCGCCGGTCTCCTCGCCGGCACGGAGAACACCGGCATCGCGCTCCTGCCCATCCAACGCCGCGACGAGGGCGACTTCATCGGCTACTGCGGGCTGATCATCGGGCGCTCCACCCTGGAAGAGCCCGAGATCGCCTACGAGTTGTTCCGGCACGCACACAACCGGGGTTACGCCACCGAGGCCGCCGGCGCCGTGATCGCCGCCGCCGTCGCGACCGGGCGGCAGCGGCTCTGGTCGACCGTCCGCACCTGGAACGCGCCCTCGCTCCGCGTCCTGGAGAAGCTCGACTTCGCACGGGACCGCGTCTCCGTGGACGAGGACGGCGAAATCGTGTGGCTCACCCGCGCGTTGTCCTGAGGGCTGTCCCGCGATTCCGGGCGGGCGCACGACGACAGCTACGGCGCCTCGCCGCGTTGTCGAAACGCCCGAGCACGTCCAGTATGCGGGCGCCTCTCCGACGTGCGATGGATGCACCGTACTGACGCCGCGCGCTGGTCCACCGGGCTACGCGGGACAGCCCTTGGGTGCTACATCCGGCGCCGGTACGCGAACACCCACCGGTTCCCCTCCAGCGCGTCGTTCGGCTCCGGCAGCGGACCGCGCCCGTGGCGGCGGGTGAACTCGAAGGGGGTGTGCGTCGACGCGGACCAGCCCCTCGCGGCGAGGCGGCCCGCGGAGTCGGGGCGCGGGCCCTTGTCGAAGAGGCCGAGCAGGTCGATGCCGATCTGTTCGCGAGTCGCCGTGTAGATCGCGCTGTCCCGGTACGCCAGAAGGTCCGCCTCCAGCTTCGCCTCGAAGGCCAGGGCGCTGCCCTCGGCGGCCAGCAGGTCCACGGTGTCCACGAGATACGTCTCGGCGGGGCCCGGCAGGTAGAACAGCAGGCCCTCCGCCAGCCAGATGCTCGGCGCGGCCGGGTCGAACCCCGAGGCGGTCAGCGCGCTGACCCAGTCGTCGCGCAGGTCGACCGGGACCAGCACGCGTTTCACCTTCGGCGCGGCCGGCAGTTCCGTCAGCACCTGGTGCTTGAAGGCCAGCACACCCGCCCGGTCCACCTCGAAGAACACGCAGTCCGACGGCCAGTCCAGCCGGAACGCCCGCGTGTCCAACCCAGCCCCCAGGAGCACCACTTGGCGCGCTCCCGTGAGCACCGACCGCACGACGAAGTCGTCCAGGACCCGGGTCCGCAACCCGAAGTAGCGGGCGAACCGGCCCCACAACGCGTTCTCGTCCCCGTCCGGCACCTCCTCGATGCGCACGGGCCACCCGACGCAGGCGGGCGCGGCCCGCACGAAGTGCTCGGCGTAGACGTCACGGGCCAGACTGTCACGGCGGCGGGTCTCGATCGCCCGGG
This sequence comes from Streptomyces sp. SID9727, assembly GCF_010550605.1. Lineage (GTDB taxonomy): Bacteria > Actinomycetota > Actinomycetes > Streptomycetales > Streptomycetaceae > Streptomyces. The sequence continues at coordinate 12,190 of NZ_JAAGNI010000002.1, forward strand.
CTGCGGCGACCAGTAGGGCGGTCAGCCCCACACCTCCGTCCACGCCTTCCACCACCAGGTCCTGGGGTGTCGTACCGCATACCTCGTTCATCGGCTTCTTCCCTCCGGGATCAGGACGGGTTTGACCACCCGGCCCGCTTCGCAGTCGTGTTCGGCCTCGTTGATGCCGGCCAGGGGATAGGTGCGGATCAGCTGGTCGAAGGGGAACCGCCCGGCTCGCCACAGCTCGGTCAGTACGGGGACCAGCAGCCCCGGCACCGCGTCCCCCTCGCAGATGTGGCGGATGCTCCGGCCCCGGTCCAGCGTGCCCGGCTCCAGCGGCAGGGCACTGTGCAACCGCGCCACCAGGCCCAGCGTCCCGGTCGGGCGCAGCGCCAGGAGCGCGTCGTTGATCAGCGCGGGCGACGCCGTCGTGTCCAGCGCGTACCGCGCGCCGCCGTCCGTCAGCCGGCGGACGCGCTCCGGCAGCCCGGCCGCGTCGGCCGGCAGCGGGACGGCGCCGAACCGCTCGGCGAGCTCCAGCCGCTGCCGGTGCCGGTCCACCGCCACGACCGCGGCCCCGGCCGCCCCCGCCGCCATGACCGCGGCCAGACCCACCGCCCCGGCGCCGAGGACCACCAGCGTGTCGCCGGGACCGGCGTGGAAGGTGTTCAGCACCGCCCCCGCCCCGGTGAGGAAGCCGCAGCCGAGCGGCCCGAGCAGCTCGACGGGGAGCGCGGGGTCGACGCGCACGGCGTTGCGGGCGGACACGAGCGCGTACTCGGCGAACGAGGACTGGCCGAACCACCGGGGCGCCAGCGTCCTCCCGTCCGCGTCGCCGAGCCGGGGCGGCTCGTGCGCACGCCCTCCGAAGAGGTTGAGCGAGGCGAAGGAGTCGCAGTACGCGGGAGCCGCGCCCCGGCAGTTCCGGCAGTTCCCGCAGGAGTCGAAGCTGAGCACCACGTGGTCGCCGACGCCGATCTCCGTGTCGGGGCCACCGCCCGCCGCCACGACGACCCCGGCCCCCTCGTGGCCGAGGACCGCCGGCAGCGGGCTGCGGCCGGCCGACCGGCGCACCGCGAGGTCGGTCCGGCACATCCCGGTGCCCGCGATCTCCACCAGTAGCTCACCGGCGGCGGGTCCGGTGTGCAGGACGACGTCCTCGACCGCGAACGGCTCCTCGTACGCGCGCAGCACCGCCGCCCGGAATCTCCTGGTCATGGCTCCTCCGGGCGGTGGACGACGAAGGGCCGCAGATTTCCGTACAGCCCCCACGGCCCGCCCGCGACGCCGAGCCCGCTGTCCTTGGTGCCGGCGAACGGCTGGGCGAGCGACAGCTCGGCGTGATGGTTGATCCAGGCCGTCCCGCATTCCAGCCGGTCCGCCACCGCCTCCGCCCGGTCGGTATCGGTGCCCCAGACAGAGCCGCCGAGCCCGAAGCCCGTGCCGTTGGCCGCGTCGACCGCCTCGTCGAGGCTTCGGTACGGCAGCACCGGCAGGACCGGCCCGAACTGCTCCTCCGTCACCACCGCACTGCCCGGCGGCACGTCGGTGAGGACCGTCGGAGCGAAGAACTGGCCCGGACCGTCCAGCCGGTGCCCGCCGGCCGCGGCCCGGGCGCCGTCGGCCAGGGCCCGCTCGGTGAGTTCCGCCACCCGGGCCAGCTGCGGGGCGTTGTTGACCGGACCGATGCGGGTGTCCGGGTCGAGACCGCTGCCCACCGTGACGGACTTGGCGCGCTGGGCCAGCGCCTCGACCAGCTCCGCGTGCAGCCGGGCGGGGGCGTACACGCGCTTGACGGCCATGCAGACCTGTCCGCAGTTGCGGAAAGCGGCCCAGAACAACCGGTCCGCGACCGCCTCCACATCGACGTCGTCCAGCAGCACGGCCGCGTCGTTGCCGCCCAGTTCCAGGGTGACCCGGGCGAGGGAGGCCGCCGCCCCCTCGGCGACCGCCCGTCCGGTGGGCACGGAACCGGTGAACGTGACGTGCCGGATGCCCGGATGCGACGCCAGCCGCGCCCCGAGGGGTTCGCGCCCGGTGACGACGGTCAGCACGTCCTCGGGCAGGGCGGCCGCCAGGACGGACCCCAGCAGCCGGGTGGCCAGCGGGGTGTACGGCGACGGCTTGAGGACCATGGTGTTGCCCGCCGCCAGCGCGGGCGCGAACTTCGCGGCCGCCAGTTGCAGCGGGAAGTTCCACGGCACGATCGCGGCGACCGGCCCGACGGGACGCCAGCGGACCTCGCTGCGTACCGGCCGCCCGTCGCTGATCCGCCGCGTCCTCGGGGACAGCTCCGCGAAGTACCGCAGCCGGGCCGCCGTGCGGGCGACCTCCGCGTACGACTCGGCCAGCGGCTTGCCCTGCTCCCGGGTGAGCAGTCGCGCCAGTTCGTCACCCGCGCCCTCCACGGCGTCGGCCGCGCCGAGCAGCGCGTGCGTCCGGGCGGCTTGGTCGGCCCGCCACCCGGACCAGGCCCGGTGGGCCCGGCCGATCACTTCGTCCAGTTCGTCCGGCCGCAGGTCGGGGGCCTCACCGCAGGTCTCCCCGGTGGCCGGGTCCGCCACGGCGAACCACCTGCCCCCGCCCCCGCGTTCCATCGGCTCGAAGGTCCGCATCCCTGCGGTCAGCCCGCGAGCGTGACGCCGGCCGCGAACTCCCGGGCGTGCCGGTCCATCTCCGCCCGGAACGCGGCCACCAGATGCGGCTGAATCCTTCCTGCGTTGCGGTCGCCGCCCTCGCAGACCGCCCCGCGCACTCCCACGATGTCCGTGCCGATGCGGGTCAGCGTGGCGAGGTCGCCCTGCTTCACGCTGCCCGCGAGGGCCGCGAGGAGCCCGGAGGCGTGGGCGAGACCGACGAACTGGGCGCAGATGTCCGGCGGCACATGGTCGAACAGCCGGGAACCGTCCTTGATCGCCGTGTCGAGCATGGCCGCGTCGGCACCGGACCGGGCCGCGATGTCGGGCAGCGCGAGCGGGTTGACACACCCGATGCGATGCGCGTCGGCGTAACCGGAGGCGACGACCAGCGCTTCGGGACGGTAGTCCTTCACCGCCCGCACCACCGCCCGCATCACGTCGATCGCCTGGTCGGGCGTCGTGCACCCGTAGAGCCCGACCTTGATGTACGTGGCACCCGAGACGACGGCCCCCAGCGCCGCCTGGGCCACCGTGCCGGGCTTGTACGGAACGTCGCCCACCGTCGCGGACACCGGCTTGCCGGCCGGGACCGCCTCCCGGATCTCCCTGATGACCCAGGGGAAGTTGGCGCCGAGCGACCCCTCGTCGGGCTTCTTCACGTCGACGATGTCGAGGTACTCCGCCGCCTTCGCGCAGTCGACGGCTTCCTCGACGCTGTCCGGGGAGATGAGAAGCAACACCTTGGGCTCCTTCCGCCGCAGGGGTGCGGATCACCAGGTTGACCTGCGGTGCGCTCATCATTTCCGCCGCCCACGGGCCCCGGTAGAGCGCGCGGGGACCCTTGGGAGCACAGCGCCCGCCCGCAATGCGCCGCACGCCCCGGCGCAGGGAAGCACCGTGGGATCATGAGGGGATGAGCAGTGACCTGCAAGTGAGCGCGTTGGCCGTCAACATCACGATCCCGGCGGAGCTCCGCTGGACCGATACCCGGCGCGGGACGGAGTTCCAGCTGACCACCCTCAACATCAGGCTCCTCCCCGACGGCCACCTCGCCGCGAAGGCGTACGGGAGGCCGGTGGAGGGCGGACGGGGCGCGTACGTCTCGTTCCCGGTGCCCGACCGGCCCGAACTGGCCGCCCTGATCGCCGAAGGGGCGAGCCGCGCCGGCACGCTCTGGACCGCCCATCGCGGTCTGGGCTGAGCCCGGCGGCGTGAGCACGAGGCCCCCGCGAGCGGACCGCTCGCGGGGGCACACGGCCGAGGACGCTCAGCTCTCCAGGGAGAACGTCTGCGCCGCTGATCCGTCGCACGGCTGCTGCGAGAGGTGCGCGCCGTTCGCGGTGGATCCACCGTCCACGGCCAGGCACTTGCCGCTGTTGCGGGCCAGGAAGCGGTAGCGGCCGGCCGCGCCGGACGGCTCCGCCCGCCACCGCTGATTGGTGCCGCCCACGTACGACCACAGGTGCACCCGGGTGCCGGACGCGGTCGCGCCGGGGCCGCCGTCGACATCCCACACCTTGCCGTTGTGCCGGTTGACGACCTGGTAGGTCCCGTCACCGGCGGGGCGGAACTGCCAGCTCTGGTTGGCGCCGGTGGTACAGCTCCACTGCTGGAGCGCGGTCCCGTCGGCGGTGCCCCAGTCGGCGGCGTCCAGGCAGGCACCGCTGCCGGCGTTCTTGACCCGGTACCAGGCGGACGGGTCGATGGAGCCCGCGGGCGGTTCCGTGGTGCCGCCGCCGCTGCCACTCCACACGAAGGTGGCGACCGCGCCCGCGGGCAGCGTGTAGACGAGCGACCTGCCGTCGTCGGTCAGCGAGAACTTCTGCGCGCTCGCGGCCGAGTTGACGACGTACGCGGCCCGGGTGCCGTCCGGGTTCTGGAAGGCGACGTTCTCCACGCCGCCGCTGCCCTGGCTGGTCGAGCCGATGCGGGTGGCGCCGGGCTTGACGAACTTGGCGAGCTGGCCCAGGACGTAGTACTCGGCGTTGCGGGTCACGTTGCCGTTCGCGATCTCCACCACACCGTTGCAGCGGTCCGAGCAGCCGCCCTGGTGCGGGCCGCCGTTCTGGTCCAGGGCCAGGTTCCAGTCGATGACCGTCTCGCCGCCGTTGCGCATGTTCTGCACGACGAGGTTCTCGGCGTGCCACTTGAGGGTGTCGGCGAACGTGGTGGACCGGTCGGCGCTGTCCGTACCGGAGCACTCGGTGAAGAACACCCGCTTCCCGGCGTTCACCACCTGCTGCTGGGCGGACGGGTTGCCGCCGTAGCAGTGGAACGCGGCGCCGATCACCCGGCTCATGCCCGGGGTCCCTGCGAACACCTCCAACGGGTAGTTCGGGTGGTCCCAGTTGTGGTCGAAGGCCAGCAGGTTCGTCGGCAGGTTCGCCGCGGTCAGCGTACGGTCGAGCACCTTGAAGAAGTCCGCCTGCTGGGCCGCCGTCATGGTCATCGACGGGTAACTCGCGGCGAACTCCGGCTCGTTCTGCACGGTGAGATCGGTCAGCGTGATGCCCTGCTGCCCGTATGCCTTGATCGCCTTGACCAGGTAGTCGGCGTACGTCTGGTAGCTGTCGGTCCTGAGACTGCCGCCGTTCAGCGCGTTGTTGGTCTTCATCCAGGCGGGCGGCGACCAGGGCGTGCCCATGAAGCGGATGGCCGGGTTGACCGAGGTGGCCTGCTTCAGGACCGGGATGATCTCGGCCTTGTCCCGGTCGATGGAGAAGGAGCCGGGGGTGTCCTCGTACGTGTAGAGGCTGCTGTCGGCGTTGAAGTCACTGCTGCCGAGCGGCTGGCGCAGGTAGCTGAGCCCGATCCCGTCTCCGGAGGACGAGAACAGCGAGGCCATCAGCGCGTTCCGCCTGTCCTGGGGCAGGCCCTGGATGAGGTGGGCCGAGGCTCCGGTGACCGAGGCGCCCGCCCCGGTGAACTTCTGGCCCCTGCTGGAGGCGTCGACGCGGATGTCGACGCTCTGCGGCGAACCCGTGAAGGCGACGGAGCCCTCGGCGGACAGCCTCTTCGCGCCGTCGGGGGTGGTGACCCATACCTGAGCCGTGGGGTCGGCGGCCTGCGCGGCCGTTCCGCTGCCGGCCAGGCCGACGGCGGCGACGGCCATCGCCAGGGCCGCGCCTGCGGCGCGCGCCCGTGGGCGCGGGGGAGTGTCGTGGGACATGTGCGGCTCTCCTTCGGTCATGCCTGGGGGAGGACATGGCGCGTCACTCGGCCACCGTGGCGGGGCGCGGCTCCGTGGGCGACGGCGATATGAAAGCACACCCACTAAGTGGTTAGTAAGTAGTCGTGCGCGCATGGGTGCGGGCGGCCCCCGCCCCCGCCGCTCCCAGGTCAGCGGCCCGGACGCCTCCGCTGACCCCCGTTCCCGCCGGTCTAAGCTGGGCCGGTGACCAACCACTCAGCAGGCAGGTCCGGCCGGTCGGCCAAGCCCCGCACGCCCAGGAGCCCGGAAGCCCAGCAGCGGCAGCGGGACATCCTGCACATCGCGATGGACACCTTCGCCGCCCGTGGCTACAACAACGCCTCGCTCGCCGAGATCGCCGACCGCGTCGGCCTCACCCAGGCCGGCGTCCTGCACTACTTCCGGTCCAAGGCGCTCCTGCTCACCAGTGTCCTCGAACTGCGCGACCAGTCGGACATCGAGCAGCTGGGCCCGGACCGCCCGCAGGGTCTCGCGTTCCTGCGCCACCTGGTCGACACGGCGATCCGGAACGCCGAACGCGAGGGCATCGTCCGCCTGTACGCCGTCCTCTCGGCGGAGTCCGTCACGGACGACCACCCGGCGCAGGAGTACTTCCGGGACCGCTACGAGGGGCTGCGGGGCTTCGTCGCCGACGCCCTCCGCGAGGCGTGCGGCCTCCCCGACGACGGGACGGACAAGGTCGAGCACGCGGCCAACGCCGTCATCGCGGTGATGGACGGCCTCCAGGTCCAGTGGCTGCTGGCCCCCGGCGCCGTGGACATGGCCGCCTCGACGGACCTGGTGGTCGACGCCCTGCTCAGGACGCTGGCCCCGGACCGCTTCGGTGCGGACGGCTGAATGGGGCCCCGGTCACGCCTCGCGCGCGAGGTAGCGCCGGAACCCCTGGGCGCGGGGCTCGAAGCCGCACGACTCGTAGAACGTGTGGACGTACGCGTCGTCGGCGGCCAGCAACTGCACCTTGTAGCAACCGGCTTCCTCCGCGAGGTCCACCACCGCGTCCAGCAGCCGCCGCCCGACGCCCCGGCGGCGGCCGGCCCCGGCGACCACGACGTTCTCCACGAAGAGGATGCCCCGCCCGCCCCGGGTCAGGTTCGGCATGACGATGCTGTCGGCCGTCCCGACGACGGCCCCGCCGGCCTCAGCGGCGACGAGAACGGTGCGCCCTTGCTGTGCCGCGATGCGCTCCCACCCGGCCCGGGCCACCTCCGGCGACAGGGCCGCGTCGTCGGGGTTCAGCTCGCGGTAGAGGGCGAGCAGCGCGGGAAGGTCCTGCTCGGTGGCGGTTCGTACGGTGATCTCCACACCCGCAAGACTAGAGCGGCTCCTGCGTTCCGGTGATCTTCCGGCGGAGGGCGATCCGTTCCGCTCCCGGACGCCGTTACCCGTGGGGTGCGAGCGCGCACCACGCAGGAGACGAGCAAGGGTGTGAGGCACGGATGACCCGCATGGACCGCAGAAGCATGATGCGACTGACCTCGGCGGCGACGATCACCGGGGGACTGGTGGCCGGAGCCGCCGGAACCGCCCACGCGACACGGAGGGCCGACCGGCAGTTCACCCTGCACGGCAGGCGCACCGGGGCGAACATCCCGGACGTGCTGACCGTCGGCGTCCCGTACTTCGTGCGCTACGAGCTGACGGACGCCGAGGGCCGCGCCGTGGGCACCGAGAACGCGCACTGCATGCCCGTCACCGTGGGAACCGACGGCTCCTTCGTCATGGCGACGCTGGTCCTGGCCCTCGCCGACGGCATGATCACGGCCTCCACCGCCTTCCAGCGCCCGCTCCCCGCCGTGACCGAGCTGCCCGTCGACTCACGCCGCTGGACGCACGAGTTCGCCGTCACCGGGGGCACCGGCAGCTACGACGGCGCGGAGGGCTCGGTCAGCATCGAGCATCTCACCCGCGACGAGGACACACTCACCATCACCCTGACGGACGGCACCGAGTAGCGGCGCTCACGGTCCTCAGGGTTTCAGCGCCTCGTAGGCGCCGTCCCGGAACGTGAAGACCGTCGGCCGGGTCTCGTCCTCCTCGCGGAAGAAGCCGCCGGGGCCGGGACGTGCGATGTGCGGGGCCAACAGGTCCAGTAGCGTGACCAGTTCGCCCATGTCGTCGTCCAGCCAGTAGGTGCGGCTGTACAGGCCCCACCCCTCGTCCTGGAGCCGCAAGGACGCGAAGTCCCCGCCAGGGAGGCGGCTGTGCGGGTCCGGGCTGAGCAGTGGGTACGCGTGCTCCTCCTCGCCGTACCCCCGCGGTGGCTCCTCGGTCAGGCCGAGGTGCCACCGCAGGGCGCCCAGCACCGGGGCAGGGGTGTCCTCGCGGAGGAAGCAGGTGAAGACGACTTCGTAGTGCAGGCTCATGGGCCGCATTGTGCCTGGCGGTGCCCCTCAGGCCTCGCGTACCGTCGCCAGCACCTCGTCGCGGACCCCCCGCATCAACTCCTCCGTGCGCGCCTCCACGTTGAGCCGCAGCAGCGGTTCCGTGTGGGACGGCCGGAGGTTGAACCACCAGTCCACGCCGCTGATGGTGAGCCCGTCCAGGGTGTCGGCCGTGGCGTCGGGGCGGGACTCCCACGCCGCGCGGACCGCGGCCGTACGGGCGGCCCGGTCGGTGACCGTGGAGTTGATCTCACCCGACGCGGCGTACCGCTCGAAGCGACGGGTCAGCGCGGACAGCGGGCCGTCCTGGCCGCCGAGCGCGGCGAGGACGTGGAGTGCGGCCAGCATGCCCGTGTCCGCGTTCCAGAAGTCGCGGAAGTAGTAGTGCGCGGAGTGCTCGCCGCCGAACACGGCGCCGGTACGGGCCATCTCGGCCTTGATGAACGAGTGGCCGACCCGCGTACGCACCGGTGTGCCGCCCGCCTCACGGATCACCTCGGGCACCGCGCGCGAGGTGATCAGGTTGTGGATGACGGCGGCCCCGGGGTGCCGCGCCAGCTCCCGCGAGGCGACCAGCGCGGTGACCGCCGACGGCGAGACCGGGTCGCCGTTCTCGTCCACGACGAAGCAGCGGTCCGCGTCGCCGTCGAAGGCGAGCCCCAGATCGGCGCCCTCGGCACGCACCCGGGCCCGGAGGTCCACGATGTTCGCCGGTTCCAGCGGATTGGCCTCGTGGTTCGGGAACGTACCGTCCAGCTCGAAGTACATCTCCACCACCGTCAGCGGCAGCCCCGCGAGCACCGTCGGCACCGTGTGGCCGCCCATGCCGTTGCCCGCGTCCACCACCACCTTCAGCGGGCGGATCGCGGACAGGTCCACCAGGGAGTGCAGATACGCGGCGTACCCGGCGAGGGTGTCCTGCCCGGTCACCGAGCCCGGGCGGGCGGCCGGGGCCGGCGCGCCCTCGTCCGTCCACCGCTCCACGAGCGACCGGATCTCGGCGAGACCGGTGTCCTGGCCCACCGGCTCCGCACCGGCCCGGCACAGCTTGATGCCGTTGTAGCGGGCCGGGTTGTGCGAGGCGGTGAACATCGCGCCGGCCAGCCTCAGCGAGCCCGAGGCGTAGTACAGCTGGTCCGTCGAGCACAGGCCGATCTCCGTGACGTCGGCCCCCTGCGCCGTGGCGCCGCGCGCGAACGCCCCGGCAAGGCCGGGGGAGGAGGGCCGCATGTCATGCCCCGTCACGACCGCGTCCGCACCGGTGACCCGGACGAAGGCGGCACCGAACAGCTCCGCCGTCGCCTCGTCCCACTGGTCCGGCACCACACCGCGCACGTCGTACGCCTTGACGAGCCCCGACAGGTCGGTGCGGGGCGTCGGTTCAGTCACGGGCGTCGTCATCGGTGTCTCCCTGGGCGGAACGGGCGGTACGGGTAGAGGGCGGGGCGAGGAACCACGCGGCGGTGTCCGGCGGCAGCGCGTCGCCGTCGAGCGGTCCACTGCTGAGCAGCGGGCGGCCGGGCGTACGCACGGGTGCGTCGCCCAGGTTGACGGCGCACGTCAACTCCCCGCGTCGGAACGCCAGGACGGGCGCGCCCGGCTCCGAGAGCCAGACGGGTGGCGCCGCCGGGTCCGGCGCCGGATGGGCGCGGCGCAGCCGCAACGCCGCCCGGTACAGGGCGAGCGTCGAGCCCGGGTCCGTCTCCTGCCCGGCGACGGTGAGACCGGCCCAGTCCGCGGGCTGCGGCAGCCAGGTGGCCCCGGCGTCCGCCGTGGTGAAGCCGTACGGGGCCCGTGCGCCGGACCACGGCAACGGCACCCGCGCCCCGTCGCGCCCGCGCTCGGTGCGGCCGGAACGCTCCCACAGCGGGTCGAGGATGCGGTCCACGGGAACCTCGGCCTGGGGCAGGCCCAGCTCCTCGCCCTGGTACAGATACGCCGACCCCGGCAGCGCCAGCATCAGCAGCGCTGCGGCGCGGGCCCGCGCGAGCGAGCCGTACCGGGTGACCGGCCGCACCGCGTCATGGCTGGAGAGCAGCCAGGTGACGGCCGCACCCGGGACACCGAACGAATCGTCGATGACGCGGCGCAGCTCGGCAGGCTCCCATGCCGCCTCCAGGAAGGCGAAGTTGAACGCCTGGTGCATCTCGTCGGGCCGGATGTAGCGGGCCAGCCGCGCCGGGTCGAAGACGGCCGACTCCGCGACCATCACCCGGTCGCGCGGCGCCACCGCCCCCGGCGGCGCCGGATGGGTGTCCAGGAGCGCCCGCCACTCGCGGTACAGCGGGTGCAGCTCCTCCTGGTCGTAGTACGGCATCAGGTGGTTGCGCAGTGGGTCGGTGTGCTGCCCGGGCCCCGCGTCCGGCAGGCCCTCCGCCTTGAACAGGGCGTGTGCCACGTCCACCCGGAAACCGTCCACGCCCCGGTCCAGCCAGTGGCGCAGGACGTCCGTGAACGCGTCGCGCACCTTCGGGTCGCGCCAGTTCAGGTCGGGCTGCTCGGGGGCGTGCAGATGGCAGTACCACTCGCCGTCCGCGACCCGCGTCCAGGCGGGCCCGCCGAACGCCGACCGCCAGTCGTTCGGCGGCAGTTCGCCCGCCGCGCCCCGGCCCGCCCGGAACAGGTACCTCTCCCGCTCCGCCGATCCCGGGCCCGCCGCGAGCGCGTCCAGGAACCACGGGTGGCGGTCCGACGTGTGGTTCGGGACGAGGTCCACGATGAACTTGAGGCCCAGCTCATGGGCGCGGGCGGTCAGCCGTCCGGCGTCGGCGTCCGTCCCCAGGTCCGGGGCGACGCCCGTGTAGTCGGAGATGTCGTAGCCGCCGTCGGCCAGCGGGGACGGGTAGAACGGGGTGCACCACACGGCGTCCGCGCCCAGGTCCCGGATGTGCTCCAGGCGCGCGGTCAGGCCCGCCAGGTCGCCCGTGCCGTCCCCGTCCGAGTCGGCGAAGGACCGGGGGTACACCTCGTAGCAGACCATGTCCTGCCACCAGCTCATGCGGGGACTCCTTCGGAGAGGGCGGGGCCGGGGGACAGGACACGCTGCTCGGTGCCGGTCGCGGCGGCGACCGTGGCCGCTTCGGCGACCGCGACCGCCGCGAAACCGCTGACCGGTCCGGCCACCGGGGGCTCGCCCGTACGGGCCGCCCGCACCAGGTCGGCCATCGCGGCGCGCACGCTCTGCGCGTACACGTACGGCTTGCGCGCCTCGCCGCCCAGGTCCAGGACGGCGGTCACGCGGTGCGGCACCGTGCGCTCCTCGCCCCGGCCGCGGGCCGGCGCGGCGGACCCGGCGTCCCGCTCCACGCGCACGGTGATCCGCTCGCCGCCGCCGGGCCGGAATCCCTCGACGGCCAGCAGGTCGTCACGCAGCCCCGGCAGCTCCTCCCAGGCAAGGGCGCCGGCCTCGTCCACCCATGCGGTGATCTCCGCGTGCACGGGGATCCAGCCGCTGATCCGCGTCTCCGCGAACCCGTGGTCCAGGCGCATCAGCTGCCGCTCGGCGCGATGGGCGTGCGTGAACGAGTGGAGGTGCGAGGCGAGGACACCCCCGGGGTGCACCACATCGGCGCTGACCATGTCGACCGGGCCGCCGGGGCGGCGGACCGCGGTGGCCCGCACGCTCAGCGGATCGGTGCCGAGGAGGGCCCGGGCGGCGTCGAAGAAGTGGACGCCGTGCTCGACGAAGATGCCGCCGCTGTGCGCCGGCTCCCAGAACCAGTGGCCGGGGCCCAGGTCCTCGTCGGACGCGTCGTTCTCGAACAGGAACCGGCGCGGCTGCGCCAGCAGCCCCCGCCCGGTCAGCCGCTCCACCGCCCGCAGCAGCGGGTTGTAGCGCAGCACATGGTCCACGACGAGGGCCCGCCCGGCGCGACGCGCCTCGTGGACGACCGCCGAGGCGTCCTCTGTCGTGGTGGCGAGAGGCTTCTCGCAGAAGACGTGGCGCCCCGCGCGCAGTGCGGCCGTGGTCATCGCCGCGTGGGTCGCGGGCGGGGTGGCGATCAGCACGGCCGCCACGTCCTCCCGCTCAAGGAGCTCGTCCAGCGAACCCAGCGCCGGGACGCCGTGCCGTTCACCGAGCAGCCGGGCCCGCTCGCGCGAGGGGTCCGCGACCGCCGCGAGCCGCAGACCGGGCAGCCCGGCGATCGCGTCCAGGACGAACTCCGCGAACCCGCCGCAGCCGGCCAGGCCGATACCGAGGGCGCCGTCCGTCATGCCGTGCGCTCCAGGAGGGCCACGCCGATGTGCGCGTCGGCCATGCCGTAGAACACGTACAGCTCGCCGTCGACCTCCTCGATCGCCGTCGGGAAGACGACGTTCGGGACGGTGCCCGAGCGCTCCTCCTCGGTCTCCGGCGCCATCAGCGGCTGGTCCGAGCGCGCGATGACGCGGGACGGGTCGGCCGGGTCGAGGATCATCGCGCCGGCCGCGTACGCCACGTCCTGGTTCTGCGCCCAGGGGTCCTCGATGGTGCCGGATACGCCGTGGTGGATGAGCAACCAGCCCTCGGGCACCCGGATCGGGGCGGGGCCGCCGCCGATCTTCAGGGACTCCCAGGGGTACTCGGACAGCGCCAGCAGCTTGTGGTCGCGGGGACGGGTCAGCGCGGTGATGTCGGCCTCGACCTCGGCGGCCGGCACGTAACTGATCCAGATGCCGGGGCGCTCGTCGGTGACACCGGCGGGCAGGTGGACGCCCTCACCCGGGCGGAACCAGCCCAGGTCCCACATCGGGCGGTGCAGCATCGCGTACGCCGGCTCGCCGTCCGGGCCCGGGACCGGCTCGGGGAAGTGGACGACGTCCTTGTTGGGGAAGAGGTTGAGGTCGGTGTCCAGGTCCGGCTGGTAGGCGAACTGGATCGGGCCGAGACGGGTCCAGTCGGTGAGGTTCTCGGACACCGCGAGCGCCGGCTTCGGGCCGAGCGGGCCGTAGGCCACGTAGCTCATGACGTGCTTGCCGAGCGACGGGATCCAGGTGACGCGCGGGTCCTCGACCCCGGCGTTGTTCTTGCCGCGCTCCCAGCCCTCGTCGGGGGAGAGGACGGTGCCGCGGCGCTCGACGCCGTTCGGGACGCCCGCCCCGTCGAAGGTCACCTCGGCGAGGCCGACGCGGGACACGTTGCCCTCGGCGACCAGGCGCGGCAGCAGGTGCAGGGTGCCGTCCGGGGTGCGGCCGGAGGCGGGATTCAGGACACCCTCGACCTCGTTCGCCTCACCGGCCAGCGGGGACATGACCACACCCTTGCGCACCATGCGGTAGGGGATGTGGGTGGCGGTGGTGGTGTTGCTCATGGCGATTAGCCCTTTACTCCGGAATCGATGTCGGTAGAGGTGAAGTGGCGCTGGAACAGGAGGAACAGGACCACCGCGGGGAGGGCCAGCACACAGGCGCCGGCCAGCAGGGCACCGGCCGGGTTGGCCACCGTGCCCTGAAGGTTGGAGAGGAAGCTCGCGAGCGAGACGGCCAGCGGCTGCATGTCCGCGTTCTTGGTGACGAGGAACGGCCACAGGAACTCGTTCCACGGACCGATGAACGTCAGCAGCAGCGCGGTCAGCACGGCCGGGCGGGCCATCGGCAGCGCGATCTTCCACAGAATGCGCAGCTCGCTCGCGCCGTCGATTCGGGCCGCCTCGAAGAGCGACTGCGGCATCTGCGCGAAGAACTGGCGGAACAGGAACACGGCCGTCGAGTTGATCGCGAACGGCAGGATCATGCCCAGGTAGTTGTCGCCGAGTCCGTAGTCGCGGACGACGAGCACGTACAGCGGCAGCGTCAGCAGCTGGAACGGGACCATCTGCACGAGCAGGAGGGCCGCGAAGACCGCCCCCTTGCCCCGGAAGCGCAGCTGCGCCAGTGCGTACCCGGCGAGCACCCCGAAGACCAGCGTGCAGATCAGCACCCCGATGGTCATGATCCCCGAGTTGAGCAGGGACCGGCCCAGCGAGATCGCGCTGTTGACCGCCGCGTAGTTGTCACCGGTCAGCCCGGACGGGACCGCCGCCGACAGATCACCGACGGTCTGCCCGCGCAGCGAGCCGACGATCATGTAGTAGAAGGGGAACAGGAAGGCGACGGCGCCCAGCGACAGCAGCACGTAGCGGACGGCGCTGCCCGCGGCGAAGCGGCGGGCGGGCCTGCGGGTGGTGGCGCTCATGTCAGTCGCCCCTCTCGGTGAGCTTGCGGGCGGCGATCGACACGACCATCACGAAGGCGACGAGAACGACGCCGAGTGCGGCCGCGAAGTCGGGATGCCCCTGCTCGATGCCCTTCTGGTACATCAGCAGGACGGGCGAGGTCGACGCGTGGTCGGGGCCACCGCCGCCGGTCAGCAGATACGGCTCGCTGAACAGGTTGGCGCCGGTGATGATCGCGTAGATCACGACGAGCGTCGTCGCCGGCCGTACCCCCGGCACCGTCACCGAGAAGAACTGCCGCACCTTGCCCGCGCCGTCCATGGCGGACGCCTCGTACAGCTCCCTGCCGACGTTCTGCAGCGACGCCAGGTACAGCATCACGAAGAAGCCGAGCTGCTTCCAGGTCACGAACACGGCGATCATCGGCATCGCGAGATGCGAGTTGACCAGCCACGACGGGTCCGGGGCGTGCGAGCCGAGCAGGTGGTTGACGAACCCGTCCGAGCCGAAGAGGAACTGCCATACGGCGACCAGGGCCACGCTCGCCGTCACATACGGCACGTAGAACGCGGCGCGGAAGAACCCGCGCCCCCGGATCTTCGAGTTCAGCGCCGCCGCCAGCACGAGCGAGAGGCCCACCGTCAGCGGCACGTTGATGACGAGGAAGATCAGGATGTTGAGGAACGCCTGCCCGACGACCGGGTCCGTGAACACGTCCCGGTAGTTCGACAGACCCACCCACGGCGAGTCGATGTCCGTGCCCGGCGCGGTGAAGTAGAAGCGGTGGAAGGAGATCCACACCGTGTAGACCAGCGGGACCGCGAAGACCACCACGACGAACAGCACGTACGGCGACACGAACAGAGCACCGGCCCGCGACAGACCACGCCGCCCCCTGCCGCGCGGGGCGCGGCCACTCGTGCGTACGGCGCCGGGCGCCGCGTCCAGGTTCACGCTCATGACGGGTCCCCGTACTCGTTCAGCAGGCCGGTGATCTCGGACGACGCCTTGCGCAGCCCCGCGCCCGTGGACTCGCGGCCGAACACGACCGACTTCGTCCACTCGTCGCGGAACGCCTGCCAGATGTCGATGGAGCCCGGTACGTTCGGCACCTCGACGACGCGTTCCGCCTGGTCGGCGAACGCCTTGTACGTCGGGTTCTTCGCGAAGTAGCCGGGATACTTCGCCGTCAGGTCCTCGCGCATCGGCATCTGGCCGGTGGCGTCCAGGAACTTCCCGTCCTGGGCGGCGGAGGTCGCGAACTTCAGCACGTCCCAGGCGGTGCCCCGGTTCTCGCAGGCGCTGAACATCGCCGCGGACTTCTCGTCGCTGAAGGAGTGCTTGCCGCTCCCGCCGTCGGCGGTCGGCACCGGAGCCACACCGATGTCCACACTGTCCTTGTACGCGGCCACCGCCCACGGGCCCACGGTCGCCATGGCGGCCTTGCCGTCGTTGAGCGAGTCGCCCGGATACTGCTCCTGGGGCGCCAGCTTCTCCGCGTACAGGGTGCGCCAGAACGCCGCGACCCGCCGGCCCGCAGCCGAGTCGAACTGCGGCTTGCCGTCCTCGATCAGCTGCTTGCCGCCGCTCTGTGCGGCGAACGCCGGATAGAAGTCGTACCAGGGCTGGAAGAAGTCACTGCTCGGCGAGGGCCATATCGCCGCCTTGGCGGCACCGCTGTGCACGAGCGTCCGGGAGGTTGCGAGGAATTCCTTGTACGTGGCCAGCTTCGGGTGCTCGGGATCGAGACCGGCCTTCGCGAACAGCTTCTTGTTGTAGAGGATCATGACCGGATTGCTCTTCCACGGCAGTTGGTAGAACTCGCCGTCGGTGGAGCGGTACTGGTCGGTGAGCGAGCCGCCGCGTTCGGCGATGTACTTCTCGCCGTCCGGGAAGTCGCTGAGAGAGACGAGACCGTTCTGCTTCTGGAACGTCGGCACCGCAGCCGGTGAGGTGTTGAAAGCGAGACAGGCCGTCGTCCCCGCGATGATCGAGGCGCTGATGGCCTCCTCGGAGGTCTTGCCGGCCGGGATCTGCTGCGCGGTGACGTGCTGGTCGGGATGGGCCTCGTTCCACGCGGCGACCATCGCCCTGCCCCACCGCACCTCCTGCGCGTTGTTGGATAGCCAGACCTTGATCGGGCCGCGCGCCGTGGCGGCGGTGGCCGGATCGGGAGCCGACCGGCCGCAGGCCGTCGCCGTGCCCGCGAGAGCGAGCACGAGCAGCGCGTACGCCGTTCTCCTCAGCATGAATTGATCTCCGAACTGTTCACGCGCGGCCTCGTCGCCGCGCGGAATTCCCGGTCGGCGCGAGCCCGACCGGTTGATTGCCGTGCTACGTCACCGGCGGGGCGCCGGGCCCATCGACGCGCGGGGCACGAACTGTGCCGGTGCCAGCCGCACATGGTCGGCGGCGCCCTCGGCGATGACCGCGTCGAGCGCTCGGGCCGCCGCCTCGCCCCAGCCCCGGGCATCGGCACGGGCCGAGGCGAGCGGCGGATAGCTGTACCGCGTCAGGGGCGCGTCGTCGTAGCCGACCAGCGACAACTGGTCGGGCACCCGGACACCCAGCTCCTGGGCGACCGAGAGACCGGCCATCGCGGCGAGGTCGTTGCCGTAGACGATCGCGGTCGGCGGCTCGGCCGAGGCCAGCAGCTGCCTGGTCGCCAGCGCGCCGCCCTCGGGCGTGAACCCGCCGGGAAACACGGGGGCTTCGGGCAGCCCGAGCGCGCGCAGCGTCTGCTCCCACGCGGTCCGGCGCCGATGGGCGTGCAGCAGTTCCTGCGGCCCTTCGACATGGGCGATGCGCCGGTGGCCCAGCTCCGCGAGGTGGCGGACGGCGGCCGTGTACGCCGGCTCGTCGTCCAGACTCACCGCCGTCAGGCCGTCGCCCCACTCGGGCTGGCCGACCACGACGGCCGGCAGACCGAGCTCCCGCAACAGCGCGGGACGCGGATCGTCACGGCGCAGGTCGGTGAGGAGGACGCCGTCCACCTGCTGCTCCGATGCGAGACGCCGGTAGACGCCCTGCTCGTTCTCCGGCGAGGTCACGTGGATCATGAGCCCGTCGCCGCGCTGCCCGATCACGGCCTCGACCCCGGCGATGAACGCCGGGAAGAAGGGGTCGGCACCGACCTGCTCCGCGTCCCGGGCGAGGACGAGCCCGAAGGCGCCGGCCTTGCCGAGGGAGAGGGCCCTGGCCTGACGGCTGGGGGTCCAGCCGAGCTCCCGGCTCGCGTCGAGGATCCGCTGCTTCGTCTCCTCGGCGACACCGGGCCGGTCGTTCAGAGCGAAGGAGACCGTGGCGCGTGAGACACCGGCCCGCCGGGCGACATCCGCGATGGTGGGCTTGCGTGCCATGTGCCTGGACCTTCTTGCCGACGGGTCGAAGACGAGCGCCTTCAAACCGGTTTGACTGCTCGAACGAGGACAACCAAACCGGTTTGGAAGAAGGGCGTCAAGAGGCCGGAGCCTGTGATGCCCGTCACCGGGCAGGGGGCGGGGCGACCCCGTGACCGCCCTGCGAGGCCTCCGCCTGCGCGGGGATCCGGGCGCGGGCCCGGATGATCAGTCCCGCCGGATCGGGCTTCGCCTGGAGCGAGGTGAGGGCCATCCGCCACCACTCCTCGAGCCGCTCCGTCCCACTCCACCTGCCCGGCATCTCGTCGGTCAGGGCGCAGTGCCCGTAGAACCCGCACACCAGCGCCACGGCCGCCGCCGACGGCTCGACTCCGTCCGCGAGTTCGCCCCGGGCCCGGGCCTGGGCGAGGAGCCGGGCGCAGGCCAGCGCCCAGGCGCCGAACGGTGTCGGCACGGGCGCCCCGATGGTGCGGCGCTCCGCCCACAGCCGCGCGCCGGCCCGCGCAACGACGTCCTCGCTGAGGGTCTGGGCGACACGGAAGCTGAGCGCGACCAGCTTCTCCAGCGGGGGGATGCCGGGTGCGGCGTACGCGGCGGTGAGCTGCGGCCAGGTGGCGAACTGCTCGCGGACGACGGCGAGAGCGAGCTTTTCCTTGCTGGAGTAATGGAAGTAGATCGCGCCGCTGGTCTTTCCCGAGTGGTCACTTATGTCATTGACGCTCGTGCCCGTATATCCCCGTTCTACGAATAGATGTGCCGCCGATTCCAGCAGCACTTTTCGGGTTGCGCGCGCCCTGTCCTGCACGTGTTCCACCTTCGCTCATATGTGCTAGCGCCGCGATGCGAAGGCCCGTCACATCCCGTGGTGAGGGGCGTAGTCGCATCGCGCGACGATCCTATTATTCATCGCCCGGGTGGCGCAGTCGGCCGGTAATTCTTCATATGTTCCGGTGCACTCGAATTGGTGATTGCGAAATTCGGGGCCGCGGAAATAACGTAATGGTCATGATGTTTCGGACGGCCTGACCCCCGGGGTCGTACGTCCGCCGCGGCGAGCCCAGCGGAATCGACCTGGCCGCCGCGTACACGGAGCGGCGCCCGCGTCCGATTCCTTCCTTTCACAGGCGTGCCATCAGGCACATGTCTGCGCCTTCGTACCTCACCGGTCGGCGCAGCCTCCGAGAACGGCGGTTACATGACAGCTCATCGCATCCTTTCCTGGTCCCCGTCCGCCATCGTCTTCGACTGCGACGGCACCCTGATGGATACGGAAAGGCACTGGCAGGAAGCCCGCACCATCACGTTCCGGTTCTTCGGACTCACCCCGCCGGCCGGTTTCGCCGACCGCGCGAAAGGCGTGCACTACATCGAGTGCGGCGCCCTGATGGCTCAGGAGACCGGGAAGCCGGACCTCGCCGGAGACTTCGCCGACACCCTCCTGAGCACCTTCACGGCACTGGTCGAGGAGGACCCGGTCACCATGCCCGGCGCCGCCTCGCTGGTCCGGCTGGCCGCCCGCCACCGCCCCCTCGCGGTGGCCAGCAACTGCCCCCGGTCCACGGTCGAGTCGTGCCTCGACCGGGCCGGGCTCCTCCGCTGCTTCCAGCATGTCGTGGTCGCCGGCGAGGAGGTACGGCCGAAGCCCGAGCCGGACCTCTACCGGGCGGCCGCCCGTCTCTGCGGCGTACCGCCCGAGGAGGCCCTGGCCGTGGAGGACTCGCTGACCGGCATGGAGTCGGCGCGCCGGGCGGGCCTCCGTGTGATCGGCCTCGGGACGCGCCCGCCGGACCCCGACGGTGAGCAGGCCGACCTGTGGGTCACCAGCCTGGCCGACCCGGAACTGCTCAGCTGGGCCCGCAGTCGCCTCGGCCCCTGACGGGCGGTCTCAGCCGCCCGGCCGGCGGGCGGGCCGGTCACCGGCGAGGTGGGGCGCCAGCGTCCGCACCGTGCCGGCCGCGGACGCGAAGAACAGCGCCATGCCCACGGCCCCCGGGTCCGGGACGCCGGTGGCCCGCTCACCCAGGTAGCTGGCCCGCCCCATGCGGGCCACCTGGGAGGCGGTCTCCCGTACCCCCCGCCACGCCTCGTCCGCGGCGGCGGCC
>NZ_JAAGNI010000011.1 GCF_010550605.1 Streptomyces sp. SID9727
ACGACTCGTACGGCGGCTACAACCTCCAGGCCACCGCGCTCGGCGAGGTCACCGACCACCACCTGCGGCGCGAGGTCACGCGCAAGCAGAAGGGCAAGGAGCTCGCGGTCGCCACGTACAACGTGGAGAACCTCGACGCGCTCGACGACCAGGCGAAGTTCGACACCCTGGCCGAGGGCGTCGCGGTCAACCTGTCCTCCCCCGACATCGTGTCGCTGGAGGAGATCCAGGACGACAACGGCGCGGTCAACGACGGCACGGTCGGCTCCGAGGCGACGCTGAAGCGGTTCACGGACGCGATCGTCGCGGCGGGCGGGCCCCGCTACTCCTGGCGCTATGTCGCCCCGCAGGACGGGAAGGACGGCGGCGAGCCCGGCGGCAACATCCGCAATGTGTTCCTCTTCAACCCCGAGCGGGTGGACTTCGTGGACCGTCCGGGCGGCGACGCGACGACCCCGGCCGCGGCCGTGAGGACGAAGAAGGGCGTCGCGCTGTCGGTGTCGCCGGGCCGGATCGCCCCGGCCAGTGCGGCCTGGGACGACAGCCGCAAGCCGCTCGTCGGCGAGTTCCGGTTCCACGGGAAGTCCGTCTTCGTCGTCGGCAACCACTTCGCGTCCAAGGGCGGCGACCAGCCCCTGCACGGCCGCTACCAGGAGCCGGTGCGCAGCTCGGAGACCAAGCGCGTGCAGCAGGCGAAGGAGGTCAACACCTTCGTCAAGTCGCTGCTCGCGGCGGACAAGTCGGCGCGGGTCGTGGTCCTCGGCGACCTCAACGACTTCGCGTTCTCGCCCACCGTGGGGGCGCTGACCGACGGCAAGGTGCTCAAGCCGCTGATCACCACCCTGCCGGTGAACGAGCAGTACAGCTATGTGTACGAGGGCAACTCGCAGACCCTCGACCACATCCTGACCAGTCCGGGCGTGCGCCGGTTCGACTACGACGTGGTGCACATCAACGCGGAGTTCGCCGATCAGGCGAGCGACCACGACCCGCAGATCGTGCGCGTCGACGTGAACGCCCCGGAGCACGGACACGGGCACGGGCACCACTGACCCGTGCGTCGCGGGCGGGCGGTCTCAGCCGCCCGCCCGCGGCACGGCGTGGCGGTCCGCCACGCCCCTGCGCGGACTCGGGAGAGCGGCGAGCGGCAGCAGCGCGGGGGCGGACTCCAGCGGCCGGTCGGTGACGAAGCGCGCCACCAGGTCCGCCACGTCGTCGGGGCGTTCCAGGACGACCCAGTGGTCCGACTCGCCGATGGTCAGGAAGCGGCTCCCCTCGATCGTCGCCGCGAAGGCCCGCTGGTGGTGCGGCGAGGTCACGGTGTCGTGCTCGCCGGCGAAGACGAGCGCCGGGACCCCGGTCAGCCCGCCGGAGAAGTCCGGGCGGTGTTCCAGCGACCGCCGCAGCGAGCGCTCCGCGTGCGGGGAGTGCGAGAGGGCGTGCGCGAAGGACCGGCGCACATAGCGCAGAGCCAGTTCCCGCCGGTGGACCGGCCGCTCGGGGTCCAGACACATCAGCGCCTCGGCGGTCAGGGCGGCGAGCCCTTCCGCGTCCCCGGCGTCCAGCCTGCCGACGGCCAGGGCCCAGCCGTCGCGCTGGGCCTCGCTGATGTGCGACGGTACGCCGCCCAGGACCAGGCGGGCGATCCGGCCGGGGTCGCGCCGGGCGCAGGCGAAGGCGACGGACGTTCCGTAGGAGAAGCCGAAGAGGTTGACCCGCTCGGCGCCCAGGTCGTCCATGACGCCGGTGACGGCGGCGGACAGGAGGCCGTCCCCGGTGCCGGGCGGCAGCGGGTCGGCGCCGCCCATGCCGGGCAGGTCGAGGGTGATCACGGAGGTGTGCGGGCCGAGGTGCTCGTCCATCTGCGGCCAGCCGTGGATGCCCTGGAGGGCGCCGCCGAGCACGACGACCGGTTCGGTGCGGGGCGCGGGCTGCGGCAGGACGCGGTAGCGGTAGCGCAGGCCGTCGACGGTGAGGGTGCGGATGATTTCATCGGTCATGAGCTTCGGTCACCTGGTGAGGACGAGGGCGGCGTTGTGGCCACCGAAGCCGAGCGAGGTCTTGACGGCCGCGTCGAACGCCGCGGGCCTGGCCTCCTTGCTCACCACCTCGACCGGGATGTCCGGGTCGGGGGCGTCGAGATTGACGGTGGGCGGTACCAGCTGGTGCTGGAGGGCGAGGACGGTGAGCGCGGTCTCGATGCCGCCGGCGGCACCGAGGGTGTGGCCGGTCATCGCCTTGGTGGAGGTGACGAGGGGGTGCTCGCCCAGGACCCGGCGGAGCATGGCCGTCTCGATCAGGTCGTTGGCCACGGTGGAGGTGCCGTGCGCGTTGACGTGGCCGATGGCGGCGGCGTCGATCCCTGCGTCCGCGAGGGCCGTGCGCAGCGCGCGTTCGACGCCGAGTCCGTCGGGGTCGGGTGCGACGGCCGAGTAGGCGTCGCTGGAGGCGCCGTAGCCGGTGACGTGGGCGCGGACGGCGGCGCCCCGGGCGCGGGCGTGTTCGGGGCGTTCCAGGACGAGCAGTCCGGCGCCCTCGCCGACGACGAAGCCGTCGCGGTGGATGTCGAAGGGGCGGCAGGCGGCCTGCGGGTCGTCGCGGCGGGTGGAGACGGCCTTGAGGCGGCAGGCGCTGGCGATCAGGAGCCGGGAGCAGACGGACTCGGCGCCCCCGGCGATCACGATGTCGCAGGCGCCGGTGCGCAGCATCTGGTGGGCGGTGCCGATGGCGACGGTGCCGGAGGAGCAGGCGGTGGAGACGGCCTGGCTGGGGCCGTGGGCGCCGAGGTCGGTGGCGACGCTGCTGGCGGCGCCGTTGACGACGGTGAGCGGAGCGAGCTTGGGCGACACGCGGCGGGCGCCGCGTTCGGTGAGGGCGGTGTGCTGTTCGTCGTAGAAGGGCAGGCCGCCGTGGGCGGAGCCGATGACGACGGCGACCCGGCCGCTGTCCCAGACGGCGGGGTCCAGGCCGGCGTCGGCGACGGCCTCGCGGGCGGCGATGACGGCGAGGTGGGAGAAGCGGTCCATCAGCCGGTGGGCGGCGATCCCGAGTACGGCCCGGGTGTCGAGTCCGGTCACGCTGTACATGAAGTCACAGGGCAGATCCGCCAGTTCGGGCCGGTGCGGCACGCAGGGGGCGGTCGCCGGGTCGTTCACCGCGCGCCAGGTGGCCTCGGCGCCGACGCCCGCCGAGGTGACGAGGCCGATGCCGGTGACGGCCGCGGCGAACGGCGGCAGCCGGTGGGGGGCCGTCACGCGGCGGCCTTGCGATGCACGGCGTCGACCAGCCGGCCGACGGTGTCGCGCGAGGTGAGCTCGACGTCGTCCAGGTCGACGTCGAGGCGGTCCTCGATGAGGAGCCGCAGCTCCTCCAGCGCCAGCGAGTCCAGCCTGAGCTGCCTGAGCGGCACGTCGGGGCGGATCGCCACGGGGTCGGTTCCGAAGTTCGCCGTCAGCAAGGTACTGATCTCGTCTGCCGTGCTCATGCTCATCGGGCACTTCTCCGCTGTCGTACGCGGTGACGCCTTGCCGCGTGAGATGTGAGTGCCATCGGGGACGCCGGCCGGTCCGGAGTTCTCTGTTATACGCCTTGGCGGCGACGGGTCCGCCCCGCGTTCCCCCGTGCGGTGGGCTGCCGTCCAGGTGTACGAATCCCGCGCGGCGCGGGGGCGCTCACGGGCCGTCAACTCCGGTGGAGTGCACACGTCTCGACACGCCTGCGGGCTGATTGTCATACCCGGGGTGGCTCTCTATCGTGAGCAGGCTTCGCGGCCGCCCGGCCCCGTCGGCCGGCCCTCCCCCCACACAGCAGGAGCAGGTATGCCCACACGCGCCGCCCGGACCCGTGCCGCCCTCCTCGCGGCCCTGACCGCCACCGTCCTCGCCGCGACCGGCACCCCGGCCCTCGCGGCGGCGGACCCCGGCCACCCGATGGACCGTGCGTTCACGCGGGCCGCCGAGGCGTTCGACGTACCCCGCGATCTGCTCGCCGCCGTCGGATACGGCGAGACCCACCTCGACGGCCACGACGGACGCCCCAGCCAGGCGGGCGGCTTCGGTGTGATGCACCTGGTCAGCAACCCCACGCACCACACCCTGGAACGGGCCGCCGCCCTCACCGGCGAACCGGTCGCCACCCTGCGCACCGACACCGCCGCCAACATCCTGGGCGGCGCGGCGGTGCTGCGCGGCTACGCGGACGGGCTGGGCCTCGACGCCCGGGACCGCGACGACATCGACGCCTGGTACCCGGCCGTCGCCCGCTACAGCGGTACGCGGGGCACGGCCGCCGCGCTCTACGCCGACGCGGTCTACACCTTCCTGGCCGACGGGCTCGCCGCGCTCACCCCGGACGGCGAGCGGATCACGGTGACCGGGCGGCCGGTCTCCCCGGAGCGGGACGGGGCCGCGGCCGCGGACACCGGTGCCCGCAGCGGGGACTACCCGGCCGCGCTCTGGGTCCCGGCCGACCCCAACAACTACGCCACCGGCCGGACCGCGAAGATCGACAAGGTCGTCGTCCACGTCACCCAGGGCTCGTACGCGGGCTCGATCAGCTGGTTCCAGGACCCCGTGTCCGAGGTGAGCGCGCACTACGTGGTGCGGTCGTCGGACGGGCAGATCACCCAGATGGTGCGGGACGCCGACACCGCGTACCACGCGCGCAGCGCCAACGCCTCGTCGCTCGGCATCGAGCACGAGGGCTTCATCGACGACCCCACCTGGTTCACGGACGCGATGTACCGCTCGTCGGCCGCCCTGACCGCCTCGCTGTGCGACAGGTACGGCATCCCGAAGGACCGGGCGCACATCATCGGGCACAGCGAGGCCCCGGGCAACGACCACACGGACCCGGGCCCCTACTGGGACTGGGACCGCTACATGGAGCTGGTGACCGGCACCGGGGCGGGCGGCGAGACCCGGGACGGGCTGAGCTTCGCCACGTACACGACCCAGCGGTCCGGCTCCGCGGGGCCCCAGGTGACCGCCCTCCAGCGGCTGCTGAACGACCAGGGTTACGCCGCGGGCGAGGCGGACGGCAGCTTCGGGCCCGCCACCGAGGCGGCGGTGACGTCGTTCCAGTCGGCGCACGGTCTCGACGCGGACGGGGTCGTGGGCGCCAGGACGTGGACGGCGCTGCTGTCGGCCGGGACCACGCCGGTGCTCGCCGAGGACGCCAGGGGCGAGGACGTGAAGCGGCTCCAGCGGGCCCTGACGGCGGCGCTGGGCTCGACGGTGGACGCGGACGGCACCTTCGGCCCGGCGACCGCGACGGCGGTGCGCTCCTACCAGACGGGGCGGGGCCTGACGGCCGACGGGATCGTGGGCCCCGCCACCTGGACGGCGCTCCAGGCGGGCCGCTGACGGAGCGCCGGCGTCCCGGGCCCGCCCCGGGGCGTCACCGGTCGGCGCGGTCGTAACGGAGTTCCACCACCCCGGTACCGAAGGTGCGGGTGCCGGTGAGGCGGAGGGGGCGCAAGGCCTCATCGGCCGGGAACATCGGCTTTCCCCGGCCGATGAGGACCGGGTGGACGTAGACGCGGTACTGGTCGATCAGGTCGTGCGCCGCGAAGGACGCGGCGAGACCGGCGCCGCCGAGGGCGAGGTCGCCGCCGGGCTGCTCCTTGAGGGCCCTGACCTCCTCGGGGACGACCTCGCGGACGACGGTGGTGTTCCAGTCGGCCCGTTCCAGCGTCCGTGAGTAGACGTACTTCGGCATGTTCCGCCAGATGACGGCGAACTCGGCCATCGGGCCCGCGTTGGCCGGGTCCTGGTCGGCGGTGGGCCAGAAGCCGGCCATCAGCTGATGGGTGACGCGGCCGTCCAGCATGCCGCCCATACCGGCCAGTTGCTCGTTGAAGTAGCTGTGGAGCTCCTCGTCCACCGTATGCCAGTCGATGTTCCGGTCCGGGCCCTCGATGAAGCCGTCGAGTGACATCGACATCCAGTAGACGATCTTGCGCATCGGGTACCTCACCGGGCGTTCGCGGGACGGGGGGGCGGGAACTCCCGCCGACGCTACCGGGCGGCGGGGGGCCCGTGCTTGACGCCGAGCCCGACCGGCGCGTAGGTGTCGGGGCATGAGACTCGGAGAGGCGCGCGCCGCCGCCGCGCACTGGGTGTCCACGTACGCCCGCCCCGCACCGGACTTCCTGGGGGCCTACGTCAGCGGGTCCACGGTCGGGCGGCCGGACGACGCGGAGCTGCCCGTCTCCTCGGACCTGGACGTCGTCGTGGTGACGGAGGGGACCGAGGCGCCCGCGAAGCCCGGCAAGCTCCCGCACCGGGGCGCGCTGCTGGAGATCACCTACGAGCCGTGGTCCCTGCTGGCCGACCCGGAAGCGGTGCTGGGCGCGTACCACCTGGCGGGCGGCTTCCGACGGGACACCGTCGTCGAGGACCCCACGGGGCGGCTGCGCGCGCTGCACGCGTACGTCGCGCCGCGCTTCGCCCGGCGGGAGCACGTGCGGCGGCGGTGTCTGGACGCCCGGCACCGCGTCGAGAGCCGGCTCGCCGCCCTGGACCCCGCGCAGCCGTTCGCCGCCCGCGTGCTGGCGTGGCTGTTCCCCACCGGGGTCACCGCACACGTCCCGCTGGTGGCCGCCCTGCGCAACCCGACCATCCGGCTGCGCTACCCGGCGGTGCGCGACGTACTCACCGCGTACGGGCAGGAGGCGCTGTATCCGGAGCTGCTGGCGCTGCTGGGCTGCGCGGAGGTCTCCGCGCCGCTGGTGCGGCACCATCTGGACGAGCTGGCGCGGACGTTCGACGCCACGGTCCCCGCCGTGCGCACGCCGGTTCTCTTCGGCGGCGACCTGACCGCGCGGGCGCGGCCCGTCGCGGTCGACGGCGGCCGGGAGCTCATCGACCGGGGCGACCACCGGGAGGCGGTCTTCTGGATCCTCGCGACCTTCGCCCGCTGCCACACCGTGCTGGCCGTGGACGCGCCCGGACTGCACACCGCCCGGCTGCCGGCGTTCCGGGAGGCCGTCGCCGACCTCACCGGGATCACGCGCACCGGGGACCTGCTCGCCCGGCGCGACGAGGTGCTGCGCTTCACGCCCCGGCTGTGGACGGTCGCGGAGGAGATCATGGCGGCCAACCCGGGGGTCGTCGGCTAGGGCGTGTTTCGAAAGTAGCGCCGTCCGCCCGTAGGGCGGGTCCGGCGGCGTCTGGTGCGTGCGATCGCAAGGCGGAGGGTCGCCCCGATACTGGTTGTATCGGGGCGATCCCGACAACGCGGCGAGCGTGCGTGCCAGGCGTCGCCGGACAGGCGGGACTTTCGAAACACGCCCTAGCGGCGCTGTCTGCTACCTTGCCCGCGTGTCTCTTCCTCGTGCGTAGGACCCCGTCGAGACCGCGCCCGGCGTACCGGGTGCGGCGTTCCGGTGTCCCCGCATGCCCGCGGCGCGGCCGAGCCCGCGCCGCCCTCCGAGGAAGACCCTCATGTCCACTCCTTCGTACGCCGCCGTCCTGCGCGTCCCGCACGCGGCGCGCGCCTTCGCCGCCGCGCTGACCGGGCGGCTCTCCTACGGGATCGTCCCGCTCGCCCTGCTGCTCGCCGTCAAGGCCGCCACCGGTTCCTATGCGGCCGCCGGCACGGTGATGGCCCTGTTCGGGGCCGCCAGTGTGGTCCTCTCCCCCGCCCGTGCCGGGCTGATCGACCGGTACGGGCCGCGCCGCGCCCTGCCGCCGATGGCCGGTCTGTACGCGGTGCTGCTCGCCGTCCTCGCCCTGGCCACCTGGCGGCCGGGCGCATCCCCGCTGGTCCTCGGCGTCCTCGCCACGGCGGCCGGGGCCTGCACGCCGCCGCTCGGCCCCGTCATGCGGACGCTGTGGAGCGAGCTGGTCCCCGACCGGGACCTGCTGCGCCGCGCGTACAGCCTGGACGGGGTCGCCGAGGAACTGCTGTACGTCTCCGGGCCGTTGCTGGTGGGCGTCGCGGTGACCGTCACCGGGCCCGCCGTCGCCGTACTGGCCGGCGCGGTGCTGATCGCGGCCGGGGCGGGGGCGCTGGTGGCCTCGCCCGCCGTGCCGCGCGGGAAGCCCGGCCACGGC
>NZ_JAAGNI010000024.1 GCF_010550605.1 Streptomyces sp. SID9727
CCCGGAGGCGCGCCGGACGGCGCGGTGACGCCGGAGCACCGGGTGACGCTGGCCGAGGTGGCGGCGGCGACGGAGGAGGCGGAACGGCGGCTGGGCGCGGTGGACGAGGCGCTGCGGCGGGTGCTGGCCGAGCGGGACGCCGGCGACCGGGGCGGGAAGTCCGTGGTGCACCGGACGCCGTGAGGGAGCGCCGCGCCCCTCAGTACGGCGGAGCAGGTACGTCCTCCGGGAGGAACCGGGTGAAGGCGCCCGCCCCGGAGTCCTCGCCGGCCCGGGCGAAGCGGGCGGCCAGGCGGGATTCCATGAGTTCCAGGAGTTTGCGGACGGTGCGGGCGTTGCCGAAGCCCTCCGGGTCGGCGCGGCGGGTCGCGGCCAGCCACTCCCCCGCGTGGCGCGGCACCTCGGGGTGCAGGGTGTAGCCCTGGGCCGCGGCCATCCGGCGCAGGATCTCCAGGAGGTCGTCGGGGCCGTAGTGCGGGAAGGGGACGCGCTCGGTGAAGCGGGACGGCAGGCCGGAGTTGGCGTTGAGGAAGGTGTCCATCTCGCGGGGGTAGCCGGCGACGATCACGGAGAGGCGGCCCCGCCACTGCTCCATCTCCAGGACCAGGGTGTCGATCGCCTCCTGCCCGTAGCCGCCGCGCACGTCGTGGGCCAGGCTGTACGCCTCGTCGATGAACAGCACCCCGTCCAGGGCGTCCTGCACCGCCTGGCGGACCAGTCGGGCGGTCTCGCCGAGGTAGGCGCCGACCAGGGTCGCCCGGCTCGCCTGCACCACGTGTCCCTTGCGCAGCAGGCCCAGGTCGCGGAAGAGGGTGCCGACGAGCCGGGCTACGGAGGTCTTGCCGGTCCCGGGCGGCCCGGTGAACACCAGGTGCGGGGGTGTCAGCTCGCCGGTGCCGTGGGCCCGGCGCAGGCGCTGCCGGTTGGCGAGGCCGGTCAGCACCTCGCGGACCGGGCCGAGGCCCACGTACGCGTCCAGCTCGGCGAGGAGCCGCGCGGGGTCGGGGGCCGGGCGGTCCAGGTGGTCGCGGTAGCGCTCGGGGATGTCGTCGGGGACGACGGGTTCGTCCACCCGGCGGCGTACCCGGTGGGACCAGCGGGTGAAGACGGCGTCGGCGAGGGTGCGCATGTCGCGGGCGTTGCCGAAGGACTCGTCGCGGGTGCGGTGCATCCCGGTGACGATCCGCAGGAGCTGGGACTCCGTCTCGGGGGTGGGCCGGGCCCCTCGCTCGCGGAGCCGGCCGAGGGCGATGGCGTGCAGGTCGGGCGGCGGGTAGTCGGGGAAACGCAGGACGTTGTCCTGGGCGTACCTGCTCCTCAGGCCGGGGTTGGCGGCCAGGAACTCGGTCATCTTGTCCGGGTACCCGGCGACGATCACGACGAGCCGGCCCCGGTCGTTCTCCATGCGGGTGAGCAGGGCCTGGATGGCCTCGTGGCCGAAGCCGTCGCGCTGGTCGCTCAGTTCGTACGCCTCGTCGATGAACAGCACCCCGTCCAGGGCG
>NZ_JAAGNI010000036.1 GCF_010550605.1 Streptomyces sp. SID9727
GGGCGGCCGCCAGGATCCAGGCGAGCACCGACTCGGCGGCGACCGCGTCCCCGTACCGGGCGCGCAGGACGGGGAGCAGGCCGGGGGCGAGGTTGGGTTCGAGGCCGCCGGGGCGGCGGTACAGCGGGCGGACCCGGCCGGGGCGGCCGGCGGGGGAGTGGCCGTCGGGCAGCAGCGCCGTCACCGACACGGCGGGGCCCGGATCGTTCGGCACCCGGCCGTGCTCGACCAGGAAGAGCTGGCGGTCGTCGGCGACCCGCCACAGCTCGGGCCGGGCCACGTCGATGAGACGGTGGTCGGGGATCAGCCACTGCTCGTCGTACGGTCCGTGCAGCACCCGCACCGGCTCCGGGCAGGGGCCCGTCTCGCGGGCGAAGCGGCCGGTGGCGCCGGACCGGCCGGGCAGGGCGGTCACGGCGGTGTGCTGCGTACGCGCGCGG
Organism: Streptomyces sp. SID9727; assembly: GCF_010550605.1. Taxonomy (GTDB): domain Bacteria; phylum Actinomycetota; class Actinomycetes; order Streptomycetales; family Streptomycetaceae; genus Streptomyces. The sequence continues at coordinate 441 of NZ_JAAGNI010000036.1, forward strand.
GTCGGGGCGAACAGCCGCTCGCGCTCCTCGCCGGACGCCCGCACGAGGCGGTCCCAGCGGGCCCGCAGGGACGCCGCGTCGGGGGCGGTCACCCAGGCGCGCCCGGTGCGCAGCGGGCGGACCGACCAGGGCATGAGGTCGTCCAGGAGGGGGCCGCGCGGGCCCTCGCCGGACCCGGCCGCTGCCGGTGCTGCCACCGTGTCGTCCTCCCCGCCTGCCGCGCCCGCCGCCTTCCCCGGCATCGTAACGGCGGCGGCGGGGGCGGCGTCAGGGCGCCTTCCCGCGCGGGCTCAGTGCGCCTCCACCGTCACCGAGAACGAGAAGCGGTCGCCCCGGTAGTGGATCCGGGCCACGTCGACCACCCGGCCGCCCTCGTCGTACGTGATGCCCGTGTAGTACAGGATCGGGCTCAGCAGCGGGACGCCCAGCAGCCCGGCGGTGGCCGGGTCGGCGAGGCGGGCCTCGACCGTGTCGGTGATCCGGGAGATCGGGACGTTGACCCGGTCGCGCAGCACCTTGGTCATCGGCCACCGGTCGAGGTCCGCCGGGTCCAGGTCCGCCGCGACCTCCGGGTGCACCCAGTTCTGCGCCCAGTTGGTCGGCTCGCCGGTCGTGCCGTCGCACCGCAGCCTGCGGTAGCCGACGACCTCCGCGCAGCCCGGGAAGTGCTCGGCCACGTCGCCCGGGACCGGGACCGGGCCGTGGTCGAGCAGCGTGGAGCGCTCGCCCGACTGCTGGGCGACGATCGCGTCGATCGAGCCGAGCAGCCGGACCGGCGCGCCCCGGCGGGCGTGCGGCTCGATGAACGTGCCGCGCCGCCGGTGCCGGCTGATCAGGCCCTCGGCCTCCAGCTCCTTGAGCGCCTGGCGCATGGTCAGCACGCTGACCCCGTAGTGCGCCGCGAGCTGCTCCTCGGTGGGCAGCCGCAGCGTGGCGTCGGGGGCGCGGCCCAGTATGGACGCCCGCAGCGACTGCGAGACCTGGTACCACAGCGGCAGCTTGCGGTTCAGGACCAGCGAGTCGGGCGCGAAGGCGGCGCCCCGGGGCACGGGGCCGTTCGCAGCGGGCTGCGGCACCTGGTCCTCCTGCATGCGTCGTCGCCGGCCCCGGCGGGGTCCGTCACGGCCTGAAGTTGCGGCTCAGACCCTGCCACACGTCGTCGTAGCCCTGCTGCAGGTGGTCCGCCGTCGCGGCCTGCGCGGTCGTGGTGACCGGCCAGCGGGTCTCGAACATGAAGGCGAGGCCGTCGTCGATCTTCTGCGGCTTCAGCTCCGCCGCGCTGGCCTTCTCGAAGGTCTCCCGGTCCGGGCCGTGCGCCGACATCATGGTGTGCAGCGAGCCGCCGCCGGGTACGAAGCCGCCCTTTCCGGCCGTCTTCGCGTCGTACGCGCCCTCGATCAGGCCCATGTACTCGCTCATCACGTTGCGGTGGAAGTACGGCGGGCGGAAGGTGTCCTCGCCGACCAGCCAGCGCGGCGCGAACACCACGAAGTCGACCCCGGCCAGGCCCGGCGTGTCCGAGGGCGAGGTCAGCACCGTGAAGATCGACGGGTCCGGGTGGTCGTAGCTGATCGAGCCGATGACGTTGAACCGGTGCAGGTCGTAGACGTACGGGGTGTGGTTGCCGTGCCAGGCGACGACGTCGAGCGGGGAGTGGTCGTAGGTCGCCGTCCAGAGGTTGCCGCAGTACTTGTTGACCACCTCGACCGGGCGCTCCACGTCCTCGTACGCGGCGACCGGGGCGAGGAAGTCCCGCGCGTTGGCGAGACCGTTGGCGCCGATCGGGCCGAGGTCGGGGAGTGTGAACGGGCGGCCGTAGTTCTCGCAGACGTACCCGCGAGCGGTCTCGTCCAGCAGTTCGACCCGGAATCGGACGCCGCGCGGGATCAGGGCGACGTGGCCGGGCTCGGCGCGCAGCAGGCCCAGTTCGGTGCGCAGGAGCAGCCCGCCGTGCTGGGGGACGATCAGCAGCTCGCCGTCGCTGTCGCTGAACACCCGGTCCGTCATCGCCGCGTTGGCGTGGTAGAGGTGCACGGCCATGCCGGTGCGCTGCGCCGCGTCGCCGTTGCCGCCCAGGGTCCACAGGCCCGCCACGAAGTCCGTACCGGGCGCCGGCTCGGGGAGCGGATCCCAGCGCAGCCGGTTCGGGTCGGGCACGGTCTCGGTGAACGGGGCCGAGCGCAGCGCGCCGTTGTCCGTGCGGACGAAGGGGGGATGGGCCGCCGAGGGGCGGATGCGGTACAGCCAGCTGCGGTGGTTGTGGGCGCGGGGCTCGGTGAACGCGGACCCGCTCAGCTGCTCCGCGTACAGCCCCAGGGGGGCGCGCTGCGGCGAGTTGCGCCCGTGCGGGAGCGCTCCCGGCACCGCCTCCGAGCTGTGCTGGTTCCCGAAACCGGTGGAGTACTCAAGCCCCTCCGCCGTCTTCCTCGCCTGCTCGATGCCGCCCATGTGCGCTCCCGTCCGAAGGAATCCTATGCATAACCGTAGGAATGGAAGCGTGGAGAGTCAACGGCATTCGGCGTGCAGAAGGGGTCCAAAAAGCTGAACAATGCTCTACTCTCCCGCACATGTCGTGGACACGAAGACTTTTGGCGGTTCCGGCGGTGCTCGCCGCCGCACTGCTCGCGGCCCCCGCCGCCCAGGCGCACGAGGAACGGCCGGTCACCCTGCCCGACGGCACCGGCAGCGTCCCCGTGTACCGCACCGGCGAACCCGACCTCCTGGTCTGCAAGACCGACCGGGCCGCCTTCGAGCGCCGGATCTCCGGCTTCCCCGAGGAGCTGAAGGCGCGCAACCTCACGCTCTTCGAGCGGTGCCGCACCTCCGGCTACCGCCACCTCCAGCAGGCGGTGGACGCCGTCGACGGGCCCGGGAAGACCATCGCGATCCTGCCCGGCCTGTACGAGGAGGAGCCCTCGCTGCCCGCGCCGGAGGGGGAGTGCGCCCACCTCAAGGCCCCCGACTCCAAGCTGGGCTACCAGATCCTCAGCTACGAGCAGCAGGCCCAGTGCCCGCACAACCAGAACCTGGTGGCGATCCTCGGCAAGAAGGACCTCCAGATCGAGGGCACGGGCGCCGCCCGCACCGACGTCGTCATCGACGCCAAGTACCGCAAGCTCAACGCGATCCGCTCGGACAAGTCGGACGGGATCTACTTCAAGAACTTCACCGCCCAGCGCACCACCTTCAACTCGCTCTACGTCCTCGCCCAGGACGGCTTCGTCATCGACGACGTGCTGACCCGCTGGAACGACGAGTACGGCTTCCTGACCTTCGCCAGCGACCACGGCCTGTACAAGAACTGCGAGTCCTACGGCAACGGCGACTCCGGCATCTACCCCGGCAGCGCCTCGGACATCAACGACGGCTACGGCTACGACGTACCGCGCTACTCGATCGAGATCACCGGCTGCCGCAGCCACCACAGCATGGTCGGCTACTCCGGCACCGCCGGAGACTCCGTCTACGTCCACGACAACGAGTTCGACCACAACATGGGCGGCGCCTCGATGGACAGCGCCTTTCCCGGCCACCCCGGCCTCCCGCAGAATCACGCCCGCTTCGAACGCAACCTGATCCACGACAACAACGCCGACTACTACCGCTACGTCGCCGACGGCACCTGCGCCGAGCCGCCCGCCGAACGGGGTTACGAGGACGGCGTCGTCTGCCCGCAGATCTCCATGCCCCCGGGCACCGGCATCATCACCGCGGGCGGCAACTGGAACCGGTACGAGGACAACTGGATCTACGGGCAGGACCGCGCCGCCTTCTTCCTGAGCGCCGTCCCCGCCTTCATCCGCGGCGAGAACGCCCTCGGCAAGCAGACCGACACCTCGCACCACAACCGGTACGCCGGCAATCACCTCGGCGAGGACAAGGACGGCAGGTCCCGCCCCAACGGCACCGACGTCTGGTGGGACGGCCAGGGCGACGGCAACTGCTGGCAGTCCGACACCGGCGCCTCCACCCCGCGCTCCCTGCCCAGCTGCGGCGAGAAGCGGGGCGACGTCTCCGGCTCCACCGACCGGCTCTTGGGCGAACCCGTCAAACTCGCCCAGCTGCTGGTCTGCGCCGACTACGACGTACGGGCCCGCCGGCTGCCGGCCGGCTGCGACTGGTACGGGGCACGAGGCATCGAACGCATCGAGGTCCAGGCCGCCCTGGGCATCGCCGTGGTCCTCGTGCTCGTCGGCGGGGTCCTCTGGTGGCGGCGGCTGCGGACCAGCCGGCTCGCCACGGTCGCGTCCGTGCTGGGCGTCATCGGTCTCGGCCTCGACGTGGCCGGCTCGACCATGGGCCTCGCCGCCACCTACGTCCCGGCTGCCGCGCTGCTGCTGACCGGGCTCTGGTGGACCGGCCTCGGCCTGGCGCTGCGCCCGGCGCGTCCCGTGTTCGGCTGGGTGACCGTGGTCCTGGGCGCGCTGACGCTGCTCGACGCGCTGGACAAGGGCGTGTTCATGATCCCGTGGATCCCGCTGAGCCCGGCCTGGGTGCGGGGGCTGCTCGGCCTGGTCTGGGTCGTCTGGGCCGTCGTGGCCGCCGCCCGGCACGGGGAGCGGGGCGCGGAGGGCGCCGGAGGCGTGGACGGGGACGGCGGTACGGAGGGCGCCGGCGCACCGGAGCCCG
>NZ_JAAGNI010000050.1 GCF_010550605.1 Streptomyces sp. SID9727
CCGAGGACGGCGGACCGGCCGGATGGCTCGCCCCGGCGGCCGGCGGCCTCGGCGTGCTCCTGCTGGCGGCGGGGGCGCTGCTGTGGCGCGGCCGCTCCCCGTTCACCCGGAACCGCTGACCGGGCGCCGCCGGCCAGGCACTACGCTCGCCCTGTGGCGCAGAAGAACATCCCGGACCCCGGTTTCTCCGACGACGACGGCACCGCCGACCCCGCCCTGGCCTCGGCGCTCGCCGCCTGGGCCGAGGACCGCGCGGCCGTCACGCCGGTCCTCGAAGCCCTGAAGGGAGCCCGGCTCCTGGTCCCCGTGGTGGCCGTCCTCGGCGAGGTGGAGGAGGACGAGAACGGCCTCCGCCGCGAGAAGACCAGCGACATGGCCGTACCCACCCTCCAGGCCGGGGACCGCCGCGCCCTCCCCGCCTTCACCTCCACCGCGTCGCTGGCCCGGTGGGACCCGCAGGCCCGTCCCGTCGCCGTACCCCTGCACCAGGCGCTCCAGGCCGCCGCGCACGAGAAGGCCGACACGGTGGTGCTCGACCTCGCCGGGCCGGTGGCCTTCGAGCTGACCGGGGCCGCCCTGCGCGCCCTGGCCGAGGGCCGTGCCAGCGCGGACCCGCTGGACGACCCCGCGGTCACCGCCGCCGTCCGCGCTGCGGTCGCCGCCGAGCCCGCCGTGCTCCGC
>NZ_JAAGNI010000066.1 GCF_010550605.1 Streptomyces sp. SID9727
ATCAGGGAGCAGCGGCCGCGGGTCTCCTCGGCGCCGGTGACGGTGTGGGCGGCGGCGGTCACCTGCTGGGCGAGCTCGGCGGCCCGGCCGCGCTCCTCGCCGGCGCGGGCGGAGAGGCGACGGGCGAGGGTGCGGGTGCGGCGCTCGGATCCGGCGTGGATGTCGCGGGCGCGGGCGCGGGTTGCGGCGGCCTCGACGATGCGGCCGAGGAGGTCGACGGAGCCTGCGGTGAAGTCGCGTTCGGCGGTGAGTTCGGCGCGGCGGCCGAGCTTGTTGCCGAAGCCGCTGACGAGGTCGGCGAGGCCGTCCGTGTCGCGGGTGTCGGTGACGGCGCGCAGCAGCAGATCGGTGAAGTCGGAGTCCTTCTTGACCGCGAAGAGGCCGGCCGCCTCGCCCTCGTCGGCGTTCATCTCGCGCTGGTAGCGGAAGAGTTCGGGGTCGAGCCCCAGGTCGCCCAAGTGCTCGTTCCAGCGGTCGTGGATCTCCTCCCAGTGCACGTCGAGGTGCTGGTAGAACTTCCCGGCCTCGGTGAGCGCGTCGCGGAAGCCCTTCATGGTGCGGCGGCGGCCGCGAGCTCCGGAGACGCCTTCGGAGGGGCGGCCGACGGCGGTGGACTCGGCGACGGGCAGCGAATCGAGCCCGAGGCCGGGGCCCGGGCGGAACGAGTACCACGCCTCGGCGAACTTGCGGGGGTCGTTGGAGACCTGGCGTCCGCGCCACTCGCTGACCTTGCCGACGACCACGCACTCGCCGGTCAGTGTGTGCTGCCATTCCAGGGCGACATGGCCGCAGTCGTCGGCGAGCAGGAACTTGCGCAGCACGCCGGAGCTGGCGCCGCCGAGGGTGTTGCGGTGGCCCGGCAGCATCACCGAGAAGATCAGTTTCAGCAGGACGGACTTACCGCCGCCGTTCTCCAGGAAGAGGACGCCCGCGGGGGCGGGCCGGCGCGGCGGCCCGACCGGCTCGTCCTCGAAGAACTCCGCCTGCGCCGGGGCGGGGCGGGGCACGGGCTCGCCGACTCCGCGCAGGTCGAGCACGGTGTCGGCGTAGCGTGCGCCGGCCGGTCCGATGGAGTAGAGGCGGACCCGGGACAGCTCGTACATGGCGGCGGACTCTCGTCGTTCTGGGAGCGGAGGGGGGAGACGTCGGTGACGGGCGGCGGTCAGCCGTGGAACGGCAGGCCGGCGTCGGCCACCAGTTCCAGGTCGTCGGGGTCCGGGGGCGGCAGCAGTGTGGCGCTTCCGTCGGTGACGGGGACGACGCCCAGGTCGAGGAGTTCGGCCATGGCGGCGCTGCCCGCCATGTCGCGGACCTGGAGCTGGTAGCGGGCGGTGGTGCGGTACGTGCCGCCGGCGTCGTCGCCGGTGCGCTGGAGGAAGCCGGAGTCGGTGAGGAAGGCGACGGCCTTGCCGATGATGCCGGTGGTGGATCCGGCGAGCCGGCGGGCGTCCTTGGTGGCGCCGGTGGCGCTGCGCCGGGCATAGACGCGCCAGCCGGCCTCCAGGCCCGGAGCGTCGCTGGCCGGGTCGGTGTTGTCGCCCAGCTCCTCGGCGCGCTCCTCCAGCCGGTCGCACGCCTGGCGGACGAAGGCGTCGACGCCGTTGACCGTGATCCGGCCGATGTAGGCGTCGTCGGCGAGGTCCTCGGGGCGCGGGAAGGCCATCGCGGCGACGGCGAGGTGGGCGAGGCCGTGCAGGAAGCGGTCGGCGCTGTCCGAGGAGGCGCGGCGCGCGTAGTCGCCCATGCGGACGGCGAAGACGGAGTCCTCGCCCGCCGTGACGGCCATGCCGGCCCGGGGGGACACCTCCAGGACGATGAGACCGAGCCCGGTGGCGACGGCGTCGGCGAGCCGCGCGAAGGCGGGGTCGTCCCGGTAGCGGCGCAGCAGTTCGGCGTACTCCGCGTCGCGGGCGGGGAGCAGCTTGGGCTGGAGGCCGAAGGCGACGAGCCGGGCGGCGTCGGCCGCGTCGGCCGGGGTGACGGCGGCCGGTGCGGGCGCGGGG
>NZ_JAAGNI010000081.1 GCF_010550605.1 Streptomyces sp. SID9727
GCCCGCGTACCCCGGCGGGGGCGCGCCGCCGCAGCCGCACGCCACGCAGCCGACGCCCGCGCCCAAGAAGCGGCGGGGGCGGGTGGCGGCGATCGCGGTCGCGGCCGTGCTGCTGTTCGCTCTGGCCGGTGGCGGTACGGCCTACTTCCTGCTCAAGGACAACAAGAGCGACGATAAGGGGAACACGACCGCCCAGGACAAGAACCCGCCTGCCCCCAAGGTGAGTGCGAAGCCGAGTGCGGAGCCGACGGAGTCGGGGGACGACGGCGCGTCGGACGAGACCAACCCGATGCCCACGGCCACGTCGAGTCCGACGCCCGAGGACTTCGCGGGGATCAACCTCACGCGGGGGTATCACCTGACTTTCGGGGACTCGGATGTCCGGCCGCAGGACGGCACGGATGGCGGGTACGACCTGACGTATGAGTCCGGATACCTCGACGCGGAGAGCGAGGGCGGCCGCCTCACGCTGCTCGACCCGGGGCAGGCGGGCTCGTTGGACGTCTGCCGGTCGGAGACCCGGTTCGCCGACACCATCCCCCTGGAGCAGTTGTCGAAGGGGCGGCAGGTGTGCGTCACCACGGGCACGGGGCACATGGCGCTGGTGACCTATCAGGGGCACTCGCCGGAGGACTCCCCGAGCGACTACGTCACGCTCGACGTGACGGTGTGGCGGAACGCGGCGCGGTGAGCGCGGGCGGGGGCTGGGGTTCCGGGCCTACGTCGCCCCGGTGATCAGCCGCTGGAGCGCCGGGGCGTACAGGTCCGCGATGCGTTCCGGCGTCGCGGACGCCCCCGCGCCCTCCCGGTGCAGGCTCAGCGTCGCGCCCAGGCCCAGCAGGTGGCCCGCCAGGAGCTCCGCGCGCAGGGCGCGGTCCTCGCCCGGGAGGCGGGCGGTGAGCGCGTCCGTGACCTGTTCGTGGAAACGGTCGCGGAGCAGGGAGCGTTCGTCCTGGTTGCCCAGGGAGAACACGACGCGGAGCAGCGGGTCCGACTGGAGCGCGCGGCGGCGGGTGACCAGGGTGACCACCAGGTGGCGGCCCAGCACGTCGAGCGGGGCGTCGAAGAGCTCCGCGGCGGCCGGCCCGAAGTCGGCCACCGTGTTGAACAGCTCCTCCTTGCGGCCGAAGTGCTTGACCACCAGGGACGGGCTCACCCCGGCGTCCGCCGCGATCCCCCGGATCGTCACCTCCGCGTACGGGCGCTGCGTGAACGCCCGCCGGGCGGCGCGCAGGATGGCGTCCCGGCCCGTGCCGGTGTCCGCGGCCGGGGTCGCGGCGATGGCCTGGCCACCGGTCATGCGCCCTCCTGGATTCCCGCCGGCCGCGCACCCCCCGTCGGGGTGACCGGCGCCGTGCGGCTCTCCTCGACCGTACCCGCCCCGGTGGGCTTGCGGCCCGGCAGCATGAGCGTGACCAGCAGGGCCAGCAGCGCCGCGCCCGCCGCGATGACGAAGACCAGTTGGTACGCGTGCAGGGTCGGCGCGGTCCGGCCGCCCGCCCGGAAGGTGAGGTTGGCCAGGACGGCGGCCACCGTGGCGCTGCAGAACGCCTGGCCGATCGAGCGCATCAGGGTGTTCAGGCCGTTCGCCGCGCCGGTCTCGCTGACCGGGACCCCGCGCATGACGAGGGCCGGCAGCGCCGAGTACGCGATCGCCGTGCCGGACGCGACGACCGTGGCGCCCGCGATGATGAGCCACAGGCTGTGGCTGGTGAAGTACCGCACCCCGTAGCCGGCCGCGATGATCCCCGCCGCCAGGGCGAGGCTGACCTTGGGGCCGTGCTTGGCGGAGATCCGGGCGGACACCGGCGAGAGCGCCACCATCGCGACCCCGCCCGGCAGCAGGCACAGACCGCTGACGACGAGCGAGGCGCCGAGCCCGTAACCGGTCGCCTTCGGCTCCTGCACCATCTGGGCGGTGACCAGGGAGTTGGCGTAGAAGGCGAAGCCGATGAGCAGGGCCGCGACGTTGGTGAGCAGGACGGCCGGGCGGGCGGAGACCCGCAGGTCGACCATGGGCGTCGCGACGCGGAGTTCGTACGCCCCCCAGACCAGCGCCACCACGACGGCCGCCACGAGCAGGCCGACCGTCCGGCCGGAGGTCCAGCCCCAGTCGCCGCCCTGCGTCACCGCGAGGAGCAGGCAGACCAGCGCGCCGGACAGGCCGAGGGCGCCGAGCGCGTCGAAGCGGCCGCGGCTGCGGAGCGGGGACTCGGGCACGAAGGCGAGGACGAGCACGATGTCGATGAGGCCGATGACGCCGGAGACCCAGAACATCGTGTGCCAGTCGAAGTTCTCCACCACGAGCGCGGCGATCGGCAGGCCCACCGCGGCGCCGATGCCGAGGGTGGAGCTCATCAGCGCGACGGCGGACAGCACGCGCTCGGGCGGCAGTTCGTCGCGCAGGATGCTGATGCCCAGCGGTACGACGGCGATCGCGGCGCCCTGGAGCGCGCGGCCGGTGATCAGCACGCCGATGTGGGAGCTGATCCCGCAGAGCACCGAGCCCACCACGAGCACCCCGAGCGAGGCGACGAGCACCCGCCGCTTGCCGTACATGTCGCCGACCCGGCCGAGCACGGGCGTGAACACCGCGCCGGTCAGCAACGTGACGGTGACCAGCCAGCTCGCGGCGGCCGGGGTGGCGCCGGTCAGCTCGGGGATGTGCGGGAGCAGGGGCACGACGATCGTCTGCATGACGGCGACGACGACCCCGCAGAAGGCCAGCACGCCCACCGCGAAGCGCGGGTGCGGGGCCTGGGCCGCGGGGGTCGTCGGTTCGGCGGGGGCGGGTATGTCCGCGGGCATGGTTCTCCGTTGCCGGCTCGGTGGCGGGTGAGGGGGGGTGCACGTGTGTTCACCTCCAGGGTAAACGCCTGTGCACCCCCTCGTCGCCGGGAGGGCGGAAGCGCGGGTTAGCCTCGGTTCGGGCGCCGGTGCGGCGCCCGGCGCGGGGCGCGTGCGAAGCGCGCCCGGCGCACACCCATGACGTGGACGAATGCGGAGGTGACCGCGATGGCGAAGGTGCCGGCAGCGGCGGTGGCGGCGGGCGGACTGGTCGGCGGTTACGCCGTCGCGCGGTGGACCCGCAAGCGCGCGCTGGGCGGGGTCGCGCTCGCGGCG
>NZ_JAAGNI010000099.1 GCF_010550605.1 Streptomyces sp. SID9727
GGGCCAGGGCGGCGGCCAGGGCCCGCTCGGGCTGGAGCGAGACGTGCAGATAGCCGCCGTTGAGCTCGATGACCCCGGTGGGCGGGGCGGCGAGGCTGAACAGGAGGCCGGAGACGTCGACGCTGCGGGGCACGGCCTCCGGGAAGCCGCCACCGCTCAGCGAGACCTCCTGCCAGGAGGTGTCGCCGGCCGGGGGCGCCGGCCGGGCGGCGGGCTGCGCCCGGTAGGCGCCGGAACCGGGGCGGGTCACGACGAGCCCTTCGGCGGCGAGCTGGGCGACCGCCCGCGACACGGTCACGGGGCCGGCCCGGAAGCGCTCCACCAGAGCCCGGCTCGACGGCAGCTTCTCCCCCGGTGAGTAGCGGTCGAGCTCGGACCGCAGGACTGTCACCAGTTCCGCCACACTGCTACGCTCATGCATGAGAGCACAGAGTAGCGCTACTGCGCCGATCACGATAGCGGTCACCGCCTCCGGCGTCGGCCCGAGCCCGTCGGCCCCGGCCGGCCGGGGAACGCTGCTCGCGCTGCTGGGCGTGGTGACGTTCTCGCTGACCTTCCCCTCCACCGCCTGGGGCCTGGAAAGCTTCGGTCCCTGGTCCCTGGTCGCGCTGCGCGGCCTGCTCGCCGCGGCACTGGCCGGCGGTTTCCTGCTCGCGGGCCGGGTCCGGACGCCGGCCCGCGAGCACTGGGCGGGGCTGGCCGTCGTGGCCGGCGGGGTGGTGGTGGGCTTCCCGCTGCTGACGACGCTGGCGCTGCGGACGTCCACGACCTCGCACGCCGCGGTGGTCGTGGGGCTGCTCCCGCTGACCACGGCGGTCCTCTCCTCACTGCGGACCGGGACGCGCCCGCCCCGCGCCTTCTGGGCGGCGGCGGTGGCCGGGGCGGCCGTGGTGATCGTCTTCACCGTGGCGCAGAGCGGCGGGGCGCTGTCGGCCGGGGACCTCTACCTGTTCGGCGCGCTGCTGGTGTGCGCGGCCGGGTACACGGAGGGCGGCAGGCTGGCGAAGGCGATGCCGGGCTGGCAGGTGACCGGCTGGGCGCTGATCCTCACGCTGCCGCTCAGCCTCGCGGGCGCCGCCGTCGCGCTGGCGTACGAGCCGGTGCACCCGAACGCGCACGGGGTCGTCGGGCTGGTCTGGGTGTCAGCCGTCTCCACGTTCCTCGGGCTGTACGTCTGGTACCGGGGCATGGCGGAGATCGGGGTGGCCCGGGCCAGCCAGCTCCAGCTCGCCCAACCGCTGCTCACCCTGTTCTGGTCGTTCTTCCTGCTCGACGAGGAGGTCTCGGCGGCGGCCCCGGTGGCGGCCGTCGCGGTCCTGGTCTGCATCGCGCTCACCCAGCGCGCGGCGCGCACCCGGTCCTAGACTGGTCAGCAGCAGGGCACGCACGCCATCCCGCGAGGAGGTCACTCCCGATGGAGGCACACAAGGGCGACCGGCTGCTGACGCACGGCAGGACCGTGGGCCAGCACGACCGGGTCGCCGAGATCGTGGAAGTGCTCGGAGCCCGGGGCACTCCCCCGTACCGCGTCCGCTTCGGCGACGGGCACGAGCATCTGCTCGCACCGGGCCCCGACACCGTCGTCCAGCACACGGGCTGCGCGGCGGGCCGGGACGCGGACATCACCTAGGCCCCACGGCCGGCCCTCAGCGCGGCGGCCTCGCGCGGCTCCGGTAGTGGTCGGCGACCACCCGGTCCATCGCGCCGATCCGGTCCGCCGCCACGCTCTTCGCCGAGAAGTACACGTGGCCGCGGACCTGGTCGTACCCGGCCGCCAGGCCGATGTGGCGGGACAGCTCCGCCGGGTCCTGCCAGGCGGCCGGCTGGGCCGGGTCGCCGCACTTGTACAGCGCCTCGCCGATGAACAGGTCGACGCCCGTCCCGCGCACCGTGTCGGACCACCACGGCACGAGCGCGGCGTAGTCCGCGGCGGCGTTGCCGATGTGCCAGTACAGCTGCGGGACGACGTGGTCCAGCCACCCCTTCTGGATCCAGCCGCGCGTGTCGGCGTACAGGTCGTCGTACGTCTGCACCCCCGCCCTCGTCGGCGAGCCCGCCGGGTCCGTGTCCGCGTTGCGCCAGACGCCGAACGGGCTGATCCCGAAGCGGACGCCGGGCTTCAGCTCCTTGACGCGCTGGGACATCTCGCGCACGAGCCGGTCCGTGTTGTCGCGGCGCCAGGCCGCCCGGTCGGGGAAACCGGCGCCGTACTTCTCGTAGGCGGCGCCGTCCGCGAAGCTCTGGCCGGCCACCGGGTACGGATAGAAGTAGTCGTCCCAGTGCACGGCGTCGATGTCGTAGCGGCGGACCGCGTCGAGCATCGCGTCCTGGACGAAGGCGCGGACCTCGGGCAGGCCCGGGTCGTAATAGAGCTTGCCGCCGTACGGCAGCACCCAGCCCGGATTGCGGCGCGCGGGGTGGGAGGCGGTCAGGCGGGACGGGTCGGTGTGGTTGGCGACCCGGTACGGGTTGAACCAGGCGTGCAGCTCCAGACCCCGGTCGTGCGCCTCCCGCACGGCGGTGCCGAGCGGGTCCCAGCCGGGGTCCTTGCCCTGCGTCCCGGTCAGGCACTCGGCCCACGGCTCGTACGCCGACGGCCACAGCGCGTCGGCGGTCGGTCGGACCTGGAGGATCACCGCGTTCAGCTTCCGTGCCACGGCCCGGTCGAGGACGGCGGCCAGCTCGTCCCGCTGCGCGGCGGCGGACAGACCCGGCTTCGACGGCCAGTCCGTGTTGGCGACGGTCGCCACCCACATGCCGCGCAGCTCGCGCCGCACCACATCGCGTCCGGCGGGCGGCCCGGGCAGGGCCGGCGCCCGCCCGGGCCGGGCGACC
>NZ_JAAGNI010000132.1 GCF_010550605.1 Streptomyces sp. SID9727
CGCCGGGGCCGGAGCCGCCACGGACGCCCACCACCCCACCGCGCCCGACCCCGGCGGACACGGCGCCCGGCGCGCGGTCGAGGCCGCCCTGGACGCGGCGGGCTGGGCCGCCCACGAGGTCGGGCACGTCAACGCCCACGGCACGTCGACTCCGCTGAACGACGCGATGGAGGCCGAGCTGATCGCCCGTCTCTTCCCGCACCGGCCCCCGGTCACCGCCCCGAAGGGCGTCCTCGGGCACACGCTCGCCGCCGCCGGCGCGATCGAGGCCGCCGCCACCGTGCTCACCCTCGAACACGGGGTCGTCCCGCCGGTCGCCAACCTGGACGCCCCGCCCGCCGACTGGGACATCGACTGCGTCACCAAGGCGCCGCGCCGCCTGCGCGTCGAGCGGGCCGTCAGCCACTCCTTCGGCTTCGGCGGCCACAACGTCGCCCTGTGCTTCGAACGCGTTCGCCCCTCCGGACGGTGAACATCTGCCCGAGCCCGGTGTCCTGACCGTACGCCGGTCGTTCAGCCTTGTATGACCACCACGCTCACCGTCGCCGACCCCCTCGCACGCCCGCTCACCTCCGTACTCCTCGGCGCCGACGCGCGCCGCGAGCACGGCTTCTGGCGGCGGCTCGTCGCCACCGAACCGTTCCGGCTGCCCCCCGGTCCGGGCGCCGGCGGAACCCCGGACGAACGGCTCGCCCGCGCGTACGCCCGGCTGCGCACCCTCAACGACGCCCTGGACAGTGCCGCCCGCCCGGCCTCCGACTTCCGGGCGCTGGCGGCCCTGCACGAGTGGCTGGCCCCGGTCGACCCGGCGCTCGCCACCATCGCGGGCATCCACTACAACCTCTTCCTCGGCAGCCTCCTCGACCACATCGCCGACAGCCCCCGGGACCTGTCGGACTTCCTGACGCTGCGGCGTACCGGAACCTTCCTGTGCACGGAGGTGGCGCACGGCAACGACGCGGCGGCCGTCGAGACGACCGCCGCCTACGACCCGGTACGCGACGGGTTCGTGCTGCACACCCCGCACTGCGGGGCGCAGAAGTTCATGCCCAACACCGGACGGCCGGGCGGCCCCAAGTCGGGGCTCGTCGCCGCGCGGCTGCTGGCCGGCGGGGCCGACCGGGGAGTGTTCCTGCTGCTGGTGCCGCTCACCGACACCGAGGGACCGCTGCCCGGCGTCCGGGTACGCGGGCTCCCGGCGCGCATGGGCAGCCCCGTCGACCACAGCCTGACCTCGTTCGACCACGTCTTCGTGGGGCGCGAGGCGCTGCTGACCGGTCCGCAGGGGCGGATCGACGGCGACGGGGTGTTCCGCAGTGCCATCGAGGGCCGCAGGCGCCGCTTCCTCGCCTCCATCGCCCGCGTCGTCACCGGCAGGATCTCCATGAGCGCCAGCGCCGTCGGCTCGGCCCGCGCCACACTGGCCGTCGCGGTGCGGTACGGCGGCCACCGCCACGTCTCCGCCGGGCGCGGGGCGCGGCTGCCGGTGCTCGCGTACCGCACCCACCACGGGCCGCTCGCCGAGGCCATGGCCACGGTCTTCGCCATGAGCCTGCTGCACCGCCGCGTCCTGGACCGCTGGGAGGCGGCGGCCGGGGCGGGGCCCGGGGCGGGGCCCGGGGCCGGGCGGGAGGCGGCCGAGCGTCTTGTGGACATCGCCAAGGGCTGGATCACCTGGCAGGCCAGGGACGTGATCGTGGAGTCCCGGGAGCGCTGCGGCGCCCAGGGCCTCCTGGAGAGCAACGGGATGGCCGCGCTCGTCACCGGAGTCGAGGGCGCCATCACCGCCGAGGGCGACAACCTGGCCGTCCACGCCAGGGCCGCCGCCGCCCTGCTCGCCGACCGCCCCCCGTACGAGCCGGCCGCCCCGGCCCACGGCGACCTCACCGACCTCCGGTTCCTGGTCCGGCTGCTGGGGCGCGCCGAGGAGCTGTGGTTCGAACGCGCCGGGGCCCGGGCGGCCCGGACGGCGCAGGGCGATCCGCTGGGCCGGTGGAACGCGGCGGCGGGCCCCGCGCTGCGCGGGGTCG
>NZ_JAAGNI010000015.1 GCF_010550605.1 Streptomyces sp. SID9727
GGCGACCTCGACCGCCGGAACCGGTGCGGGCACCGGCCCGGCCAGGTCGCGGCGCAGCGGTGTCCACGGCTCGTCGATGCCCCAGCCCCGCTCCCCCAGCACCTCCCGGACCAGCGCGTCCCGCGGCGCCTCGACGGCCGCCCGGCCCGTCGGAAGCACCCCGTGCGCGGGGTCGGACAGGTCGTCGGCCAGCCGTCGCGCGAGCGCCTCGTCCCCACGGGCGTCCGGCGCGGTCGTCAGCCGGACCAGGCCGGGTCCGTCGAGCAGCCCTACGGCGAGGATCCGCCCGGCCCGGCTCCAGGTCCTGACCGCTGCGGCGACGGCCCTGGAGCCGTGGCGCCCGTACCAGCCGAGGTCGCCGGGGTGCAGCTGCATCGGGGCGCCCTCGGCCTGCCAGCTCCGCAGCGCTTCCGCCGCCGCTGCCAGTCCGTCGGTGTCCGGTGTACCGAGTGCGATCGTCATGTTCCGATCCCACACCACCGCGCGGGCGCAACGCAGCCGGAATAACGGGGCCCCGGGCTAGGCCGCCCACGTCAGTCCCGGAGCGCGCCCGTCCGCGCGGCGGGGAGTTCGCCGCAGTCGTACGTGCAGAGCCAGACCATGGCCTTCTCGTAGAAGAGGCGGATGCCGACCGGCATCGTCGGAACCCGTGCCCAGCGCCCGAGCGGACCCGCCGTGCGTCGATGGCGCTGGGGGACGCCCTCGTGCTCGCGCGCTCGCTCGGCACGGAGCCCTCCGTACCGGCTGTCCTCGCCGCGTACGACGCGGCGCGCTCGGACCGCCTCGCCCGGATGGCGAGGGCCGCGGCGGGCGGCCGGAGTTCTCGGACGACGGGATCATCGACACGCTGACCGGGTTGCTGCTGCACGGACTGGCCGGACCCGTGTCCGCGACGCCGGGTCCGGCCTGAGGGTCGCGCCCGGGGGCGTGACCAGGTCCGTTACGAGGTCTGGGACAACGGCTTGGCGATGTCCTCCAGGGAGCGCTGCTCCGCGTCGACCGCGAGGAAGGCGGCGACCAGGCCGGCCGCGCACATGAGGGCCGCGCCGATGGAGAACGCGAGGGCGGTGTCGCCGGGGACGCCCGACTCGGTGAGGTCGGCGAAGATCAAGGGGCCGCTGATCCCGCCGGCCGCGGTACCGATCGCGTAGAAGAAGGCGATGGCCATCGCCCTGGTCTCCATGGGGAAGACCTCGGAGACCGTGAGGTACGCGCTGCTCGCGCCGGCCGAGGCGAAGAACAGCACCACGCACCAGCACGCGGTGAGGGTGTTGGCGGTCAGCGAGCCGCGGTCGAACAGCCAGGCCGTGATGAAGAGCAGGATGCCCGGCAGGATGTACGTGCCGGCGATCATGATGCGCCGTCCGATGGTGTCGAACAGCTTGCCCAGCACGAGCGGGCCGATGAAGTTGCCCGCGGCGATCACCGCGAAGTAGTAGCCGGTGTGCCCGCTCTCCACGTCGTAGAACGTCGTGAGGATCGCACCGAAGCCGAAGGTGATCGCGTTGTAGAGGAACGCCTGCCCGATGAAGAGGGAGAGGCCGAGCACCGCGCGCTTGGGGTAGCTGTGGAAGACGGTCTTGGCGATGAGCCCGAAGCCGATGCTCTTGCGCTGGTGGATCGTGATCTCTCCGGCCGGCGGCGGCAGCTTCTCGTGCTTCTCCTCCTCGACCTCCCGCTCGACGGAATCGACCAGTTCGTCGGCCTGCTCGCCGTGTCCGTGGATGAACTGCCACCGCGGACTCTCCGGGACGTGCCGGCGTACGAGGAGGATCACCAGGCCCAGGACGACGCCGAGCGCGAAGGTGAGGCGCCAGCCGAGGTCCTTGGGGAAGATGTCCGTGTCCAGCATGACGATCGACAGGAGTGCGCCGCCGACCGCGCCCAGCCAGTAGCTGCCGTTGATGATGAGGTCGACCCGGCCCCGGTACTTCGAGGGGATGAGCTCGTCGATGGCCGAGTTGATCGCCGCGTACTCGCCGCCGATGCCGAAGCCGGTGAGGAAGCGGAAGAGGAAGAACCACCAGGCGCTGAAGGACAGGGCGGTCAGGGCGGTCGCGGCGAGGTAGACCACGAGCGTCACCATGAACAGCTTCTTGCGGCCGTAGCGGTCGGTGAGCCAGCCGAAGAACAGCGCGCCCGTGCAGGCACCGGCCACGTAGAGGGCCGCGGCGAGCCCGGTGACCTGGGCGGACGTGATGTCCAGGCCGGAACCGTCCTCCGAGAGACGGCTCGCGATGTTGCCGACCGTCGTGACTTCGAGGCCGTCCAGGATCCACACCGTGCCGAGGCCGATGACGATCATCCAGTGCCAGCGCGACCACGGCAGCCGGTCGAGTCTGGCGGGCACGGCGGTGGTGACGGTGCCCACGCCGGAGTCGCCGGGCGCCGCCGCCTCGTCGCGCTGATCGCGCTTCCGGCCCCCTCCCCCACGTGAGCGATGTTCCCTGTCTCCGGGGCCCTCCGATGCGGCGGGGGTCGTCACGGCAGCTACCTCCTCGTCCGGGCGGGTGCGTCCTGCGGAGTCGCAGAGCATCCAATATCCGCCAGTTGCCCCGGCGCCGCCGCCGCACACGCGGTGACTCCGCCACATGGGCCCCGTCTCCGGCCCGCTGACGGCGTGTCGGGGGCGGCCCACCCGTTCGGAGCAGCCCCGGGAATAGTGCGGGCCGGACGCTGTTGGCCCCGGCATGACTCCTGAGAAGCATGAGACGTTCGGCCGGATCGGCATCTGGAGCGGCGCCCTGCACACGTCGCGGGTGGACGCCGACGGGAAGAAGGCGATCGCGGAGGCGGTGGCCGAGATCGAGGCGCTGGGATACGGGACGTTGTGGCTCGGCGGCAGCCCTACACCGGAGGACGCCGCCGCGATCGTCGACGCCACCCGGACCGTCACCGTCGCGACGGGCATCCTGAGCATCTGGGACCACACCGCCGAGGAGGTGGCCACCCGCGTCGCCGCGATCGGCTCCGGCGCCCGGGACCGCTTCGTGCTCGGCCTGGGGGTCAGCCACGACGCGCTGGCCCCCCAGTACGCGAAGCCGTACAGCGCGATGGTGGCCTACCTCGACGCGCTGGACGCCGCCGACCCCTCCGTGGGTCCCCGGCACCGGGTGCTGGCGGCGCTCGGCCCGAAGATGCTGAAGCTGGCGTCCGACCGGGCGCTGGGCGCACACCCGTACCTCGTCTCCGCCGCGCACACGGCGGAGGCACGGCAGGCGCTCGGGCCCGACGCGCTCCTTGCACCCGAGCTCTCCGTCGTGCTCGACACCGATCTCGACCGGGCCCGCGACACGGCGCGCGGAATGCTGGCGATGTACCTCCGGCTGCCGAACTACACCTCGAACCTGCTGCGCCTCGGCTTCACGGAGGGCGACTTCGACGGCGGCGGCAGCGCGCGCTTGCTGGACGCCCTCTTCGCACTGGGCGACACCGAGCGGGTGAAGGCGCGGACACGGGAGTACACGGACGCCGGCGCGGACCACGTGGCGCTCCAGGTGGTCACCGCGGACGAGGGCAGGACGGGGCTGCCGCTGGCCGAGTACCGCGAGCTGGCCGAGGCGTTCGGCGACGATCTGTAGCACCTTTCCGGAACCCCGGTCCGCGGCTGTGCGGGCCGGGGCTCTTGCATGGGCGGAGCCGCCCTCGTACATTGGTGAACATGTTCGGTGAACACGTTCACTCAACCCGTGCGGAGCAGAAGCGGCGGACCTCCGCCCGCGTCGTCCGGGCCGCCGCCCGGCTCTTCCGCGAGCGGGGCTTCCAGAGCACGACGGTGCGTCAGATCGCGGCGGAGGCCGAGGTCTCGGTGGGTGCGGTCATGGCGGTCGGGGACAAGGAGTCCCTGTTGGGCCTGGTGTACGACCAGGCGATCGCGGACCGCATCCCGACGCCGCCCGAGCCGGTGGAGGACGGAGCCGCGCCGCCCGCCGTCGACTACCTGGCGCACTACTTCGACCCCTTCCTGGCCCTGTTCGCCGAGAACGACGACCTCGCCCGCGCCTACTTCCGGACCCTGGCCCGGGGCAGGCCGGAGAACGCCGCGCTCGGCGCTCTCCGGACGCTCTCCGAGGCCAATCTGACGGCCGCGATGGTGAACGGCGGGATGGGCGAGGCGCGCGCCCGGCTCGGCGCCCAGGTGATGTTCGCCGGCTATCTGGGGGAACTGATGCTGCTCGCCGCCGGAACGACCGAGCCCCGGCAGACGGCCGCGAGGCTCGGGGCCATCGCCGCCTTCGTCACCGAGGAAGGGAACTGACCCATGGCGCTCCTCGAACTCCCCTCGCCCGTATGGCCGGTGGTGGTCCTTCTCGTCATCCAGGCCGGTGACGCGGCGATGATGCTGCGCCCGCCGAAGTTCATCGTGGCCTGCCTGGAGGGCGTACTGCTGCCGCGCGAGTGGTGGTGGGTGCTGACCACCGCGAAGACCGCCTCGGTGGCGGGCCTCGCCGTCGGCTTCCGGGTGCCCGGTGTGGCCATGACGACGACCGCGGCGATCGTGGTCTACTTCCTCGCGGCGGCCGCCGCGCACATCCGCGCACGGGCGCTGAACACGACGTTCTGGGTGAACTGCCTCGGCATGCTGGTGGTTTCGACGGCGGTGCTCGTGGGGTGCTTCGTGCGGGTGTGAGCCGGCCCGTCGCTCAGGTGGTGCGGCCGCTCCGTCGCCGCGGTGCGGGCGCGCACCGCGGCGACGGAGCCGCCTCTCAGGTGGTGTAGTCGGCGTTGACGCGGATGTAGTCGGCCGACAAGTCGCAGCCGTACACGGTCGCTTCGCCCTCGCCGATGCCGAGCGTGACGGCGATGTCCACCTCGTCCCGCCGCATGAGGTCCGCGAGCCTGTCCAGGGTGTCCGCCTCGGGCTCGACGGGGTACACCTCGGTGTCACCGAACCTCACCGTGACGCGGGCCGGGACGATGTCGGTCTCGCCCGTGTTCTTTCCGATGGCCATGAGCACGCGCCCCCAGTTGGGGTCCGCGCCGTGGACGGCGGTCTTGACCAGGGGCGAGTTCACCACGCTCTTGGCGATGCGCTTGGCCTGTGCGCGGTCGCGGGCTCCGCCCACGGTGACGCGCAGGAGCTTGGTGGCCCCTTCGCCGTCGCTCGCCATCTGCAGGGTGAGATCCAGGCAGAGATCGGCCAGCGCGTCGGCGAACAGCACGGGGTCGACGGGGCCGGCGGCCCCGTTGGCGATGACGGCCACGGTGTCGGAGGTGGAGGTGTCGGTGTCGACGCTCAGACAGTTGAACGTACGGTCGACGGCTCCTCGCAGCGCGGCGTCCAGGTCGGCCGCGGGCACTTCGGCGTCCGTGAACACGTAGGCCAGCATCGTGGCCATGTTGGGCTCCAGCATGCCGACGCCCTTCGCCACGGCCACGATGCGCGCCTGTCCGACGGTGCGGGAGGCGGTCTTGGGTCGGGTGTCGGTGGTCATCATGGCGCGGGCGACGTCCCGGGGGGCGGCCGTGAACACGGCGAGACCCTGCTCGGCGGTCCTGTCGAAGTGCGGAAGGATGGTGGACATCGGCAGGGGGCGGCCGATGACACCCGTGGATCCGATGAGCACCTCACCTTCGGAGGCGCCGAGGATGCCGGCCACGCGCCGGACGACCTCAGCGGCGTTCTCCTCGCCCTGGCGGCCGGTCGCGACGTTGGCGTTCTGTGCCAGGGTGGTCACGGCGCGGAGATTGCCCCCCGCGGCGTGCCGTCGGCTGAGCAGCACGGCCGGACCGGCGAAGAGGCTCTGCGTGAACACGGCGGCACTGGTCGCCGGCCGGTCCGAGGCGACGATCGAGATGTCGTCGCCGTGGTCGCGCAACCCGCCATGACCGGTGTATCCGCGAAACCCGGTGGGCCAGGTCAGGTGATCACTCGTCTGCAATGCATGATCATGCGTCATGGGGCATATCTTTGCAGCGCGGAGATCCGCACGTCCACCCCTTTTCACCGCCGGGCCGCCCCGGCACCGCCCCGCGAACACTTCGGTCAGCGGCTCAACTCTCCGAAGAGGAAATGTCCACGAGCGCTCGACCCCCGCGTTCAACACATGAACGCCGCGCCTCCATTGACATGCTCATTGCTTTATCGCTTTTATTGCGCCGGGTCGCGCCCCCGTCCGGCTTCGGGCGAGCGAGCGGGTGCGGCGACCTCCGCACCCCCGTCCCCCATGTCACAGGCGGGGCGGCGCACGGCGCGGGATGGGAGCGCTCCCATCTCCTTCTCGCGCCGTGTGCCGCGCCTCCAGAGAGGAACCAGCACCGTGCTTCACCCTCTCCGCACCTTCCGAAGAGCCGCCAGAACCGTCGCCGTCGCCGCGGCGGCCCTGCTCCTGCCCCTCGCCGGCGCCCACGCGGCAACAGCCGGCGAGGCCGCCGCGGCCGCCGCCGGCTCCGGCTACTGGCACACCAGCGGGCGGCAGATCCTTGACGCGGCCAACCAGCCGGTCCGCATCGCCGGCATCAACTGGTTCGGCTTCGAGACCGCCAACTACGTGCCCCACGGCCTCTGGTCCCGCGACTACACGAGCATGATCGACCAGATGAAGTCGCTGGGTTACAACACCATCAGGCTGCCCTACAGCGACGACATCTTCGCCGGCACCGAACCGGCGGGCATCAACTACTCCTCCGGGATGAACACCGACCTGGCCGGCCTCGACTCGCTCCAGGTGATGGACCGCATCGTGGACCACGCGGGCAGCGTCGGCATGAAGGTCATCCTGGACCGGCACCGCCCCGACTCGGCGGGCCAGTCGCCGCTCTGGTACACCTCGGCCGTCCCCGAGTCCACGTGGCTCGCCCACCTCACGTCGCTGGCCGCCCGGTACGCGGGCAACGACGCGGTGGTCGGCATCGATCTGCACAACGAGCCCCACGACCCCGCCTGCTGGGGCTGCGGCGACACCACGAAGGACTGGCGGCTCGCGGCGGAGCGGGGCGGCGACGCCGTGCTCTCCGCCAACCCCGACCTGCTGATCTTCGTGGAGGGCGTGCAGACCTTCGACGGGGTGTCCGGCTGGTGGGGCGGCAACCTCATGGGCGTCGGGCAGTACCCGGTGGAGCTGAGCGTGCCGCACAAGGTGGTGTACTCGGCGCACG
The DNA here is from genome assembly GCF_010550605.1 of Streptomyces sp. SID9727. Lineage (GTDB taxonomy): Bacteria > Actinomycetota > Actinomycetes > Streptomycetales > Streptomycetaceae > Streptomyces. The sequence continues at coordinate 7,099 of NZ_JAAGNI010000015.1, forward strand.
ACTACGCCACCAGCGTCGCCCAGCAGCCGTGGTTCACCGACTCCTCGTTCCCGGACAACATGCCCGGCGTCTGGGACAAGTACTGGGGCTACATCTTCAAGCAGAACATCGCCCCGGTGTGGGTCGGCGAGTTCGGCACGACGCTCCAGTCCACCACCGACCAGAAATGGCTGAAGGCCCTGGCCGACTACCTGCGGCCCACCAGCCAGTACGGGGCCGACAGCTTCTCCTGGACCTTCTGGTCCTGGAACCCGAACTCCGGCGACACCGGTGGCATCCTCAAGGACGACTGGACCTCGGTCGACACCGTGAAGGACGGGTACCTCGCGAGCATCAAGGCGCCCGGCTTCGGCGGCGGCGGCAGCGGCAGCGGCGGCGGCGGCGACACGCAGGCGCCCACGGCCCCGACGGGCCTCGCCGTCACCGGCACCACCGGCACCTCCGTCTCCCTGTCCTGGAAGGCCGCGTCCGACGACACCGGAGTCACCGGCTACGACGTCTACCGGGGCTCAACCAAGGCCGGCACCGCCACCGGCACCACGTTCACCGACACCGGTGTGACGTCCGGCACCTCGTACACGTACACCGTCCGCGCCCGCGACGCGGCGGGCAACACCTCCACGCCCTCCGCGTCCGTCACCGCCACCACCACGGGCTCCGGCGGCGACACCGGCTGCAAGGCGGTCTACACGGTGAACGGGGACTGGGGCAGCGGCTTCGGGGTGGACGTCACCGTGACCAACACGGGTACGTCAGCGGCCACCTCGTGGAAGCTGACCTGGACCTACGGCGGCGGCCAGAAGATCACCAACATGTGGAACGCCGCCTACACCCAGTCCGGCACCGCCGTCACCGTCACCAGCACCGGCTACAACGGCGCGCTCGCGGCCGGAGCGCACACCAGCTTCGGCTTCCAGGGCACACCGGCCGCCGGTACCGTGCCGACCGTGAGCTGCGCGCTCTCCTGACCTCCCGGTCCGCACGACCCGCTCCGAAGGGAGCGCCGTGGCCCGCCCCTCGGGGCGGGCCACACCGCATTCGGGACACCGTTTTCGAACGGGGACACGACCACCGAATAACCGTCGAAACCCCTCGGCTAGCATGATCCCACCCCGGCGACCACCCTCATCGCCCGCACACCATGCCATGTGGCATGAAAAGCGACCTATTTGACCAAAACCCAGGACATCGGCCAGAGAATTGATATCGATAGCATCGCGGGTGTTTTCGCGAATAAGCCGCCGAATACCCTTCGCCGCGTGGCGTCAGCCGCGAGCGATCCTATGGACTGCGGCGGCGGTGGTGACACTCGCGTTCCTCGTGGCTCTGGAGATCGCCGCGCGCCACTACGGCCTGCCGGGGCCGGTCACCACCCAGGTGCAAGAAGTGGTGGTCCCCCCCACATCGGGCTTCCTGCTGTACGCCAGCATGGGTCTGATGATGGTGGTCCTCACCTGGCGGCAGCGGTTCATCGCGGTCGGGGTGGCGGCGGGCATCGACATCGTCATCGCCTTGATCAGGTGGGTGGCCGACGCCCCGGTCAAGGAGGGGCACCCCTTCGGAAACGGTGCGCTGTGGGTGCTCGTGGGGGTCACGGTCATCGCCCTCACCCGCCGCACGGGCCGGGAGCGCATGCTGCTCCTCAAGGGTGTCGGTCTGGGTCTGCTGCTGGTGGCCGGGCGGAAGACCGGTGACACCTGGCTGGTCATCACGTCCAAGACCCGTCCCGAGGTGCTCGACCAGTACATGGCCAACGCCGACCACGCGCTCGGCAACCCGTCCTGGGCGGTGGGGCGGCTCATCGAGGCGACGGGCTCGGCCGGCGCGCACTTCCTCGACGCCGTCTACACACAGCTCGCGGTCGCCGCGGTGTGCGTCGCGATGTACCAGCTGCGCAACGTGGCGACGGACCGCCGCTTCCCCGGCCACCACCTGGTGCGCACCTTCCTGGTGATCGGCCTGCTCGGCCCGGCCATCTACATGATCTTCCCGGTGGTCGGCCCGATCTTCGCGTTCGGCTCCGACGGCGGCCACTGGGCCGTGGGCGACATGTGGCCCGACACCCCCGTGCCGATCGGTACCCCGCACCACATGCCGTTCGACGAGATCACCCCGCGCAACTGCATGCCCAGCCTGCACACCGCGTGGGCCACCGCGATCTTCATCCACTCGCGCAAGGGCCCGAGGTTCCTCCGGTACGCGGGCGCCTTCTGGCTCGTCGCCACGCTCGCCGCGACGCTGGGCTTCGGCTACCACTACGGTGCCGACCTCGTCGCCGGTGTGGTGTTCACGCTGACGATCGAGACCGGCATGCGCGCACTGGAACGCGGCTGGGACCGGCCGGCCGTCGGCCTGGTCGCCTACGGCACCGCGGTCTTCGCCGCGCTCCTGGTGTCGTACCGCTATCTGTCGCTGGAGATGGCGCACCACCCGTGGCTGTTCGGCCCGCTTCTCATCCTGGCCATGGGCTCGGTGATCTACGGGTACGTACGGATCGTCCGGCGCTGGGAGCCGGAGGCGGCGGCCGTTCCGAAGCTGGAGCCGCAGCCCGAGATGGCCTGAGCCGCCACCCGCGTTCCTGGGTGACCTGTGTCCCCGCATCCATCACCCCGCCGGTTCGCGAACCGGCGGGGTGATGCCGTCAGAGAGCCTGAAGCCCGGGAAGGAGCGACTCGCCGTGAACGCGTTCGACCGGTTCACCGAAGCGCTGGACTATCCGATGTACGTCGTGACCGCCGAGGCGGACGGGGAGCGGGCCGGCTGCCTGGTCGGCTTCGGTTCCCAGTGCTCGATGCGGCCACCCCGGTTCATGGTGTGGCTTTCCGAGCTGAACCGGACCCACCGGGTCGCCGCCCGCGCCGACCGGCTCGCCGTCCATCTGCTCCACCGCGACCAGGTCGCCCTGGCCCGGCTCTTCGGCGGCGAGACGGGAGACCGTACGGACAAGTTCGCGCGGGTGGCCTGGCACCCCGGGCCGGGCGGGGTACCCGTGCTGGACGAGGCGCCCGCGTGGTTCGTCGGCCGCGTCGTACGGCGCGTCGACGGCGGGGACCACGTCGGGCACCTGCTCGCCCCGGAAGAGGTGCACCACCCGGCGGACGGGGGTGTCCCGTTCCTGTCGGTCACCGGTGCCCTGGGCATTCCGCCGGGGCACCCCGTGGACTGAACGCGGGGCTGTCAGAAGTCGCCACGCGCCGTCCGCTCGGCCAGCTTCTGGAACTCGCCGAGGTCGTAGTTGGCCAGCACCGAGTCCAGGTTGGTGAGGGCACCCAGGTACTCCACGAAGCCCTGCGGCTCGTACTCGATCTGGAGGGCCACCCGGCTCGACTCGTCGTCCAGCCGGTGGAAGGTGACGACCCCCGCGTGATGGACACCCTCGATGGTCTTCCAGGCGATCCGGTTCTCCGGAATCACCTCGGTGAGTTCGGCGACGAACTCCTTGTCGGCACCGGGGAGGGAGAGCTGCCAGGCGAACCGGCGCGCGTCCAGGGGGTCGACGCGACGGACGTGGCTCAGGAAGGCGGGCCAGCGGGCGACATCGCTCCACAGGGCCCAGCTCACGGCGACCGGAGCCTTGATGTCGACGGTTTCGACGATCGAGGAAGACATGTGAACTCCTACTCGTAGACAGATGTGGGTAACACCGCCCCGCACGCCCTAAGGGCGCGCGGCCAGCGTGAAGGGATGTCCGGCGGGGTCGGAGTAGAGGCGGGCGTCGCGTGCGCCGCCGTTGTTCTTCGTGTCCAGGGGACGTGCGCCGAGGCCGACGGCTTCCCGTTCCGCCTCGTCCATGTCCTCCCGGGCGACCAGGATGCGCAGGTGGGCCTGTTGCGAGTCGTCGGGGCGCGGCCAGCTCGGCGGTGCGTAGCCGTGGTCCATGCGCACGGCGAGGTGGACACCGGCCGCACCCACCACTTCGATCACCTCGAGCTCGTAACCGGGACGGACCTCGGCGCCCAGCAAGGCGGCGTAGAAGTCCGCCAGTTCCTGCGGTTCGGCGCAGTCCAGCACCAGCAGACCCGTTTTCGGCACCGCCATGACCGTCCTCCTGTTCGCGGCTCCTCGTTCCTCCGGACGCAGCTCCGCGTACCCGCGCCGTCGCCGGTCACACCCGGTCACCGGCGGTTCCGTGGCGGACCCGGACTCCATGCCTGCCGGGCGGATTACGGGGCAGACGGCGGTGCACCGGAAGGGCCTCCACCTTCCCCACCGCCGAACAGGGGGAACCCATGTCCGCCACTCAGCCGGAGAGACCCGCCCCGCCGACGGGATCGCGTGCGCCCGCCGTCCCGGGCCGCTCCCCCGCCCTGACGACCGGCCTCCGCACGGCGGGCCTGCGCCTCGCCGCTCTCACCGTGGGGCAGGCGGCACTGATGGTGGGGCTCGGGCTCCTGATCACCGGGCCCGCGCAGGCGATCTGGCCGGTGAGCGCCGAGGACGAGGTCAACGAGGGGTTCGAGCGCCTGCGGACGGGGCCCCTGACCGATCTGTCGTCCGTCGCGTCGCAAGCCGGCAACACCCTCACGATCATCGCGATCACCGTGCTGGTCTGCCTGGGCCTGGTGGTGCTCCCCCGCCTCCCGCGGTGGCGGCAGGCCGTCTTTCTCGCCGTCGGCGTCTCGCTCCAGTCCCTGGTGTTCCTGGTCATCACCATCTGCGTGGACCGCAGCCGGCCCGATGTGGACCGGCTCGACGCGTCACCACCGACGGCGAGCTACACCTCAGGGCACACCGGGGCCGCGACGGCCTTGTACGCGGGTCTTGCCGTGCTGGCCCTCCTTCCCGGCGGGCGCCGCGGCCGACGCCACAAGGTGCTCGCCGGGCTGCTGCTGCTCATCCCGCTGCTGGTGGGTCTTGCCCGGCTCTACCGGGGGATGCACCACCCCACCGACGTGCTCGGCGGCATGCTGAACGGAGCCCTGTCCCTCCTGGTGGCGGGCCGGGCGCTGCTGGCCGAGGGCACGAGCCCGGCCCCTGTTCCGAAGAACGCGATGGAGATAGCCCAGGAGGCCGCCGCGGAGCGTGCCCGGCAGGTCGCCGGCCTCACGGTGGTCGTGGTCAACCCGACGGTGACCGACGAGGTGCAGCGCGAGACGTTGCGCCTCGTCCTGGAGCAGCACGGGCGTCACGCGGCGGAGTTCGTCGACACGACGGCCGACGATCCGGGCGGCGGGCAGGCCGCGGCAGCGGTGCGCGCGGGCGCGTCGCTGGTCGTGGTGTGCGGGGGCGACGGGACGATCCGGGCCGCGGCCGACCGGCTGGCCGGGACAGGGGTCCCGCTGGCCGTGGTCCCGTGCGGTACGGGCAACCTGCTCGCCCGGAACCTGGGCCTGCCGGTGTCACCCGTCGACGCGCTGGCCGCCGCGCTGTCGGGCACCCCGCGCCGGATCGACCTCGGCCGGATCGAGGGCGACGGCCTGCCCGCCACTCACTTCACCGCGATGTCCGGGGCGGGGCTGGACGCCGCCATGCTGGAGAACACCGGCAGTGCGGCGAAGGCCGCGATCGGCTGGCCCGCGTACGTGGTCGCCGGTTGGCGGGGTCTGCGGGCGCCGCGCATGTCGGTGTCCATCCGGCTGGACGGCGGGCCGGAAACGCGTCGTACGGCGAGGATGGTGCTGCTCGCCAACATCGGGGACGTACAGGGCGGTGCCACGCTCGTCCCGTCCGCCGAGCCCGACGACGGGCTCCTGGACCTGGCGGTGTTCGACCCGCGCGGTCCGGGCGGCTGGCTGCGCGCCGTCGGGGCGGTGCTGCGCGGACGTCCGGAGCAGGGCGGTTCCGCCGGTGCGCCCGTGGAGTACTTCACCTTCCGCCGCGCCGAACTCCGTTTCGCCGAAGCGCAGTCGAGGGAGCTGGACGGCGATCCGGTGGGCCGGGGACGCCGCCTCGTGGCCGAGGTGCGCCCGGGGGCGCTCACCGTCCTGCTGCCGTCGGGGGGCGAGTGATGGGCACCGCGACCCGGGTTCCGCAGACCCGTGACATGGCGGGCGACGAGCTGACCGCCGACGAAGCGCTGGCCTCGCTGCGCCGTTACGGGCGGTGGCCGCTGGTGCGTGACTCGTTCGTGCGCTTCCGCTACGCGGACGGGTTCAGCCACTCGCGTGCGCTGGCACTCCAGACGGTGCTCGCGGTCATACCGCTGGTGATCGCGTTCGTCGGGCTCTCGGCCTCGCTGCACACCGAGAACGTGGGCAGGCTCGCGGAGCTGACGATCCATCGGCTCGCGGCCGGGCCGAGCGCCGATGTGGTGGACGACGCGCTCGACCGCAGCCGCCGGCGGGCCGGTGAGGGGTCGCAGCTCACGCTCTGGTTCGGGCTGCTGTTCTCGCTGGTCAACGTGACGACCGCGATGTGCCAGATAGAGCGCGGGGCCAATCGCATCTACGGCGTCGAGCGCGACCGGCCCTTCCACCAGAAGTACTTCCGGGGCCTGGTGATGTCGCTGACGGCCGGCATCCCGCTGGGGCTCGGGTTCATCCTGATGGTCGTGGGCGGTGACCTCGTCGCGGCCGCCGCGACGGTCTACGACCTCGGTGACACGGCGCGGGCCACCTGGGACCTGCTGCGCTGGCCGTGCGGGCTGCTCCTCGCGCTGCTGTCGGCGAGTGCCATCTTCCGTCGCTCCCCGCGCCGCAACCAGCCCGGCTACACGTGGCTGGCGTTCGGCGCGGCCCTGTACCTGGTGCTGTGGACGGCGCTCACCTATCTGCTGAGCCAGTACCTGTCCCTCAGCGGCTCCTTCGACACGGTCTACGGACCGTTGAGCGCCTTCATGTCGCTGCTGCTGTGGGCCTATCTGACGTCCATCGCCCTGTTCCTCGGGCTGTCCTTCGCGGCGCAGCTGGAAGCTGTCCGCGCCCGTCGGCCCGGTCCGATTCTCGCCGATCCGGGAGCATGAATGGTTGTACGAGCCACCACACGTCTGCTGCGGGAACACCGGCGCCGGGCCGCGGACCGCGCGTTCGGCGTGCGTCTGCTGGGGGCCGCCGCCGTGGCCGCGGTGTCCGCCGTGCCGTTCGCACTGGTGCTGGTCCTCGTGGAGGGGCATTGGCGGCCGTTGCGGGCGGTGGACTCGGGCGCGGCCGACCGGCTGCACCGCACGGCGCTCGACCACCCGGCCTGGACGAGCACGCTGCGCTTCCTGTCGAACTGGGTCTGGGACCCGCTGACGCTGCGCTGCGCGGTCGCGTTGCTGACCGGCTGGCTGCTGTACCGGCGGGCCTGGCGGCTGGCGGCGTGGTCCGCCGTCACTGCGGTGGCCGGTGGTCTGACGGGCCTCTTGGCCAAGGCGGTGGTCGAGCGGGCCAGGCCGTCGCTGGAGGATCCGGTGGCGCGGGCATCCGGCTTCTCGTTCCCGTCGGGGCACGCGATGACCGCCACGACGTCGTTCGCGGTGCTGCTGCTGGTCCTGCTGCCGCTGGTGCCCCGGCGCGGCCGGGTGGTGTGCTGGGCGGTGGCGGTGCTGTCGGTGCTCGGTGTCGGCTTCACCCGGGTCGCGCTCGGTGTCCACTGGTTCAGCGATGTGGTCGGCGGCTGGCTCCTCGGGCTCGCCGTGGTGGCGTGGACCGCTTGGGCCTTCGAGACATGGCGCACCGAATCCGGCCGGGGCCGCAGCGAAGTGACGGAGGGCCTGGAGCCCGAGCTGACGGAGCCGTCCCCGGAACGGTGAGGCACGTGTCGAGGCCCGCGGCGTCCCGGCGGACGGCGGCGAGCGGCCCGTGCCCGGGCCGGGTCCGGCCGTACTCGTGTTCCCGCCCATGTGCACGCCGCTATGGAGGGCGTCCCGTCCGGTGGCGATCCGGCGCCCCGCGGTTCCGGATCCCCGGGCAGGGGTCCGTGTCGCGGTCGCGCTGCTCGCGGCGAGGCCTCCTGGTGTCCGCCTTCCGGAGCGCCGGGCGCGCGCCGGGGTTTCAGCGAGGTGAAACTTCTCACCCGGTTGGCGGTGTCGCCCCAGCTCGGCGGATTCTTCACTGGACTGGACCACAGGGACCGATCCAAAGCCCTTTACGCCGCAGTGGTGTTCATGCGTCACTCTTGGCATGCCTTCGTCAAGAGAGTGGCTCCCCCGCCCTCCGTGACAGGCCGTCCCCCGGACCCGCCGCTACGCTCGGAACCGCTCCACATGCTACGCGAGTAGACCCCTCTTCGCGCCGCTCACCCCAGGAGGCTCCCGTGTTATCGATCCACAGCCGCAGACCCGCACTCCGCAAGCTGGCGGCCCTCGGAGCCGTCGGCCTCGGCATGGTGGCAGTGCCTTCCGTCACCGCCGTGCCGGCGTCGGCGTCGCCGCAGCCGCCCGCCGCGTCGTCCGGTGCCGCCATCCCGCTCGGCGACGGGTACATGGGCGCCGGCTACCTCGCCGACGGCGACACGTTCGCCCCGGACGACCGGCACGTCGACCTCACCCCGGAGAGCAGCGCCTCGATCCAGGCGACGACGCTCCCCGGCATCGACGTCTCGCATTACCAGGGCTCGATCAACTGGTCGTCGGTGAAGTCCGCGGGCATCAAGTTCGCTTACATCAAGGCCACCGAGTCCACCACGTACAAGGATCCCAACTTCAACGCCAACTACCTCAACGCCTACAACGCGAAGGTGATCCGGGGCGCGTACCACTTCGCGCGTCCCAATCTGTCCAGCGGAGCGGCCCAGGCCACGTACTTCGCCGGCCACGGTGGCGCGTGGTCGCGGGACAACCTGACGCTTCCGGGGATGCTCGACCTGGAGGGCGGCTGCTACGGCAAGTCGGCTTCCGCCATGCAGTCGTGGATCCTCGACTTCTACAACACGTACAAGGCCAAGACGGGACGCGACGTCGTCATCTACACCAGCGCGAGCTGGTGGAACTCGTGCACGGGCGGCTGGAGCGGCATGTCGGCGCGCAGCCCGCTGTTCACCGCGCACTGGACGACCGCGTCGAGCCCGACCATCCCCAAGGGCTTCCCGTACTGGACGTTCTGGCAGTACACCGACTCCGGTTCGGTGGGCGGCATTTCGGGAGCCGTGGACCGCGACCGGTTCAACGGTGACTCCAGCCGGCTGCTGGCTCTGGCCAACAACACCTGAGACACCGGCCACGCGAGGGCGGCCACCTGGTGCGGGCTCCGGTCCGCGCCGGGTGGCCGCCCTTCCGTCTCAGCGGGTCCCGGCGAGCCATTCCTCGTACGAGGTGGGAGCGATGCGCGCCCCGGGTCCCGCGGTCAGCACATCGCCCTCCACGGCCGCGAACATGCCCGCCCGGTCGTCCGTGACGACGGTGCGGCCATCGCCCCGGGCGGCCAGTGTGAGGCGCCCGAGTTCGTCGAGGGGGTAGACGTCGGGCCCCGCCACATCGACCGTTCCGTTCAGCGGCGCGCCGGTGGCGGTGTCCGCGAGGGCGGCGACCACGTCCGCCGTCGCGATGGGCTGGACGCGCGTGCCGGGGAGCCGGACGGTGTCCTCGTCGGAGGTCCAGGACATGACGGCGTCCATGAACTCGAAGAACTGCGTGGCACGCACGATGGAGTAGGCGCCGGGCCCGTTGCGCAGCAGCTCCTCCTGAAGCGTCTTGGCCCGGTAGTAGTCCAGTCGGGGCACCTGGTCGACACCGACGATGGACAGCACGACCTGGTGCCGCACACCGGCCTGCTCCCCGGCCGTCAGCAGGTTCCCCATGGTCGTACGGAAGAAGTCGGGGGACGCCGCGTCGAACGTGGGCGAGTTGCTGACGTTGACGACCGTCTCCGCTCCGGCGAGCGCCTCACCCAGGCCCTTGCCGGTGAGCAGGTCGACACCGGTCGACAGGGAGGCGGGTTCCGCCGTGTGGCCGGCCTCGCGCAGCCGCGAGACGAGCTGGGAGCCGATCAGTCCGGTACCGCCGATGACCGTGATCTTCATGGACGAGCCTTTCGTGAGCCTGGTGCGGCCGGCCGCCACCGTAAGCCCCGGGCTCCCGGCCGCACCTGCCGTAACCCGGCCGTCCGGCGGCTCATGACCCGTACGGCTCAGCGCAGGACGCCGGCCTGCCGGGCCGCCCGCAGCCAGGACGGGAACTCCGACAGGAGGCGGTCGTACAGCTCCTGGTCGGAGACCTGCTCGATGTCGTCCACGGCGAAGAAGCCGACGTTGTCCACCCGGCGGCCGGGCATGGTGTCGAACCGTTCCAGCACGCCGTACCGCGCCCGGCCGAGGCCGATGAACTGCCAGAAGACGGGCTCCTCGACCGCCGCACGCAGCTCGCGCTCGATCTCGTCGTCGCGGTACACGCCGCCGTCGGAGAAGAACAGGACCAGCGTCGGGGCGGGCACCGGGTCGGCGCGCACGAAGTCCCGGACCTCGGCGATGACCTTCTGCTCCTCGTTCTGGATGCCGACCGCGCGCATGTCGACCTGCCCGGGGGCCAGTCCCTTCTGCGGCTTCTTCCGCCCGAACAGGCTGACCTGGCCGACCCGCACGTGCAGCCGCAGCCACTCGGGCAGTTCGCCGATGGTCAGATCGGGCAGCCGGGCCGGGTTCGAGGCGAAGGTCCACGCCTGCATCGCACCGTCGTCGTCCAGCTGCGCGGCGACGGCCGCCATGCGTTCGGTGACACCCGCGACGGTGCCGCGCGCGTAGAGGCCGCTCATCGACCCGGAGGCGTCGAGGACGAGGATCACCCGGGCGGTCAGCCGGTCCAGGCCGTGCTTGCCCAGGCTGACGGCCACCTGCTGCTTGCGCAGCGAGAGGCGCTTGCGCATGTCGACCGGCAGATGCTCCTCGCCCTTGGCGAGGCGCGGCGCTTCCCCGCCGGGGGTGGCGGCCGGAGGTGTACCGGGTTCGTCCACGCTGATCCCGAAGTCCGTCGCCAGGCCGGCGAGCCCACTCGCGTACCCCTGGCCCACGGCCCGGAACTTCCATCCGCCGGCCCGCCGGTAGAGCTCCCCGCACACGAAGGCGGTCTCCGGGCCGGCCGCCATGTCGAAGCGGGCCAGCTCCGCGCCCGACCCGGCGTCCAGCAGCCGCAGATGGAGCCCGGGCACCTGCCCGAACGTGCCGCCGTCCGCCGAGGCGCACAGGGCGATCCGGTCCACCTCGGGGCCCAGCGCGGCCAGGTCGGCCTCCAGCGTGTCGGATCCGGTGCCCCTGCCCAAGTGGCGCACGGTCCCGGAGGGGTGCCGGGGCTGGTTGTAGAAGACGAAGTCGCCGTCCGAGCGGACCCGGCCGTCCGCGCCCAGCACCAGCGCGGAGGCGTCGACGCCGGGCACTCCGGGCCCGGCCGACCAGCTCAGCACGGCCCGGACGGCGGATGGGGCCACCGGCATGTTGGCGCCCTTGCTCAGTGTCGTCACGGCACCCAGTCTGCCTGCCGGTGCTCCGCGCGGTCGACCGGGGCGGCGACGGTCGTGACGAAGCGCGTACGGGCTTTCAGCCGGCGAGGGCCGCGTGGATCTGCCGGGTCGTCTGCGCGGCGACGCGCGGGTCGGTGGCGGCGTGGAAGGTGTGGGCGCTGAGCCCGGTGGCCAGCGCCCAGCCGCGCCCCCGCGTCCAGGTCGCGTCGTCCGGACCGAGCGCCGTGCGGAAGACCGCCCGGCTGTCCGCCGACAGCAGGGTGTACGCGATCATCATGTCGCGGGCCGGGTCGCCGAGGCCGAGCCCGCCGAAGTCGATGACGGCGCTGAGGCGGCCGTCGCGGGTCAGCAGGTTGCCGGTGTGGAAGTCGCCGTGCACCCAGACCGGGGGCCGGTCCCAGGCGGGCGCCTCCAGTGCCGCGTCCCAGACCTTCGTCATGGCCCCGGCGTCGAACACGCCGTCCAGCGCGGCGATCGCCGCGCGCGTGGTCCGGTCCCGGCCGCGCAGGGAGTCCGCGGTGCGGTCGATGTCGGGGGTGAGCAGGTGGCCGCCGGGCTGGAAGCGTCGCAGGGCGGTCAGGAATCCGGCGAGCGCCACTGCGGTCTCGCGCGAGTCGCCCAGGGCCTCGACGGTGGCGGGCTCGCCGTCCAGCCAGCGGGTCACCGCCCACGGCCACGGGTATCCGAAGCCGGGCTCCCCCACCGCGACCGGCGCGGGGACGGCCAGCGGGAGGTGCGGGGCGAGCCGGGGCAGCCAGGTGAGCTCCTTGCGGGCCTGCCCGATCGCACCGGCGTAACGCGGCAGCCGCACGGAGAGTGCACGGCCGAGCCGGTGGATCACGTGGTCCGCGCCGGCCTGGGCGAGCCGTACCAGCGGCAGTCCGGCCCATTGCGGGAACTGGCTGTCGACCAGCCGTCTGACCAGCGGGGTGTCGATCGCGGGGCGGTCGCTCGTGGCTGCCAACGGCGGCTCCCTGTCCTCGGCCCACTGCGCGCGGCGGGCGGTCCCGGCCATCACACGGCATCGCGCTCCCGTCTGTCGAGCCGATTCCTGGCCGTCCGGGCCGAGCCGTACGGCTGCTTCCGGCCAGGGTGTCAGAATCGCGCCATGACTCAGCACGCAGCGGATCACGGCTACCTCCTGGACAACCAGCAGTCGGAGGCGGGCATCCGCTTCGGCGCGCTCTCGGAACTCTTCGACCCGGTGACGTTCCGCCATGTCGACCAGCTGGGCATCGGGCCCGGCATGCGGTGCTGGGAGGTCGGTGCGGGCGGGCCGTCGGTGCCGCTCGGTCTGGCCGAGCGGGTCGGCCCGGAGGGGGCGGTGGTCGCCACCGACATCGATGTGTCCTGGACCGAGGGGGTCGCCGGCGGCGTGATCGAGGTACGGGCCCACGACGTGTCCGCCGACCCGCCGCCTGAGGGCGGCTTCGACCTGGTGCACGCGCGGCTGGTCCTGGTGCACGTCGCCGACCGCGCGGAGGCGCTGCGGCGGATGGCCGGGGCGCTGCGGCCGGGTGGCGTACTGCTGCTGGAGGACGCGGACCCGGGGCTGCAGCCGCTGCTGTGCCCGGACGAGTCGGGGCCCGAGCAGCGGCTCGCCAACCGGTTGCGCTCGGGCTTCCGGTCGCTGATGGCCGGGCGCGGCGCGGACCTGGAGTACGGCAGGACGCTGCCCCGGCTGCTGCGCGAGTCGGGGCTCGACGACGTCCGGGCGGACGCGTACTTCCCGGTCACCTCGCCGGCGTGCACGGTCCTGGAGGCCGCGACGGTGCGGCAGATCCGTGGCCGGCTCGTGGCGGCGGGGCTGGCCACCGACGAGGAGATCGACCGCCATCTGGCGAACGTCGAGACCGGCCGTCTCGACCTCGCGACCGCACCGATGATCTCCGCGTGGGGGCGCCGCCCGCAGCGGCCGTGAGCAGGCGTCAGGCGGCCGCCTCCGCGCGCGCCAGCAGGGCCGGGAGCCCGGCGAGGAGCGGGGGCTCGCCGCACGCCGAGGCGACGACCACCTCCTCCAGCGCCCACAGGTGCGCCCGGATCCGGGGCGGCGGGAGGTAGGCGGTGTCGGCGGTGAGCAGGACGGCGAGGACGCCCTCCTCCTCGGTGACGTGCACGCAGTAGCGGCAGCCCAGCTTCTCCTCGGTGGCCGGGAAGCCGAACGCGGTACGGGCGCGTGCCGCGCGCAGTTCCGCCGCGCCCGGCGGCGGGCCTTCGTCCGGCGGGCGTACGTGGAACCGCTGGTCGTTGTAGCAGCAGTACGGGTGTACGGCGGTGCCGCGCTCCCGGCCGACGCGTTCGCGCACGGCCTCCCAGGCGACCGGGTCGTAGGACGCGGCCCGGTAACCCGCCAGGGCCGCGCGCCACGCCACGGGCAGGAGGTCCGTGAACCGTTCGGCGCCGGTCGTGTCGAGCAGGAACGGTGCGTCCTGGGAGAGCATCGCGACCAGGTCCCGCCGCTCCTCGGCTGCCCGGTTGGCGACGATGGGCATCATCGCCGCCGCCGGGTGCCCGCCCTCGGCGGCGACCAGGGCGGCCAGGGCGGTCATCAGGACCGTCGATCCGCTGATCCGGTGCGCGGCCGCGAGCGTGTCCGTCGCCCGCATCAGCGCCTCGGACACCAGCCGGCCGCTCCAGAACCGGGGTGTGCGGGGTGCGGCGGCCTGCCGGGGGAACATCGTCGGCGGCATGGTCCGGTAGAAGGTCTCCCAGTGGGCGAGGGCCCGCTCGCTGCGGCGCACGCCGGCCGGGCCGTGCTGGTACCGGGCGAGGTCCAGGGGGTTGGTGCGCGGGGACCGCCCGGCCGAGCCCCGGCGCACCAGCAGCCGCAGGTCGCGGACCACCTGCTCGGCGGCGTGGCCGTCGGCCGCGAGGTGGCAGAGGGCCAGGACCGCGTGCGTCACCCGGCCCCGGTGGCAGACGGCGCCGACGCGCAGCGGCCACTCCCGCGCGTAGTCGAAACGGGTGGCGGTGAGTTCGTCGAGGAGGGCGCGTGCGCCCGCCTCGGTCCGTGTGGGGTCGGGCTCGTCCACCACGGTGACCGGCAGGGCGCCGCAGTCGGTGAGCGACTGGCGGGGCTCGCCGTCCTCACCGTCGTACAACCGGGTGCGCAGCGCCTCATGACGCTCCATCAGGGCTGTGAGCGCGGTGGCGAACCGGGGCAGGTCCGTGACCCGTCCGCGCTCCCCCAGCGGGAGAAGGCGCCCGATGTTGAAGTAGGTGTCGTTGGGCGCGGTGCGCAGGATCGCGTTCCAGATCGCCCGCTGGCCCCAGGTGAGGGGGGCCGTGCCCGCTCTGTCGCCCGCGAAGGGGATGTGCAGGGTGCGGGCGGTGGCGAGGCCGTTCATCCCCTCACCAGCCTGGCCGCCAGGCTGTCGATGCTCTCCTGGTAGAACGCCGGGTCGGCCAGGTCGAGTTCGATGCCGTACTCCTCCTCCAGGGTGTCGGCGAGCCGGAGGAACGCCAGGGAGGTGACGCCCAGTTCGGTGAGGGTGCTCCGGGCGGTGAGGATGTCGGCCGCGGCGAGCTGCCCGTCCATGGCATCGCTGATCAGCCCGGCGAGCCGTGCGCGCTCCCCGGTGGCCGGGTCGTGGGCGGTGCTCACCTGCCCTCCTCGCCGGCCAGCCGGCGGCGCAGGCTCAGGGGCCTGATGTCGGGCCACACCTGGTCGACGTGGGCCACGCACTCCTCCTCGGTGCCGCTGAACCCCTCCGGCCGCCAGCCGGCGGGCAACGGGGCGCCGGCGGGCCAGAGGGCGTGCTGTTCCTCGTCGTTGACCGCCACCAGATAGCGGAGGGCTGATGTGTTCACTGGTTCTCCTCGATGAGTGCGGCGACGCACGCGGCGACACCGTGGACGGTGGGGCTGTCGAAGAAGACGTCGAAGGGCACGGAGACGCCGTACTCCTTGCGGATGCGACCGGCGATGGCGGTGATGGTGAGGGAGTGGCCGCCGAGGTCGAAGAGGTCCTCGTCGGCGCCGAGGTCGTCGAGGTCCAGCACGTCCCGCCAGATGGCGAGGACGGTGGCGGTGACGTCTTCGTGCGCTCCCTGCGCGGGGGTTTCACGGGTGGTGGCCCGTGCACGCGGCGGTTCGGGCAGGGCGGCCCGGTCGAGTTTGCCGTTGGGGGTGAGCGGCATCGCGTCGAGGGCCACGTAGGCGTCGGGCAGGGCCGCCGCCGACAGCGTGCGAGCGAGGTGGTCGCGCAGGGTTTCGGGCGTCGGCGGTACGCCGGCCGGGGCGGGCACCACATAGGCGACCAGCCGTCCGGGCTCACCGTCCGGGGACTCCCGCAGCACCGTCACGGCCTGGGCGACCTGCGCGTGGCCGCCGAGGGCGGTGTCGATCTCGCCGAGTTCGACGCGGTGGCCGCGCACCTTCACCTGGGTGTCGGACCGGCCCGCGAAGGCGATGCGGCCGTCAGCGGTGAGCCGGACCAGGTCGCCCGTGCGGTAGAGGCGGGCGCCGGGCGGACCGAACGGGTCCGGGACGAAACGGGAGGCGGTGAGTCCGGGGCGGCCCCGGTAGCCGAGGGCCACGCCGTCACCGCCGATGCACAGCTCTCCGGTCAGCCCCCGCGGCAGGGGCTGGAGGCGGGCGTCCAGGACGTAGGTGCGGGTGTTGGCCAGCGGGCGGCCGATGGTGACGGGGTCTTCGGGTCCGAGCTCGGCGGCCGTGGACCAGACCGTCGTCTCGGTCGGCCCGTACACGTTGACCAGCCGGCCGACGGCGGTGCGCAGTTCGTGGGCGAGGGCGCCGGGCAGGACTTCTCCCCCGGTCAGGGCCACCAGGTCCGGTGCGTGGAGCCCGGCGGCGAGCATGGTGCGCCAGCCGCTGGGGGTGGCCTGCACGTGGGTGAGACGGTGCTGTGCGACGAGTGCGGCGAGCGCGGTGCCGTCGCGGTGGCGCCCCTCGGGGACGAGGACGACGGTGCCGCCCGTGACCAGGGGCAGGAAGAGTTCGACGGTGGAGATGTCGAAGGACAGCGAGGTGAGTCCGAGCCAGCGACTGCCGGTTTCGGTGCCGGTGGTGTCCCGCATGGCCGTGAGGAGGTTGGCGAGGGCCGCGTGCGAGACCTCGACGCCCTTGGGCACACCGGTGGAACCGGAGGTGTACAGGACGTACGCGGGGTCCGTGGGGGAGGGCGGCGCGGGCGCCGCCGGGGCGTCGGGGAGCCGTTCCAGGTCCTCCCGTCCCGGGTCGGCGGCGGTCTCCAGAGTGATCCCGGAGTCGGCGCGGAGGAACGCCAGGCGCTCCGCCGGGTGGTCGGGGTCCAGCGGCAGGTAGGCGGCGCCTGCGGTGAGCGTGCCGAGAGCGGCGACGAGTTGGGCGGCCGAGCGGGGCAGGGCGATGCCGACGAGGACGCCGGGGCCGGCCCCCTCGGCGCGCAGCCGGTGGGCGCGGCGGCGGACGGCGGCGTCGAGTTCGGCGTACGTGAGGGCGGTGTCGCCCTCGATGACGGCGACGGCGTCCGGGGTCGCGGCGGCCTGGGCGGCGAACAGCTCGGGCAGGGTGGCGTGGGCGTTGCCCGGGGTGCGGGTGGTGTCGGCGAGCAGGGTCGCGCGTTCCCGGGGCGGCAGGACGGGCAGGCGGACGAGGGCGGTGTCCGGTGCGGCCAGGGCCCCGTCGAGCAGGGTGAGGAAGTGGCCCAGGACGCGGGCGGGCGCCTCGCTCTCGAAGGCGGCGGTGCGGTATTGGAGGCTGCCTTCCAGGCCGTCGGGCCCGTCGACCAGTTGGAGGTGGGCGATGTTGCGTGCGGTGTGCGCGAAGCCGGTCCACTCGGTGCGCACATCGAGGCCGGGGCCGAAGTCGGCGGGCCGGGAGGTGTCGCGCCGGCGGTAGCTCAGGGAGACCGGGCAGAGTGCGGTGCGCGGGGTGAGCCCGCGCACCGCACGGCTGAGGGGGACGGTGCGGTGGGCGTAGAGCGCGCGCAGTGCGGCCCGGACCTCGTGGGCGAAGTCCGCGAAGGTGATCTCCGGGCGCGGGTCGGTGAAGAGGGGCAGTTCGTTGACGCGCAGGCCGGCCTGCCGGGGCTCGCCGGGCACGCGGGTGGAGAGTTCGATCGCGGTGGCGGGGGCGGTGTTGCCGTAGCGCAGCAGCAGGGCGTGCCAGGCCGCCGTGAGGAGTTCGAACCGGGTGACGCCGAGCGTCGCGGCGCCGGTCACCAGGCGGGCGTGCCACTCCCCGTCGCACCGGAAGCCGCAGGCGCCGCCGGGGGCCGGGGCGACGGGGTCCGCGTGGTGGGCGGTGAGGCCGGGGAGGGCGGGCGCGGGGCTGTCGCGCCAGCGGCCGGCCCAGAAGCGGGCCGCGTCGTGGACGGCCGCCTCGGAGACGGGCGGCGGGGGTGTCGGTGCCTGGGCGGCGGAGGGCGGCCGGCTCTCCCCCGTCACCGCCCGGTACGCCCGGGCCAGTCCGGTGACCAGGAGGTCCTTGGACTCGCCGTCGAAGACGAGGTGGTGGGCGACCACGAGCAGCAGACGCCGGTCCGGGGCGGTGGTGAACAGCGTGGCGCGTACCAGGGCCTCGCCCGGAGCGAAGCGGGCGGCGGTCTCCTCGTCGCGGAGCTTGCCGATGTCGTCCGGCGCGGCGGTGACCAGCCGCAGGGCCGGTGCCTCGCCCGGGAGCAGGCCGGGCCCGGCGGGGTCGGTCCGGGCGGCGAGCACGGGGGCGGCCCGTACGCAGTCGCCCCAGGCCGTCGCCAGGGCGGCCTGGTCCAGCGGCCCTTGGATGTGCAGTGCCAGGCTGAGGTGGTACGCCGAACCGGTGTCGAGGGTCCGCTCGGTGACCCAGAGCCCGTGCTGGGCCGGGTCGAGCGGGGCCGGTGCTTCGAAGGAGGGGGTCATGGGGTCGCCTCGTCGTCCAGGAGCCGGTGGAGTTCACGTTTGAGGACCTTGCCGCCCTCGTTGCGGGGCAGGGTGTCGCGGAAGAGGATCCGGGCCGGCAGCTCGTGCGCGGCGAGCCGGTCGAGCAGGAAGGACCGCAGCCGGGGCATGTCCGGTTCGCCCAGCCGGGGTACCACGACGGCGGCGACCACGCTGCCCAGTACGGGGTGCGGGATGCCGAAGGCGGCGGCGTCGGCGACGTCCGGGTGGGCGTGCAGGGCGTTCTCGACCTGGATCGTGGACACCTTGTGGGCGCCGGACTTGACGACGTCGCGCTCCCGGTCGAGCAGGTGGAGGTAGCCGTCCGCGTCGAGCCGCCCGACGTCCCCCATGCGCACCCAGCGGCCGCGGAAGACCTCGGCGTCCGCGTCGGGGGCCCCGAGGTAGGCGCGGGGTGCGGTGGGTGAGCGCAGCCAGATCTCGCCGGGTTCACCGGTGGCCGCCGGGCGCCCCTCGGTGTCGGTGACGCGCAGGTGGTCGAGTGAGGCGGGGCGGCCGGGCGAGTCGGGGTGGTCGGGGTCGAAGAGCAGGGTGATCTGGGCGGGCGCGGCCTCGGTCGAGGTGTAGTAGTTGACGACCTGCGCCCCGGGGAACGCCTGCGACAGCCGCAGCGCGACGGGTTGCGGGAGCGCCGCCGCCGTCGAGCCGACCAGTTTGACCGTGCTGAGGTCGCGGCCGGTGAGGGCGGTGGACGCGAGCAGTTCGATGGCGGTGGCCGGCACCAGGAAGACACTGCCGACCGCGTGCTCCTCGATGAGCCGGGCGAACCGCAGCGGGGTGAACTGCGGGGCGGCGACACCGGTGGCGGCCGCGTCCAGGCAGTTCACGAGCATCGTCTGTCCGGCGTTGGTGCCGATCGGGAAGGCGTGCAGGAAAGTGCGCGAGTGGCGCAGGGGCCTTCGGCGTTCGTCCAGGGTGCAGCCGTGGGCGAGATTGGCGTGGGTGGCCAGGACGCCCTTGGGGAGGCCGGTGGTGCCCGAGGTGTAGAGGTACTGGGCGGGCGCGGACGGATCGGGAAACGGCAGCCCGTCCCCGGCCCCGGTCCTGAAGTCGTCGCCGGTCGCCCGCCACACCCCCGCGGGCAGCCGGGACGGTGGCCCGCCCTCGCCGTGCAGGACACCCGCGCACCGGCTGTCCTCGACGATGTGCGCGGTGGCCGCCGGAGCCAGCCGGTCGGACAGGGGTACGGCGATGCCGCCCGCCCACTGCACCCCGCAGTAGGCGACCGCGTAGTCGGTCCACTGCGTGGCTCCGTAGCGCAGCCCGACCGGGTCGCCGGGGCGCAGGCCCTGGGCGAGCAGGCCGTGGGCGAGGGCGACGGCCCGGTCGCACCAGGTGCCGAAGTCCAGGGTGTGCGGACCGTTGCGGAGGGCGGGGCGGTCCGGGTGGAGGGCGGCGCGGTGGACCAGCAGCTCGATCAGGGAGCGCGGGGACGCGGCGGGGCTCACCGGTCGGCCCCGGTGGGGACGGGCGCGGAAGCCGCGAGGGCGGCCGCGCGTTCCCGGAGGCCGATGAGGTCGTCGGGTTCGGCGTCCGGCACGTCGCGGTCGAAGCGGGCGAGGACCGGCAGCCGCAGGGCCAGGGCCACCAGTGCCAGCATGACCAGGCAGCACAGCAGGTACATCAGCCCGATCCCGCGCCCCGGGCCCGTCCCCAGCACCCGTCCCACGCTGCCGGCCAGCGCCCCGTCGTCGGCCAGCAGCGGGTCGAACAGCCGGGCTCCCAGGGGCGCGACGAGCCCGTGGCCGATGGGCAGGGTGGACCAGGCGACCATGGTGTTCAGGGCGAAGACGCGGCCGTGGAAGCGCTGCGGGACCTTCACCTGGACGATGGTCGAGTAGACCCCGTTGACCAGGGCGATGGCGCAGGACATCCCGAAGGCTCCGGCACCGATCACCCAGAGGTCGGCCCGCAGCCCTGTCACCGCCCCGGCCAGGGCGAACACCCCGGCCAGCGCGAGCATGCCGCGCACCCGGTGTCTGCGGGGCCCGCCCCACACTCCCATGATCAGCCCGCCCGCGACCGCCCCGGCACCGCCCGCCGTGGCCACCGCCGCCGCCCCGTCCAGGGTGTCGAAGGACAGCACCAGGGGCGTCACCAGCAGGAACAGCGGTGAAAGGAAGAGGTTGAGCGCGGCGAACCACAGAAGCATCGAGCGGAAGCCCCGGTGGCGCCAGGTGTAGGCGAAACCCTGCTTGATCTCCTCGACGACCGGTTCCCGGCGGGTCCAGGGCAGCGTGCGGGGGAACCTCACGCAGACGAGCACGGCGACGGCGACCACGTAGCTCGCGATGTCGAGGATGAGGATGCCGCGCAGACCGATGCCCGCCATCAGCGCCACCGCTACCAGCGGCACCACGAACTGAGCTGTACCGAAGGCGAGTTGGACGAGTCCGTTGGCGTGACCGAGATAGCGCTTGGGGACGAGTTGCGGGATCGCCGAACTGTACGCCAGTCGCTGGAAGGTGAGCGCCACCGAGAGGCCGCCCAGCAGCACGTACAGATACCAGGTGTCCAGTGCGCCCCCGAGCAGCAGGCCGAGCATGGCCACCTGGCTGAGCCCCGCCGCGAGGTCGCCCGCGAGCATGACCTTGCGCCGGTCGAACCGGTCCACGACGGCACCGGCCAGCGGGCCGACGAGGATTCCGGGCAGCATCGCGACGACCGAGTACAGCGCGAACCGGGCGAGCGAGCCGGTCTCCAGCAGGATCCAGATGGGCAGGGCGAACTCCGTGAGCGCCGAGCCCACGATCGACCCCAACTGCCCGATCACGACGGCGAGGAACCGGGCGGCACCCGGCGCGGGGGCGCCCGGGGCCCGCGTGTCGTCACCGTCCGCCGGGTCCGCTCCGGGGCCGTCCGGCGGCCCGGTCTCGGCATGGAACCACCAGGCGGCGTCCGGGGAGCGGCCGGGCAGGGTCGCGGTGGTCCCGGCCCGGATCGCCTCGTGGACGCTCGTCACCGCCTCGGCGACCTCGGCGGCCCGGTACTTCACGAAGAAGTGGCCGCCCTGGTCGATGACCGCGACGGCCGAGCGCTCCGCGAGGAGCAGCCACTCCCGGTACCGCTCCTGGTAGAAGTCGGCGGCCGGATCGCGGTCGCCGACGAGCGACACCAGCGGGGCCCGCAGCCTCGGGGCGCCGGCCTCGACGTCCGCGATCGCCCCAGTGAAGTACTCCTCGGCGGCCTGGCTGTCGCGGCGCATGTTGCCCACGATGAACTCGGTCTGCTCCCAGTCGAGCTGGGAGGTGTCCACGCCCATGCCCGTGAGCCAGTTGACGTACACCCGGTTGCCGAGCAGCGACTCCAGGGACGCCACCTTGGAGAGAGCGCCGAGCACCCGTCCGCGCGGCTTGGCGAAGGGGAACTGCGCCCCCGCGTACACGGCTTCGAGCTCGCGGCCCGACGCCTCCAGCAGCCGGGCGGTCGCCACGGCCAGCGCGGTGCCGACGCCGCAGTGCCCGTACACGATCAGCGGGCCGCGGACCCGTTCGCGTATCTCGGCGGCCAGGCTCTCCGCGAGTTCCCCGAACGGCAGGTGTTCCTCCGTCACACCGACGTCATGGCCCGGTATGGCGACGGCCCACAACTCGTAGCCCTGCGGCAGGAGATCGGCGACGGGCTGGTACACGACCGCACTGCCCCCGCCGTACGGGACGCAGACCAGGGTGGCGCGGAGGCGTCCGGCCGGGGCCTGCGGGGTGAGCCGGTGCAGGAGTCTGCGGGGGCCCCGGGCGTCCTCGGGGGTGTCCGCCAGCGCGGCGAGGTCCCTGACGGTGCGGCAGGTGAACAGGTCCATCACGCTGACGGGCCGGGCGCCCGCCTCCGGGAGAAGTCCGCGGGCGCGGGCGACGACCTGGGTGGCGAGGAGCGAGTGGCCGCCGAGGTCGAAGAAGTCCTCGTCCACGCCGACCTCCGCCAGTCCGAGCACCTCGGCCCAGACCGTGGCGAGCACGCGCTCCGCCGGGGTCCCGGGCGCACGGGCCGCGCCGGACGTCCGGTGGACCTGCGGGGCGGGCAGCCCCCGGCGGTCCAGCTTTCCGTTGGGCGTGAGCGGGAGGGCGGGCAGGGCGGTGAAGGAGGCGGGCACCATGTAGTCGGGCAGCACCCGCTTGAGCGCAGTGCGCAGCTCCTGCGGGTCGGGCGCGGGCTCCTCTCCGGCGGTGACGAGGTAGGCGGCGAGCCGCTTGTCGCCCGGGGTGTCCTCGCGTACGACGACGGCCGCCTCGCTCACCGGGGGCAGGGCGCGCAGGGCGGACTCGATCTCGCCGGGTTCGATGCGCAGGCCGCGCAGTTTGACCTGCTGGTCGATGCGGCCGAGGTGTTCCAGGGCCCCGTCGGGGCGGCGCCTGCCCAGGTCGCCGGTGCGGTAGAGGCGTGAGCCCGGCGGGCCGTACGGGTCGGGGACGAACCGGCAGGAGGTGAGCCCGGGTCGCCGGTGGTAGCCGAGGGCGACCCCGGTGCCGGCGATGTGGATCTCACCGGGTGCCCCCGGGGGCACCGGTCGCAGCGCCCGGTCCAGGACGTAGAGGCGGATGTTGTCGACCGGGAAGCCGATGGGGACCACGTCGGACGGCCCCTCGCACTCCCAGGCCGACACGTCGACCGCCGCTTCGGTGGGCCCGTACAGGTTGGCCAGCGCGCAACCGGGCAGCGCCTCGCGGAAGGCGCTCGCCGTGTCGGGCGGCAGGGCCTCGCCGCTGCACACGACGCGGCGCAAGGCCGTGCACCGGCCCGCGCCCTCTTCGGCGAGGAAGAGCGGCAGCATCGAGGGGACGAAGTGGGCGACGGTCACGGGCGCGGAACGGATGAGTTCGGTCAGGTAGGCGGCGTCCTTCTGGCCCCCGGGACGGGCCAGCACGAGACGCGCGCCGGTCATCAGCGGCCAGAAGAACTCCCAGACGGAGACGTCGAACCCCGCCGGAGTCTTCTGGAGCACCGCGTCCTCGGGGCCGATGGGGTAGCTCCGCTGCATCCACAAGAGACGGTTGACGATGGCGCGGTGGGTGTTCGGCACACCCTTGGGCCGGCCGGTGGAACCGGAGGTGTAGATGAGGTAGGCGGGATCATCGGGTGCCGGGGGGCTCACCGCCGCCGTGGGAGCGCTCCCGCGAACCGGGTCGTCGTCTTCGAGGAAGAGGACGGAGGCCCGGCAGCCCTCGGGGACGGGAACGGACCGCTGGGTCAGAAGCACCCGCGCACGGCTGTCGTCCAGCATGAACGCGAGCCGTTCGGGCGGGTATGCGGTGTCGAGCGGGGTGTAGCAGGCGCCGGTACGCAGGACGGCGAGAAGCGCGGCGACCAGTTCGGGGGAACGTTCCGCGCCGACGGCGACGACGTCGCCGGGGCCGGTGCCCGTCGCGACGAGCCGGGCGGCGATGCGGTCGGCGGCGGCGTCGAGTCCGGCGTAGGTGAGACCGCGGTCGCCGGCCGTCACGGCAGTGGCGTCGGGGGTGCGCGCGATCTGGTCGGCGATGAGGGAGACCAGGGTGGCACCGGCCGGGACCGGCGCCGCCGTGCGGTTGAAGTCCCTGATTTCCCGAGCGCGTTCGCGGTCGGAGAGCAGGTCGAGTCCGGACAGCGGCACATCCGGGTCGCCGGCCACCGCGTGCAGCAGCCGGTCGAGGTGGGCGGCGAGCCGGGCGATGTCCTCCTCGGCGAAGAGGTCGGTGTTGTAGTTGAAGGCGCCGCGCAGCCCGTCCGGCCACTCCATCAGGAAGAGTTCGACGTCGAAGCGGGTGCCCGAGGCACGCAGGCCGTAGGTCTCCACGTCGAGCCCCGGGCCGGCGGTGGCCTGCCGCCCGGTGGCGTAGTTCTGGACCGCGAGCACCGCCTGGAAGACCGGTGAGCGGGAGACGTCGCGTTCGACGTTCAGCTCGGTGACCAGCTGGGCGAACGGCAGCTCCTGGTGTGCGTACGCCTCCAGGCAGGTCTCGCGGGTGCGCTCCAGCAGCTCGGCGAAGGTGGGGTCGCCGTCGAGCCGGGCCCGCAGCGCCAGCACGTTGACGAACATGCCGACCAGGCCCTCCAGTTCAGGCTCGGGGCGGCCGGCGACGGGTGATCCGACGGCGAAGTCGCGCTGGCCGCTGAACCGGGCCAGGAGTTCCTGGAAGGCGGCGAGCAGCACCATGTGGATCGTGGCTCCGTGCGCCTTGCCGAGGGCGGCGAGCCGGTCGAGGAGTCCACGCTCCACCTGGAACCCGTAGCCGGCCCCGTCGAAGGTCTGCCGTGCCGGGCGGGGCCCGGCGGTGGGCAGGACGAGCGGTTCCACTCCGGCGAGCTCGTCCGCCCAGTACGCGACTTCGGCGGTGAGCGCGTCCCCGCTCAGCCGGTCGCGCTGCCACTGGGCGAAGTCGCCGTACTGCACGGCCAGTTCGGGCAACGGGTCGTCTTCCCCGGCGACGCGGGCCGCGTAGCGGCGCAGGATCTCGGAGATCAGGATCTCGCTGGACCAGCCGTCGCTGACGCTGTGGTGGACGACGAGCAGCAGGATGTGGTCGCGATCGGTCACGCGCACGAGCAGGCTGCGCAGCAGAGGACCGGCGGCCAGGTCGAAGGGCTCGGCCCCCGCCTCGTCCACGATCCGGGCCGCGTCCTCCTCGTCCTGAGCCTCGACGAGGGGCAGCGGCGCGGGCGCGGGCGCGGCGATCTCCAGCACCGGGCGGCCGTCGTCGGTCACCGGGTAGCGGGAGCGCAGCGTCTCGTGCCGGGCGATGACGGTGTCCAGGGCGTGGGCCAGCGCCTCCCGGTCCAGCTCGCCGCGCAGCCTGCGTGCGACGGGGATGTTGTACGCGGCGGTGCCGGGCGCGAACTGCTCCATGAACCACAGGCGTTCCTGCGCGAAGGAGAGCGGCGGCACGGCACCCTCGGGTCTCCGCGGGACGACGGGGCGGGAGGCGCCGGCGCGGCCCGCTGTGAGCCGGCGGCTGAGCAGGGCGCGCTTGGTGTCGGAGAGACCGGCGGGGGGTGTGGTGGTGTCGCTCATGACGGCGTACCGGTTCCTTCCAGGGTGGCGCCGTCCGAAGCGAGGAGGGCGGCTGCCTCCTCCTCCGACAGGGCGTCGATCTCGGCCATCAGGGCGGCCTCCACCGCCTCGGCGAAGGCGGCGACCGTGCGGTGGGTGAAGAGGGTGCGCAGGGGGACGGTGAGTTCCGCGGTGGCCCGGACACGGGCGATGACCCGGGTCGCGAGCAGGGAGTGCCCTCCCAGGTCGAAGAAGTCGTCCAGGGCGCCGACCCGGTCGATGTCCAGCACCTCGCGCCAGATCTCGGCGACCAGTTCCTCCGCCTCGGTGCGCGGGGCGAGGTAGCCGGCGCGGAGTTCGGGGCGCTGCTCGGGGGCGGGCAGGGCCGCGCGGTCCAGTTTTCCGTTCGGGGTGAGCGGCAGCCGGTCCAGGACGAGGACGGCGGCGGGCACGAGGTGGGCCGGTAGGAGCGCTCCCACGGCGCTCCGCAACTCCACCGGATCAAGGGCCCCGGCAGCGGGAACGACGTACCCCACCAGCGTGTCGCGGTGTGCGACGACCGCCGCCTCGGCGACTCCGGGCTGCGCGAGCAGCGCGCTTTCGGTCTCGCCGGGCTCGACGCGGTAGCCCCGCACCTTGAGCTGGCCGTCCAGCCGGCCCAGGAACTCCAGGGCGCCGTCGGGTCTGCGGCGCACGAGGTCGCCGGTCCGGTAGCGGCGGGAGCCGGGCGGGCCGTACGGGTCGGGGACGAAGGCCCGCGCGGTGGCGCCGGGCCGGCCGGTGTAGCCGTAGGTCACCCCGGTGCCGCCGAGGAGGAGTTCGCCCGGGGTGCCGGGCGGGACCGGGCCGCCGTACTCGTCGCACACGGTGGCGGTGACGCCGCCGATCGGGGTGCCGATGGGCGGGCGGGCGCGGGTGTCCGCGTCGCCGAGGCCGGCGGTGGTGGCGATGACGGTGGTCTCGGTGGGGCCGTACGAGTTGACCACGCGCACCCGGTCGCCGAACCGCTCGCGCCAGGCGCCCACGGCGGCGGCCTGGACCTGGTCGGCGCCCAGGATCAGCAACCGCAGCCCGTCCGGCCAGGCGACGACGTCCGGGTCGCCGACGAGGTGCTGCCAGTACGGGGTGGGCAGGTCCATGACCGTGATGTCGGCGGTGAAGTCCTCGGTCAGCTGGTCGGGCAGGGTGGCGCCGGCGTCGGCCACGACGAGGGTGGCACCGGCCGCCAGCGCGGGGAACAGCTCCTCGGCGCAGGTGTCGAAGCTGAGCGAAGCGCAGTGCAGGACGCGGTCCCGGGCGGTGATCCCGTACCCCTCGCGCATCCAGCGGACCCGCTCGGCCAGCGCCCGGTGCGGGACGAGGACGCCCTTGGGCTCGCCGGTCGAGCCGGAGGTGTAGACGAGGTACGCGGCGTCCTCGGGGAGGGGCGCGGTCCGGCCCCCCTCCCCCGGACCGGTGCCGTCGGCGTCCTCCACGTACAGGACGCGGACGCTCCCGGGCAGCTCGGGCGGTGCGGTGGCGCGGGAGGTCAGGACGGTGCGCGCGCCGCTGTCGGCGACCATGTACGCGATCCGGGCGGGCGGGTAGTCGGGGTCCAGGGGGAGGTAGGCGGCACCGGCGCGCCACGCGGCGAGCATCGCCACGACGGCCTGCGGTCCGCGCGGCAGCAGCACGCCCACGGTGTCCCCGCGCCGCACCCCTTCGGCGGTCAGCCGTCCGGCGAGCCCGCCCGCCCCGTCCCACAGCCCGGCGTAGGAGAGCGAGCCGTCGCGCCCGCGCAGGGCCTCGCCGCCGGGGCGTTCGCGTACGGTCCGGGCGATGGCGTCGTGCACGGTGGACGGGCCCTCGGGCAGGGCGGGGCCCCGCCCGGCCGCGTCCAGCGCGGCGCGCTCGGGCCCGTCCAGCAACGGGAGGAGGTGGACCGGGGTGTCCGGTCCGTCCGCCGCTCCGCGCAGCAGCGTCTCGAACCAGCGCGCGAGGCGGGCCACCCGGTCCCCGTCGAGCAGGTCCGTGCGGTAGCCGAAGACGGCGACCACGTCGTCGCCGTCCCGGCGCACGTCGAGGGTGAGGTCGAACTTGCAGGCCCGCATGGAGGGGTCGAGTTCGGTGCAGCCGAGACCGGCGAAGGACGCGTCGCGCAGCAGACCGGCGTCCTGGGTGTGCACGGTGAGCATCGTCTGGAACAGGGGGGTGCGCCCGGGGTCCCGGTCCAGGCGCAGGGATTCGGCCAGTTCCTCGAAGGGCACGCGGTCGTGGGTGAAGGCGCCGAGCACCGTGGCGCGGGCCCTGCGGAGCAGGTCGGCGAAGGTGGGCGTGCCGGACAGGTCGGAGCGCAGGACCAGGGTCCGCGAGAAGTAGCCGATGGCCTGTTCGGCGTCGGGGCCCGAGCGGCCCGCCGTGGGAACGCCCACGCAGAAGTCGCGTTGCCCGGTGCACCGGTGCAGGGTCGCCTGGTAGGCGGCGAGCAGCACCATGAACGGGGTGCAGCGCCGGGCCCGGGCCAGGGCGTCGATCACGGGTCCGGCGCCGGTGAGGAGCCGGGTGTGGAAGGCCCCCTCCGGCGAGGGGTGTTCGGGGCGGGGGCGGTCGAGGGGCAGTTCCAGGGCGGGCGCGCCGTCCAGGCGTTCCCGCCAGTAGGCGAGGGCTTCGCGCGCCTGTGCCTCGTCCGCGTCGCGCTCCTGCTCGGACGGGTGCGCGGGCGGGGCGGGGAGATCGGCGGTGCCGCCCCGGAGGTGTGCGGTGTAGTGCGCCGCCAGTTCCTCGCGCAGGACGTTGAGCGACCAGCCGTCGGCGATGATGTGGTGCAGGACCGCACACAGGACGTGCTCGGTGTCTCCCGTACGGAAGAGGGCGACGCGCAGCAACGGACCCCGGGCGAGGTCGAACGCGCGGTTCGTGCGCTCGGCGATCAGCGCTTCGAGCCGGTCGCCTTCACCGCGCACGTCCCGGAATTCCACGTTCACCGGGCCCGGCGCGGCCACCAGCGCGGACGGTTCGCCGTCCTCGGCGGGGAAGCGGCTCCGCAGCGCCTCGTGCCGGGCCGTCACCGCGTCGAAGGCCGCGCGCAGCGCGGGCTCGGACAGTTCTCCGGAGAGGCGCAGGACGAGCGGGATGTTGTACGAGGCGTCGTCGGGGTCCATCTGGTGCAGGAACCACAGACGTTTCTGGCCACGCGTCAGGTACGACTGGACGGCCTGGGTACTCATCCGACTCCCTCGGCGCGCACGCCGAGCGGCGTGGTGTGCGGTTGCTTCAGGTCAATGGGGACGTGTGGAGCATGTGGGGGACGGAGCGACGCGACGGCACGGGGATACCGCGGCGGCCGAACGGTCTCGCCAGCGGCGAGATCCGGTCATTCACGGCTTCAGGTGTTGCGATGTTATGAACAGCACACGCGTCCGTCAATGCAAGACCTGTACACACAAACGGAGTTGTGAAATCCGACGACGTCCGCGCCCGGCCGGTGAGACCGCTTCCGTCCCCGGCCGGGCATTCATCCCTTCGGCTGGATCTTGGGCACACTTTGCGCCTTTCGCGTCCTTCCGGGTGGTGAATGGGGGCGTGCGACAGCAAACCCCCGGCCCGAGGAGTGTGGACCATCCATGAACAACGCGGACAGCGCGTCGCAGAGCGTGCAGACGATGTATGCCGAGCGGTTCGCCACCGATCTCACCGACAACCGTGCGGAGCAGGAGGAACTCACCGCGCAGATCGAGCGGCTTCGGGCCCGCCTGGAGCAGCTCAGGGCGGACGAGGCCTGGCTGACCGGCATGCAGGCTGCACTGCCGGGAGAGACGGCGCCCCCTCGGCCGCGTCGCGCGCCGCGCACCGGGAAGAAGCCCGCGGAGGACGACACCCCCGCCGGCACACCCGTCCCGGCCCCCCGGCCCGCCGGACGCGCGAAGGCGAGGCCGCCCCGGGCCAGGGCCGGCGGCAAGAAGGCGGCGGCCGCGGCAGGTGCTCCCCTGCACCAGCTCATCCGCGTCCTGATGCCCCTGGGCGAACCGCGCCTGGTCCGCGAGGTGCACGCGGACCTGACCAAGGCGCATCCGGAGCGCGGCACCTCGGTACAGGTGGTGCGGAACACCCTGGAGACCCTGGTGAGGCGGGGCGTCGTCGGCAAGGGCATCCAGAAGGGCACGGCCCTGTACACCGCGACCGCGCCGGCCGCGTCCGAGGGCGACGAGACCCCGGCGGCCGGCTGAGAGGCACACGGCCGTGACACGCGTCCGGCCCCCGGGGAGCGCGCTCCCCGGGGGCCGGACGGTGGTACCGCGGCGTCAGGCGGCCGTGATGTTCTCCGCCTGCGGGCCCTTCTGGCCCTGCGTGATGTCGAAGGTCACCGCCTGGCCCTCCTGGAGCTCACGGAAGCCGGTGGCGTTGATGTTCGAGTAGTGAGCGAAGACGTCCGGCCCGCCGCCGTCCTGCTGGATGAAGCCGAAACCCTTTTCGGCGTTGAACCACTTGACGGTTCCGCTGGCCATGCCGGTGCCTCTCAGTCGATATCGGGAGCCGCACCACGCGGTCCCAGTGGTGTCCTGGCCCGCCCCCTGCACAGCAAGGCGCCCGCGCCGGAGCACGGGCGGTTTCGGCGAACCACGACTTCCGGCAGTGACGCTACATGGCGAAGCCCCTCTCCACCAGAGAGCAACGACTTCGCGTCGCGCCGGATGCGGGGGAAAGCCGCTGATGGGGCCGTACTCACCAGGCGTCGGTGGCGGTGGGGACGGCTGCGACGGCGTCACCGTACCGGAGCACCGCCCGGGGACCGCCCGGCTCCGGATGGAGCAGTACCCCGCCGGGATGAAAATGGTGCGGCCGGCAGGGGGGCTGCCGACCGCACCGAGTACCGCCCCGCCCCGGCCCGGGAGACCGAGGTGGGTGACGGAAAGAGCCAGATCAGCGGACCGTGCCGGACAGTCCGCCCCATCAGGGGCGAAATACGGTCTGCTGGTCAAGCCCTTCCCGCCACCGTTCTGAACGGGTGCGGAATTCCGGCTGCGAACATTGCCAGGAGAGGACAGCAGGAAGACCGCATGTCAGGCGCGGGCCCACCGCCCCGAAGGGCCGCGGTCCACCGCCTCACGCGGTCCAGCATGGAAGGTAAACAGACTGTTTTCTACGTCCAGTTTTTAGCGCTAAGCCACGTCGCGCCAATTAGGCTCACGCCCGCGCAACCGGGCCCATACGCGGGGGATTTGATCGCATGACCAACACCGACAAGACGGCACTGCGGACACTGCTCAGAGTCCGGCGTGCACTGATCGACCCCACCGGACACGGTTTCCACCGTTCGTCCCGCCAGGGGCGCCGCGCTCCCGGGCTGTCCCAGCACCAGGTCGACCAGTTGCTGCACCGCACACCCGGCACCTACCGCCGGCTGGAGTCCGGCGCCTGGCCGAGGCCGGACACCGGCTTCCTCCGTGACGTCGCGATGCTCTTCGCCCTCAACGAGCAGGAGTGGGTGTCACTGTGCCGGTACGCCGGGATAGGCGACCCGCCGGGTCCGCTCACCGCCCGCTCGGGCAAGGAGGTGCCGGGGGTGTGGCAGGAGGCCATCGACGGGATGACCCACCCCGCCTACATCACCGACGCCTCCTGGGAGCTCATCGCGCACAACGACGGGTTCGCGCGGCTGTTCCCCGCCGGGGGCGTACCCACCAACACCATGCGGTGGATGCTCCTCGAACCGCAGGGCCGCGAGATGCTCATCGACTGGGACACCGCCTGGGCCCCGCTGGTCGTGCCGCAGCTTCGGGCGGCGCTCGCCAGCCGCCCCGACGACGAGGTGCTCCGCCGGCTGGAGAAGGACGTGCTGGCCGACCCGGAGTGTGCGCCGATCTGGGAGTCGGGCGGCGCGCACATCCATCCCGACGGCGACGAACGGCCCATCCGCCACGCCGTCGACGGTCCGGGGTGGGTGACGATGTGCGCGGCGCAGCCCATGGCGGCCCCCGGCGCGCGCATGATCGTTCTCGTCTTCCACGCGGGCGCCCGGCGGGCGCACACTCGCGTTCCGGTCCTGCGCGCGCCGTGAAGACTTCCCTCCGGCGTTCCGCGGTGTTGTGATCAGGGCGGCACGGCCGTTTGTGGCTTAGGTTGTGCCCACCCCCACATCGCCGCCGCACCGTGCCCGCCGGAGGATGTCGTGCCTGCCTACATAGCCCGCCCCACCACCGTGTTCCCCGCCCACAAAGTGACCACCGGGGAGATCGCGGACGATATCCGCGCCCATCACCCGGACCACCCGCGGCTCGCCGCGATACTCCGCATCGTGGCCAACACCGGGGTGCGCAGCAGGTACTTCACGCGGCCGCTGGCGGCGCCGACCGTGTCGGGGGACGCCGGTGTCGCGGCCCGGGGTGCGGCGGCGTTCGCCGACGCGTTGGAGATGGCGGAGCAGGCGGCGCGGGGGGTGCTCCTGGCGTACGGGCTGGAGCCGGGTGATGTGGACGCCGTCATCACGACGCATTCGACCGGCTGGTCCGTCCCGAACATGGACATCCACCTCATCGACCGCCTGGGGCTGAGGCCGGACGTCCGCCGGATCGCCCTGACGACGCTGGCCTGCGCGGGCGGCACCCAGGCGCTGATCCGGGCCGTCGACCTGGTGGCCGCGAGACCTGGGGCCACCGTGCTGGTGGTCGCCGCCGAGGTCATCTCCGCCGTGTACAACCACCAGGACGACGCCGTCGAGCACATGATCTACAAGGTGCTGTTCGGGGACAGCGCCGCGGCGACCCTCGTCACCGATGCCCCGCTGGGCCCAGGTTTCCGCGTGGGATCCCCGGCCGACACCTACGAGCACGTCCTGCCGGGCAGCCTCACCCGGTACGCCGGCCGCGTCGATCCGGCCGGGTTCCACTTCGACAGCACGAAGGAGGCGCTGAGCGCGGCGGACGACGTGCTGCCCAGTCTGCTGGACTGGCTCGGCCGGCCCTCCGTGGACTTCGGGGTCATCCACCCCGGCAGCGCGCGCATCATCAGCGACACCGCGACGGCGCTGGGCCTCGACGCCCACGACACCCGGCACTCGACCGCCACCCTCACCGACGAGGGCAACCTCGGCGGTGTCTCGGTGCTCCGCATCCTCGAACGCACCCATGCCGAACCGCCGCCGGCCGGCGCCGACGGGATCACCGTCGCGTACGGGCCGGGCTTCGCCACGGCCGCGTTGCGCGGGACCTGGACCGCCTGAGCGGCCGGGGCCACGGGCACGGTGCGCGGGCGGCCCGTATCGCGGCAGGGCCTGCGTCCCGGGTCGCGCGGCAGGTAGGCTGCCCGGCGGAGTGGGCCGTAGCGCAGAGGTCGTCGCGCCTTCACGTCATGTAGGAGCACGCCGGTTCGAATCCGGTCGGCCCGCCCCGTTCCGGCCGGCCGCGCAGGCGGCTGCGGGCGCCTTCGGTGGCCGATGCCGTCCTGGGTGCGGCCGCGCGGGCGCCGGTTGACACGTGGCCCCGCGACCGGTTCCCCTGACGGCCATGACCGATCTTCGTATCGAACCCGTGAACGGCGAGGCCTCGCTCCTGGACTGGCAGTCGGTCCACAACGCCATCATTCCGACGGCCGCCCTGTCGTTCGCGGAGGTGACGGAACGCGCGGGGCGCAACCGGCTGTGCGTCGCGTACGCGGAAGGCGCCTTGGTGGGGTGTTCGACCGTGCGGCCACCGAGTGCGGACAACCCGGCGGGGACCGTGATCGCCCGCATCCTGCTTGAGCACCGGGGCCGGGGGTTCGGCGGGCGACTGTACGCGCACGCGCTGGAGCTGGCCCGGGGACTCGGGGCCGAGGTCATCGAGACGTGTGTCCTGGAGTCGAACCCCGAGGGCCTGCGGTTCGCGCTGCGGAACGGCTTCGTGGAGACCGATCGCTACGTCCTGCCCGGCGATACGGTGCCGTTCATCGACCTCCGGCTCGCCTGACGGCCGGATGCGCACGCGTGCCGGGGCCCGCCGTCCCGCGCGGCCGGGCCCCGGGTTCCGCGTATCGCGGTCAGGCGGTGTGGAGCGTCAGCCCGTACCGGTTCAGGATCTCGTTGATGGGCTGGTGCCAGGTCTCGCCGCCGGAGCTGCAGTTGCCCCAGCCACCCGAGGTGACACCCTGCGCCTGGTCGCCGCTGATGAAGGAGCCGCCGGAGTCGCCGCCCTCCGCGCAGACACTGGTCTTGGTCATCTGGTAGACCGCGCCCTGGGCGTAGTTGACCGTGTCGTTGGTGGCGAGCACACTGCCGCAGTGCCAGTGCGAGGTGGAGCCGGAGCGGCAGATCGATGCGCCGATCGGGGCCACGTTGGAGCCCCGGACCAATTGGTCGGAGACGGTACCCCAGCCGAGGACGACGGGAACCGTCCACCATCCGCTGCCGACGCTGACCCACGCGTAGTCGTCGCCGGGGAACGACGAGCCCTGGAAGTTGCCTATGAAGGAGCCGTCCCAGCCGCTGACCCCGGCACCCGCCCGGCCGCAGTGGCCGGCCGTGACGAAGCCGCCGTAGACGGAGAAGCCGATGGAGCACCGTACGTTGCCCGTGTAGTACGGGTCTCCGCCCACGGTTCCGGCCGAGAAGGTGCGCGGCGCTTCGGCGGTCTGCTCGACGGTGACCGGCCCGGCCTCCCTGGCCTTGCGCACGAACGCCCGGACATCGTTGTCACGGCTCTGCGAGGCGACGACGTCCACCACGACCGAGTTGGTGCGGGGGTCGACGTGCCAGCTGCTGACGCCCTGCGGAGCGTCCAGTTCGTCCAGCTTCGCCTTGACCGAGTCGAGGCGCTTCTCGGTGTGGGTCACCATCCGCACGGTGGCGCCCGTGGCCCGCACGGCGTCCGCCTGCCCGGCGTCGGTGACGGCGACGGTGAGACCACCGGTCGCGGGGTCGAACCAGGAGCCGCCGTACGCCGCACCCGCGGCGTGGCGCGCCTTCGGCTGGAGCGCGGTGGCCGTCTTCTCCTGGGAGATGCGCACCTTCGCCTGGCTTGCCGTCAGGCCGAGGTCGCGCTGCATGGCGGTGAGCAGGCCGTCGGATGCGGGGGCCGGGGCGGGCGTGTCGGCGGCGGAGGCCGAGGGGAAGCCCGCACCCGCCCAGGCTCCGAGGAGGAGTACGGCGGAGAGTGCGGTCCTCAAGGCTGTGGAGCGTCTCAAGGTCTTGGCCCTTCTGTTGTTCCGGCTGGGTGAGGGAGGAACAGCAGGCGTCCGAGGCGCCCTCCGTGAGAGCGCTCTCAGAGTGTGCCGTTCCGGACTGTAGCGGAGAAGTCGTTAGCAGGTCCATGCCAATGACAGCGCCGGCCGTACGGGCCGCCGACTGAGTGGCCGCACTCATCCTCCGCGGGCATCCCGGTCCTGCCGTCACATCAGATGAAGTGGCAGGCCCGGCCGTTGGGCGGGCCTGGGGTGAGCGGGGGGGGCGGGCGGAGACGGGTGATGCACCGGGACGGCGCACGACGGCAGCGGCATGGGCCGGGGCGCTGGTGTGCGCGCCCGCGGCGGCCCTCACGGGGTGCGGTCTCGTGGCCACGACGAAGGAGGACCGGGCATACGCCGAGGAACTGGCCGAGACGTACTGCCCGGGCGTTCTCCGCGTGATCGAGGCGCACACCCCGGTCCCGCACTCCGGCGGTTCGGAGATCACCTTCGCGATGACCGACGACTCCGATGCCGTGGTCCGGATGCGGGTTCTACGGCGCCGGCTGCGCGGCGAAGCACGGCGGGTCGACCCGGCGTCGGGCAGCGGCCACACCGTCCGCCCCTTCGCCGGACGGCAGAAGTTCGCCGCCGCCGTCCACAGCGCCTTCAGGGAGCGGCTCCGGGTCGTCCACCCCAGCGGGCGGGGAGCCCTGCAAGGTCGCGAGGGCCGGGGGCCGCTGCGACTGCCCTCGACGTGACCCCTCGCGGCCGGCGCGGCTTCAGGAGCGGGCGGGCCGGTAGGTGTACGTGTCCCACAGCGACCGGACCGCGTCGCTGTCCCGCCAGTGTCCGGAGGCCGTCGCGCGGTCCGGCGTCCCCCAAACCCTGACGTGTCCGGTGCCCGGCTCCCAGCCCGGGTCGCCGGTGGCCGCGAACCCGGACCAGGCCGAGGTCATCCGGTCCGCGAGGGCCCGGTCCTCGGGCGTCGGCGCGGCGCCGCCGATGAGGAACCGGATGGCCTCGTCGTCCACGTTGCCGAAGGCGAAGGGCACGTCGGCGCAGTGCCAGGCGCGCACTCCGCCGCCCCTGCGGTCGAACCGGGAGAGGTGGGCGCGGCCGCCCCCCGCCGCGTGGGCCTCGGCGAGCCGGGTGCTGTACTCGCCGAACATCAGGTCCCCGTACACGGCGAGGTGGATGTCGTGGGGCCCGGCGCCCGGCATGAGCGCACGGTACCCGTCGACGAGCCCGGGCGGCAGGCCGAAGTCGGCGGCGAAGCGGTGCAGCCGCTCGTCCGTCGGGACCGGGATGCTGCTGCCGACGGCGTCCATCAGCCAGTACTCCTCGGTCGTGTGGCAGACGAGCAGGCCGACGTCCCGGGCGGCTCCGGAGGCGAGGAGGGCCATCGGGTCGTCGCGCAGGAGGTGCCCGTCGGCGACCGGGCCGTAGAGGACCGGGTCCCAGTGCAGCTGCCCGGAGCCGGGGTCCTCGCGATGGTTCCCGACGACCCTTTCCGAAGCGGCGAGCAGCTCCTGCGGGGCGGCCTCCGTCGCGGGTCTCCCCGCAGCGGCGGCCACCCGCGCGGCGACCTGCTCGGCGAGCTCCGGGGCGAAGACGGGGCCGACCGCGCTGTGCGCGATCACCCGTCGGAAGAGCCCTTGGGCGCGGTCCATCACCATCAGGCAGACCGCGGACGCCGCTCCGGCCGACTGCCCGGCCAGGGTGACGTCGTCCGGGGCTCCCCCGAACGCGGCGATGTTGTCGCGGACCCATTCGAGGGCGGCGATCTGGTCGAGCAGGCCCCGGTTGGGCGGGCAGGCGCCGTCCGGGACATGGCCGAAGCCCTCGAAGCCGACGCGGTAGTTCAGGGTGACGACGACGAGGCCGGTGCGAGCCAGCGCCGTACCGTCGAAGTCCGGTTGCGCGCTCGACCCGAAGGTGTAGGCGCCGCCGTGGATCCAGACCAGCACGGGCAGCGGGCCCGCTGCCTCGGCGGGGGTCCAGATGTTGAGGCTCAGGACGTCCTCGTCTCCGGGCGACCAGACGGGGGCGCCGGGCAGCTCGGCGGACTGGGGCGCGACGGGCCCGAACCCCGTGCAGTCGCGGACACCGGGCCATGGGGCGCGCGGGCGGGGGGCCTGGAAGCGGTTGTCGCCGAACGGCGGCGCGGCGTATGGGATTCCGAGGACGGCCACGACGTCGCCGTGCGGTGTACGTCCGCGTACCCGACCGCTTGCCGTCCCGTACACACCACTGTTCGCCAACGTGTCCCGCCTGCCCGTCGATCACGCTCCCCGACCGGGAGCGATGATCAGGATGGCGCAATCCCCGCGCCGACGCGAGGGGAATTCGACCGAAGTGATCAGGGAGTTGGTCAGCCGGCCTGTCCGATGGCGCTGCGGAGCATGGCCACGGTGGTCGCCGCCGCGGCCCGCTCCGCCTCGTCCTCCGTGGCGCGCACCCGTTCCTCCAGCAGCACGACCGCTGCCTGGAGTACGCCGACGCGCACCGGAACGGACCGCATGGCGGTCAGTACGGCCGCCGCCTGTTCGGCCGGTGTGGACTGCGCGGCCTGCGGGATGAGGGTGGTGATGCCGCGCCCGAGCGCGCGGTCACGAGGCGGCTGGGCCGCGGGTGTGGTCACCGGGGAATTCTGCCGTACCCGGCGCCCCGATCGGGTCAGCGACCTGGCCGGACCGGTCCGCTCTCCCGTGCCCCGTCGTGGACGCGGAGCAACAGGGCGGCCAACTGGGCGCGTTCACGGTCCGTCAGCGGTGCGAGGACATCGTCCTGCACGGCCAGCGCCTCGGACTTGAGGCTCGTCAGCATGGCCCGGCCCGCCGGTGTGACGGTGACCGTGACGCGGCGCCGGTCGGTGGTGTCGCGGGCCCGCTCCACCAGTCCGGACGCACCGAGCCCGTCCACGATCTTCACGACGTCGCTCCGGTCGATCGACAGCCGCGCGGCGAGTTCGCGCTGCACATGGGGGCCGAAGTCGTCCAGCGCCGCGAGCACCGCCATGTGCCAGAGCCGCAGGCCGCGTTCGGCCAGCCGGTCCGCGAGTCTGCCGCGCGCCGCCTTGCCGGTCTTGGACATGAGATAGGTCGTGAGGCCCAGGAGACTGGGAGGGGTTTCGTTCATCAGGTATATCGTAGGGCCAACCCAATGATGGGTGCACACCTACCGAAGGAGATCCCGTGGACGCGCTGCATCCCCGCCTGCTGGTCGACCGGTTCGCCGACTGCTTCCGCTTCTACGACGCCGTACTGCCGGAGCTGATCGGTGCCGTACGGGCCGGCGGCAACGCCTCGGGGCCGTACGCCCATTGGGACGTCGAGGGCCAGGGTGTGCTGGTGCTGTTCGACCGGAGCGCGATGGCGGCGGTCGCGGGTACGGCCGGCCTGCCCGCGGACCCGCCGCCGGCGCAGGACCGGTCGATGTTCGTCCTGCGTGTGGCCGACGTGGACGCGGGGCTGGCCCTCTGCCTCGGCCACGGCGCCGGGTTGACCGCACCCGCGTGCGACCGCCCGGAGTGGGGGCCGGGGCTGCGCACCGCCCACGTGCGCGACCCCGAGGGGAATCTCGTGGAGCTTCAGTCCTACTGACCGGTGTCCGCCGACGTCACTTCCGCGCCCAGTCGCGCATGGCGGAGCGGGACGAGAAGTCGGCCACGTCCTTGTCGAGCGGCCGGTCGGTGTACTGGTGGATGCGCCAGGAGGCCTTGATGCGCGGCTTGCCCGCCTTCACGTAGTCGGCGATCCAGAGTCCGTCCCCGGCGTACGACGTGGTGTCGTGGTGCAGCCAGAAGTAGCGGTTGCAGTACAGCAGGACGCGATGGTGCGGCCGCAGGCGTTTGACCTCGCGGATGAAGCGGTCCTTCTCGGCGTTGCTCGCGCGGGTGCCCTCGCCGTTCTGCTCCCAGTCGACGGCGAGCAGATCACCGGCCTTCTCGGGCGCCTTGCTCAGGAAGTACTCGGCCTGAGCCGCGATGTTCCCGGGCCACAGGAAGTGGTAGAAGCCGACGACGCATTCGGCGTCGCGGGCCTGCTTCGTCTGGTCGGTCAGGCGCGGATTGACGTACGAACGGCCCTCGGTGGCCTTGATGAAGACGAAGTCCACTCCGTCCGTGTCGAACGAGGACTGATGGGCGCTGACATCGACACCGTGCAGCATGGGCGCCGCCTTTACAATCGGGGTGCTCTGTTCCGCTTACTTTCCCTGATCGCCCGCTTCCCACCCCCATCCGAAGCACGAATGCGCGTGTGTGCCGGGGCGCACGCTCCGGCACACACG
Source organism: Streptomyces sp. SID9727 (assembly GCF_010550605.1). Taxonomy (GTDB): domain Bacteria; phylum Actinomycetota; class Actinomycetes; order Streptomycetales; family Streptomycetaceae; genus Streptomyces. The sequence goes on from NZ_JAAGNI010000015.1 coordinate 45,660, forward strand.
CCCGGGCGGGCACACGCCCGCCGACCGTCAGGCGTCGAATCCGGTGGAACGGCTGAGCTTCTCCCAGGCGAGCACTTCGGCGCGGGAGGCGTCGAGCGCGCCGAGCACGGCGTCCGTCGCGTCGTTGCCGAGCGGCAGCCGCAGCGGGGTGTCCCCGGCGTCCAGTGCCGCCAGGATGGCCGCGGCGGCCCTGGCGGGGTCGCCCTCCTGCTTGCCGTCCGAGTCCGGCAGGCCGCTGCGGACCGGGCCGACGGAGTCCGCGTAGGCGTCCAGCGGCGCGGACTGGCGCAGGGCACCGCCGCCGGCGAATCCGGTGCGGAAGGAACCGGGTTCGACGATGAGGACCTTGATGCCGTGCGGGGCCACCTCGGCGGCCAGCGCCTCGGACAGGCCCTCCAGGGCGAACTTCGTCGCGGAGTAGCCGCCGACGCCGGGGAAGGTGAACCGGCCGCCCATGCTGCTCATCTGGACCACGGCGCCCGAACCGTCGCGGCGCATGTGCGGCAGCACCGCCCGGACCAAGGCAGCGGGGCCGAAGAAGTGGAGGTCCATGAGGTCGCGCAGCTCGCGGTCGGTGGTCTCCTCCACCGCGCCGACGAGCCCCATGCCCGCGTTGTTCACGAGCACGTCGATCCGCCCGTACCAGAGCACGGTGTCCGCGACGACGTCGGCGATGCGGGCGGTGTCGGTGACGTCGAGCCGGACGGCGACCGCGCGGTCGGGGTGTGCGGCGACGAGGGCGTCGAGCGCCTCGGGCCGGCGCGCCGTGGCGACGACCGTGTCCCCGGCGGCGAGGGCGGCCTCGGCGATGGACCGGCCGAAGCCGGAGGAGGCGCCGGTGATCAGCCAGACGCGACCCTGGGCGTTGTCGCGGGCGGGGGTGGCGTGTGCCGTGCTCATGTTCAACTCCGTTGTTCCGTCGATGCGTTGCGGTGATTCATTTATGTCATCCGCATGCGCGAACGGTCCAAGACATGGATTCTCCTGAGCGATAAAGACGACTTATGATCACGCCATGGAACTGCGCCAGCTGCACTACCTCACGGTGATAGCCGAGGAGGAGAACCTGGGCCGGGCCGCCCGCAGGCTCTTCGTCAGCCAGCCGGCGCTCTCGTACGCGCTCAGGAGTCTGGAGACGGAGCTCGGGGTGAAGCTCTTCGACCGCCACGCCGGCGGGGTCTCGGCCACCCCGGCGGGACGCGATGTGATCGCCGAGGCGCTGCTCACCGTACGCCAGGCCGAGCGCGTCACCGCGGCGGCCGAACGGCACACGCGGGGCGAGGCGGGGGTGCTGCGGGTGGGCTTCGAGGCGAGCGGGGCGGGCGAACTGACCACCAGGGCGCGGGCCGAGTTCGCCCGCCGCCATCCCGGGGTGCGGGTGGCCCCCAAACGGTACGACTGGGGGCAGGAGGCCGAAGCGCTGCGGGACGGCCTCGCGGACGTGGCGTTCGTCTGGCTGCCCAACGACCTGACGGGGCTGACGTACGAGGCGGTGCACACCGAGTCCCGCGTCGTCGGCCTGCCCACGGGACACCCGCTGGCGTCCCGCGACGGCGTCTCCGTCCTGGAGGTCAAGGACGAGCCGCTGCTGTGGACGCGGCGGGCGCCCCGGCCATGGGTGGACTGGTGGGCCGTCAACCCGCGCCCCGACGGGTCGGCCCCGGTCTGGGGGCCGACCAACGACAACGTCGAGGAGATGCTGGAGCAGGTGGCGCAGGGGTCCGCGATCTGCTTCGCACCCGAGAGCATGGCCCGCTACTACGCGCGCCCCGACCTGTCCTGGGTGCCGCTCACCGACGTGGAGCCGCTGCGCGTGGTCCTGGCCTGGGCGGACGGCGCGGACACCGCACTGGTACGGGGCTTCGCCCGCGTGGTGCGCGAGCTCGCCGCCGAGGGGTGAGCGCTCAGCCCGCTTCGGGGGCGTCCCGCGGGGCGGCCGGCAGGCTGTCCATGAAGGAGCTGACGGAGAACACCGCGTTCCCCGCTCCGGGCGGGCCGTAACCGGGAGGCGAGCTGAGACCGAATTCGTCCATCGTCGCGCGGTACGACTCCAGGAGCCGGATGTGGTACTCCAGCGGCGCCCCGTCCGGGTTGGTCTTGCCGAGCGGGGTCGTCGGCTCCGGGCACCAGGTGGTGAAGCGCGGGGTGATGCCGTGCGACATGAAGAAGCGCAGGCCCTCGGTGGTCGAATCGATGGCTTCCTTCACCGTGGTGAAGCCGAACGGCTCGGCCATCTCCACACCGGCCACGAAGTTCGGGATGACGTTGCGCGCGCCGAAGACGTCGGCGGAGTCGAGGATGCGGCGGTGCCACTCGTCACGGCCGACGTAGCGCTCCTTGCCCGGGCAGTAGAGCTCGAACAGCCGCCGGTCCCACACCTCGTAGTTGGGGTGGTAGATCTGCACCCCGTAGTCGTGGAAGCGCTGGACGTCCGCCTTGGGCAGGGCCTGGGCGACGACCTTCCCGATCCAGCGGCCCGGGAAACGCTCCTCGATGGCCTTGGCGTACTGGCCGTAGAAGTCCGCCTCGTCCCGCCCGCCGATGTGCGAGGTGATGGCGCCGCCGGTGAGGGTGTACGCGGTGGAGGTCTTCGCCGTGTCGTACCGGTCGATGATCTCCAGCGCCTCCAGTACCTCCTCGACGGGCTTCACCCCGGTGTACGGGCGGCCCGCCGCCTTGTGCTGGCGCCAGTTGTGGTTGATGTCGCAGTACTGGCACTCCTCCTTCGCACCGAAGTACTGGCAGACCCGGAAGACGGTGAGGTAGACGAGGTAGCCCCACTGGATCGTCGGGGCGACCTCCATGACGGACTTCCCGTTGGCCAGCGTGTGCCGGTAGTAGTCCGGCATCGGGGGGAGGCCGACGTCGGAGATGCGCCTGCCGTCGAGGTAGAGCCCGAGCATCCCGTCCGCGTCCGCCGCGACGCGGTACGGGGACGCGGGGTTGACGCGCACCGAGACGACGGTGCGCCGCAGCTCGTACGGGCCGCCGGTGAGCACGATCTCCTCCGGCGGGCGGCGCAGGGCGGCCGCGCCCAACTCGGGCAGGGTGCCGTGGTCGAAGGAGAAGATGAAGTACGACTTCGGCTTGACGTCACCGCCCTCGTTGTCGCTGAGCGCGGACTCGTCGAAGGCGACGCCGCCGCGCAGCAGGTCTTCCTTGATGACGGCCTCGCGCGGCACGTGCGGGAACTGCTCCATCAGCCGTTCGACGAGCCGGGTGCGGTCTGCGGTGCCGGGCTCGGTGCGGCTGGGATCGGTACGGCTGGGCATGTGCGGGCTCCTCGGTCGGTCGTCGGCGTGTTCCGGATGCGACGTCTGTGCAACGAACCACGGCCGCGGGGCGTTCTCGTCCCCGCTGCCGGATGCGTCACTCCCCGCTTCCGGATCCTATGTGACCGGTCAGTAAGGTGTGGGGGCGGGAGCCCGTCGGCCGTGCGGCCGGTCCGACGCCCGGTCGTGACCGCAGCCGGCCGCGGAACGGAAGTGCTCCATGCCCCGCACCATGTCCGTGTCGGACAGCATCGTCGTGCACACCGGCCCGCTGGAGGTGTACGCCCGGCTGAGCGACCCCACGGCCATGGGCCGCTGGAGCCCGGAGAACCTCGGCGCCCGGGTGCGGGGGGACCGCCGGGAGGCGTACGTCGGCATGGTGTTCGACGGCCGGAACAAGCGGGGCCCGGTCAGCTGGACGACGCGGTGCACGGTGACCGCGGCCGATCCGGGCAGGCGGTTCGCGTTCCGCGTCCACGCGATCGGTGCGCGGCGGCCGTTGCTGCGCGGGCCGATCGCCACGTGGGAGTACCGCTTCGAGGCGGTGGAGGGCGGCACCCGGGTCACGGAGACCTGGACGGACGACCGCCGCGCCTGGCCGGACGTCGTGGCCAACGCCTTCGACCGGGTGGCCACCCGGGGGCACACCTTCGCCGTGTTCCAGCGCCGCAACATCCGCACCACGCTCGAACGCCTCAAGGCGGCGCTGGACTCCCCGGAAGGCTGACGGGTCAGGCCGTCCAGTGCGCGGGGCGGCCGAGCGGCGACGGGAGCCGGGTGGCGCCGCTCCCCCGGGCGGCGTTCACCTGCGCCTGTGTCAGGAACAGCGCCCCGGTCAGGTCGGCGCCCGACAGGTCCGCGTCCCGGAAGTCCGCGCCGATGAGGTCCGCGAGGCGCAGGTCCGCGCCGGCGAGGTCCGCCGCGATGAGGTAGGCGCCGCGCAGATCGGCGCCCCGCAGGTCCGCCTTCCTGAGCCGGGCGCCCATGAGGTCGCCGCCCCGGTGGCTGCGCCGCTTGCGGCCGGGCGCCGTGGCGCGGACGAGTTCGCTCACGCGTCCGAGGAGCACGGCGACCTCGCCCCGGTGGGCGGCCACGTCGAGATCGACCAGGGCGGGGGCGTCGAGGCGGGTCAGGGCTTCGGTCGCTTCCAGCGTGCGCCGGATCTCGCCGCGCAGGGGACGGGCGGGGGCGAGGGCGGCCGCCTCGGTCAGGTACCAGAGCAGCTCGTGGAGTTGCCGGACCACCGGGAAGACCTCGAACATCCGCTGCGCGGTCTCCGGTGCGGCGCGCCAGTCCCGGCCGCCGAAGATGTCCACCGACACCTTCTGGCCCGCCCCGAAGCAGTCGTAGACGGTGCAGCCGGGGAAGCCCTCGGTGCGCAGCCGCGCGTGGACGCCGCAGCGGAAGTCGTCCCGGAGGTTCCGACAGGGTGTGCCCGCCGCCTTGTTGACGGCGAAGTCGGCGGAGCGCGTGAGCGTCAGCGCGACACAGCACAGGGCGAAGCACTTGCCGCAGTCGGCGCGCAGGGCGTCACGGCCGTCTCCGTCCTGGCGGTCGGTGCCGGAGGGCCGGTCGGTGTCGGGCACAGGGATGGATCCTTCGGGGCGCGGTGTTCGTGAGCAGCACCGGAGCCTATCGGTTCGGTGTGCGGTCCGCCGTTGTCGGTGGGGCGGCGCACACTGGCGGGAGTGCGGTACGGCGAAGGAACGGAGGGGGCGCGGATGCGCGACGGGGAGGAGAGCGGGTTCGAACCGGCGACCGGGGACGGCCCGCCGGCCCGCGGGGAGGCTGAGGCGCGCTCCGCTTCGGTGCGGTCGGCGTTGGCCGGGCTGCGGCAGATCAGGCGGCTGGCGAACAGCGGCCCGGGCGACCCGGAGTCGGTGCCCGCGCCATGGGAACGGCACCGCCCGGTACGGGCCGTGGCCCTGGCCCTGGAGGCCGCGGGGCTCCCCGCCTCGGCCGTCGGCCCGTCAGGGGAGCGTACGGCGAAGGGGTACCGGGTGGCGGCGGGGCCATCGCCGGGCACCGTGCGGGTGGAGTGGCTGGGGCCGGCCGGGAGCGGGGCGGCGTACGAGGAGGAGGGCGAGCTGGCCAGGTGCGTGGCGGCGCTGCGGGAGTTGGGCTGGACCGCGCTGTTGTACCGGGGGCCGCGCGGTCGCCGGTTCCTGGAGGTCGAGCCGCCGACGGGTCGGCCGGACGGCCGATAGCCGCCGTGCCGTGCCGCTCGCCGGACGGCGTTGTCAGACCCATGGGGGATGCTGGTGGGGTCCGACACCTCTGACCTGGAGATGCTGAGATGCGCAAGGACGAAATCGCGGCGGCACAGGCGTACGTCCGTTTACTGGAGGCCACCCGGGCGGCTCTCTCCGACCCCGACGACGCCCCGCTGTTCCTGCCGTTGCTCACCTCGCCGATGGAGGAGGCGGACGGGGCGCTCCGGCGTGCCGGGTTCGCCGGAAACGAGACGCGGTTCTTCGAACTGGTCGGCGCGCTCCGGCCGAGCCTGACGGGCAGTGGCCACTGAACCGAGGGGTGGGGCGGGCCCGCTCCCTCAGCCTGCCTCGGGAAGTGGTGCGAGGCCGAGTTCGCGGTCACCGAGGGGCGTGAAGTGGCGGGCCACGTCCTCGGCGGTGACCTGGGCGAGCTCGGAGGGTTTCCACTTCGGGTCGCGGTCCTTGTCCACGATCTGGGCGCGGACGCCCTCCACCAGGTCGGGGCCCGCGAAGGCGGCGGTCGAGACGCGGTACTCCTGGTCGAGGACCGCTTCGAGCCCGCCGAGGCGGCGTGCCCGGCGCACGGCTTCGAGGGTCACCTTGAGCGAGGTGGGTGCCTTGGTCAGGATGGTCGCCGCGGCCTGCTTGGCGGCCGGGTCCCCGTGGCCGGCGAGGCGGTCGGTGATCTCCTCGACCGTGTCCGCCGCGTAGCAGGAGTCGATCCAGGCGCGGTGCGCGGCGAGCTCGCCGCCGGGGGCGGGGCGGGCGTGGTCCCTCACGGTCGTGGCGACGGCCTCGGGGGTCGTGCACCGGGCCAGGGCGGCGACGAGGGCGGCGAGCCCGTCGGCGGGCACGAAGTGGTCGGCGAGTCCGCAGAGCAGCGCGTCGGCCGCACCGACCGCCTCACCGGTGAGCGCGAGATGCGTGCCGAGTTCGCCGGGTGCGGTGCCCAGCAGGTACGTTCCGCCGACGTCCGGGACGAACCCGATCCCAGTTTCCGGCATGGCGATGCGTGAACGCTCCGTGACGATCCGGACGGAGCCGTGGGCGGAGACTCCGACACCGCCGCCCATCACGATGCCGTCCATGAGGGCGACGTACGGCTTGGGGAAACGGGCGATCCGTGCGTTGAGCCGGTACTCGTCCCGCCAGAAGTCCAGCGAGGCGCTTCCCCCGGCCAGGGCGTCGTCGCGGACGGCTCGGATGTCGCCGCCCGCGCACAGGCCGCGCTCCCCCGCGCCGGTGAGCAGCACGGCGACGACGGCCTCGTCGCTCTCGGCCGCGTCGAGGGCGTCGGCCAGGAGTCGCACCATGGCGTGGTTGAGCGCGTTCAGGGCGCGGGGCCGGTTGAGCGTGAGGTGGCGGACGCGTCCTTCGGTGTGCAGCAGGACGGGGTCCTCGTGGTTCATGCGCGCGCTCCGCTCAGCCCGGGTGCCGTTGCCGTCCGCCGGTCGGGGGACGATCTTCCGCTGCCATTGTGCGCGGGCCCCGGAGGGAGGGGCGGTGCGGGGTGGGTTCCGCTGTGGCAGGTGTGCCGGACCGGCCGGACAATTGAGGCACGCCGTACGGCGGACCCGCCGGACGATCCCCGGAGCTGGCATGACCGATCAGAACCGGCCCCCGGTCGTCCCCGGACCGGACGGCCGGCCGGAGGGAAGAGCGCCGACCGGTGAGACCGGTACGGCGGAGCGGCTCGCCCTGAACCGGACGGGCAGTTTCGAGTGGGACCTGGACACCTGGACCCTGGACGTGGACGAGGCCGGTCTGCTGGTCTTCGGTCTGGACCCGGACGCGTTCGACGCGCGCCCTGAGTCCCTGGCTGAGCTGCTGGACCCCGAGGAGCGTGCCCGTGTGGGCGTGGCGACGGATGAGGCGCTGAAGGGCTCGGGCAGCTCGTACAGCGTCCACTTCCGGATTCCACGCGCCGACGGCCGGGATCAGTGGACGCATGTCCAGGGGCGCATCGTGCGCGGTGAGCACGGGAAGGCGCGCCGGGTGATCGGCCTCGTGCGGGACGCGACGGCCGAGGTCACCCATGCGGACTTCATGCTGGAGCTGGAACGACGCCGGCGACGCCAGACCGACATAGTTGAACGTACGACGAGTGCCTTGTCGCGTGCGGTGACGGTGGACGATGTGACGGCCGCTCTGACCGGTCCCGGAGGGCTGGCGCGGCTGGGCGCGGACGGACTGGCGCTCGGGCTGCTGGACAACGCGGAGCTCGACGTCATCGCGCTGAGCGGTGAGTCCTTGGAGGTCCTGGAAGACCTGAGTCCGGGCCCCCTCGACCCGGCGTTTCCGCTGGCCGACACCGTGCTCAGCGGGCGCCCCCGCTTCCTCGGTTCGCCGGCGGCGCTGACGCGGCGCTATCCGGTGCTGGAGCCGTCCGTGGGACGGATGAAGTTCCAGGCGGCGGCCTATCTGCCGCTCGTCGCCCAGGCGAGGACGCTCGGCGGTCTGGCCCTCTTCTACCGGCAGCGCACCGCCTTCACGGCCGATGAGCGCAATCTGTGCCGCGGGCTCGCCGCCATCGTCGCCCAGTCCCTCCAGCGGGCCAAGCTGTTCGACGAGGAACGCGAGTTCGCTACCGGGCTGCAGTCCGCGATGCTTCCGCGCCGCATCCATGACATCGAGGGCGGCGAGATCGCGGTCCGGTACCACGCGGCGTGGAGCGGCCGGCAGGTCGGCGGTGACTGGTACGACGTGATCGCCCTGCCCAAGGGGCGGTTCGGAGTCGTGGTGGGCGATGTCCAGGGGCATGACACGCACGCGGCGGCGATCATGGGTCAGCTGCGGATCGCGTTGCGCGCGTACGCCGCCGAGGGGCATCCGCCCTCGACGGTGCTGGCCCGCGCCTCGCGGTTCCTCGCCGAACTGGACACGGACCGGTTCGCGACGTGCGCCTATGCCCAGGTCGATCTGGAGACCGGGGCCGTCCGGGTCGTCCGCGCCGGCCATTTCGGGCCGCTGATCCGGCACATGGACGGCCGGGTCGGCAGCCCTCGGGTCCGCGGTGGCCTGCCGTTGGGCATCTCGACCGACTTCGGCGACGAGGAGTACCCGGAGACCCGGCTCGACCTGGTGCCGGGCGAGACGCTGGTGCTGTACACGGACGGGCTGGTGGAGGAGCCGGGCGCCGACATCGACGCGGGGGTGCGCACCCTCATCACCGAGGTCGGCGCGGGCCCGGCGGGCGCCGAGGCGCTGGCCGACCATCTGTCGGACCGGCTGTGGGAGCGGTGGGGCTCCGGTGACGACGTCGCGCTGCTGGTGCTGCGCCGCAGCCCGGACCCGGGGTCGCCCCGGGCGCCGAGGCTCCACCAGTACATCCACCAGGCGGACCCGGAGGGGCTGTCCGAGGCCCGGACCATCGTGCGGCAGGCCCTGACCGACTGGGATTTGGCCGAACTGGCGGACGACGCCGAGCTGGTGACCGGAGAGCTGCTGGTGAACGTACTGCTCCACACGGAGGGCGGGGCTGTCCTGACCCTGGAGGTGCTGCCCGAGCCGGTCCGCCGGGTGCGGCTCTCCGTGCAGGACCGCTCCAGCGCCTGGCCTCGGCGCCGGTCACCGGGCGAGACCGCGACATCGGGCCGGGGGCTGCTGCTGCTCGACGCCGTCTCCACGCGCTGGGGCATCGAGCCGCGGGGCGAGGGCAAGGCGGTCTGGTGCGAGATCGGACCGGGCGCACCGCCCACCACGCCACCCGTGCACCGGCACGCCGCCGAACCGCCCGGGGCGCGAGGCGGGGGCACTCAGCGGTGAGGGGCGTACCGCCACGTCGCGCGTGACGGTACGCCCCCTGCCGTGCCGCCCGGCCGCTCTGCGCGACCGGGCGGCACGGAGTGTCAGTGCTGCGCGGTGCGGCGCTTGCGCACCGACCACATGATGCCGCCGCCGGCCAGCAGCACGGCGACAGCCGCACCGCCGATGATCGGCGTGGACGACGAGGAACCGGTCTCGGCGAGGTCCGGCGAGCTGGGGCTCGGCGTCGCCGCGGCAGGCGCGGCCGACGACGGAGCGGACTCGCTCGGCGTCTCCGACGGGCTGGGAGACGCCGTGGTCGGCGTCTCGGGCGGCTTCGACTCGGTCGGGCTGGGCGAGGACTTCGGCGGCGGGGTGCCCTCGCACACCGGCGCCTGCTTGGTCTCGTCCTTCGAGAAATTGTCACCGTCCCCGGCCTTGACGACCAGGCGGACGTTCACCGGCTGGTCGTGCTCCGGCAGCGCGAGCTTCTTGTCGAAGTCCTTGCCGAACTTCTCCGTCGGCAGCAGGTCCTTGCCGTCGACGGTGACGGTCACCTCGTTGGTGACACCGGCGTTGTACTGAGTGAGGTGCAGGCTCACTTCGTCACAGGTCACGGCCCAGGTGGGGGTGTGAGCTGCGGCCGGACCGGCGGTGAGGACCGCGCCGGAGAGGCCGACAACCGCGGCGGCGACGAGAGTTCCCGCTGCGCGCCACGATCTCCTGGGTATGGTCATGGATATTTCCTCCGCAGATGTTTCGCGCCCGTATGGGCGGTGCAGCGCACAGTACTGGCCTCGGCCCCACCGTGTGCACCCGCCCCACAGGGGTTTCTGCGTCACAACCTCCCCCACACCCACGCTGGTTGGGACATGCCGGACACGGGCCGCTGATGCCCGGCCGGCCCAGGCGTCCCCGCCCCCGCCTTCAGAGACGGCGGTGCATGATGTGCAGCCCCACGAAGCCCTCGACCGGGTGGTCGAATCCTTCGGGCAGGGTGCCCAGGATGTCGAAGCCCAGCGATTCGTACAGCTTCACCGCGTGGGTGTTGGTCTCCACCACCGCGTTGAACTGCATGGCCCGGTACCCGGCCGTGCGCGCCCAGTCGATGGTGTACTCGCACAGGGCGCGTCCGACGCCCTTCCCGGAGTGCCGGGGGTCGACCATGTAGCTGGCGCTGGCGATGTGCGATCCGTTGCCCATGTGGTTCTTGTTCATCTTCGCCGTGCCGAGGACGGTCCCGTCATCGGTGACCGCGACGACGGTCCGGTGGGGCGGCTCGAGAAGCCACCAGCCGGCGGCGTCTGCCTCCTGGAGGTCGAGGGGGTAGGTGAAGGTTTCGCCGGCGGCGACGATTTCGTGGAAGAACGGCCAGATGGCGGGCCAGTCCTCGGAGGTGGCTTCCCTGATCAACATGGCGCACAGAATGCCCTGCCCGCCCTGCCGATCACCAGGCATTATCCGGAGTGCCCCGCGCCGGTCCGCCCTCCGGCCCGTCGCCGCCCGCCGGGCCGCACCGCACGGGGCGCCCCGCCCTGCCGGGGCCGGC
>NZ_JAAGNI010000147.1 GCF_010550605.1 Streptomyces sp. SID9727
CCGGCGGCCCCGGGCGGCCATCCCGGCGTCCGGCGGGCCCTGGCCGAGGCGCGCGGCTATCTGGACGATCCGCCGCCGCCGGGCCGCGTCCGGTCCTCGTTCGCGCCCGGGGACGCCCGGATGATCCGGGCCGACGGCCCCGGCTGGTCCCTGGTGGCCAGGACCGACGATCTGGCCTTCCTGCTCCTGGACGAGGTCCCAGGCGAGATTCTGCCGGTCAGGCGCGGGCCCGAACTGCCCGGTCTCCTCACGGCCCTGGACGCCATCGCCGTACGCCCGTCCTGACCGCCGGCGGAACGACCGCCGACGCATCCGGACCGGACGGGGATCAGACGCGATCGAGCGGCCGGTGCGGCTCGGCGGGGAGCACGGCCTTCACCGCGTCTCCCGGCCTCACCACGCCGCCGACCGAGACGACGCTCATGATGCCGGCCTTGCGGACGATGTTGCCCGCCTCGTCACGGCCGACGACCTGCTTGAGGAGGCCGCCCTGGAAGTCGTCGATCTGCATGCACGGATTGCGCAGCCCGGTCACCTCGACGACCGCCTCGTCTCCGAGATGCAGCAGGGTCCCGACGGGCAGGGACAGCAGATCGATCCCCCGCGTCGTGACGTTCTCCCCGATGTCACCGGGCGCCACCTCGAAGCCCAGCGCACGGACCTCGTCGAACAGTTCCTCCTGGATGAGGTGGACCTGGCGCAGATTCGGCTGCGTCGGGTCCTGGGCCACCCGGGAGCGGTGCTTGACCGTGACCCCCGCGTGCACGTCGCCCTCCACGCCCAGGCCGGCGAGCAGGGTGACGCTTTCACGGTTGGGCTTGGTGAAGCTGTAGGTCTCGTTCCTGCTGACGGCGGTCACGGTGCCACTCACGGCGGATCCCCTCTCAGCGGCCGGCCCTCAGCGGCCGATCTCCTTGCGGGTGATCCTACGGAGCCGACGGCGCTGGCCGGGGTCCAGGGCGAGATACGCGAGCGTGGGAACGCCGACGAGCACGAGCAGGGACAGCCAGAACCCGATGAACGGCATCAGGACGACCGCGACGACGACTCCCCCGATGGCGATCTTGGCGCTGTTCGACATCGTCCGTACCTCCTCCGCGGCCCATGGCCGCCTCTGATGGTGAGAACGTCCGCGCGCCCTCATCGGTTCCTGGTTCCCGCTCCCTCCCGCCCGGAGCGCCCGGTCACCGCAGCGGCGCACCGACCTCGTGCATATGGGTGAGCGCCTGCCGGTAGGACTCGACGAGTCCGGTCTCCGTGTACGGCAGGCCGATGGCCGCGCAGTGGGCCTTGACCAGGGGCTGGACCAGGCGCAGGTGCGGCCGGGGCATGCTCGGGAAGAGGTGGTGCTCGATCTGGTAGTTGAGGCCGCCGAGGAACCAGTCGGTGAGAACCGCTCCGCGCACGTTGCGCGAAGTGAGCACCTGGCGCCGCAGGTGGTCCCAGCGGTCCCCGTCGGGGTCGGGCATCTCCATGCCCTTGTGGTTGGGGGCGAACGCCATGCCGAGGTGGAGTCCGAACAGCGCGTGGTGCACGAGCGCGAAGACGAGGGCCTTGCCCGGGGACATGACGGTGAGGAGCAGGGTGGCGTAGAGGCCGAGGTGCGCGGTGAGCAGGAAGGCGGACAAGGCGCGCTCGCGCGGGGGCTGCCGCTTCAGGTACTGGAATCCGGAGACCTTGAGCGCGATGCCTTCGAGGAGCAGCATCGGGAAGAACAGGCGGGCCTGGTTGCGGGTGAGCCAGCGGGCGAAGCCCTCGCGCTGCGCGGCCTGCTTCTGGGTCCACACGAGCGCGCCCACACCGACGTCGGGGTCCTTGTCGATGTGGTTGGGGTTGGCGTGGTGGCGTACGTGCTTGTCGTTCCACCACGCCTCGTTCATGCCGAGCAGCAGGTTGCCGTGGAAGAGGCCGATCACCCGGCCGGCCTTGCGGTTGCCGGTTATCTGGGCGTGCCCCGCGTCATGTCCCACGAATGCGGTACGGGCCCAGAGGAGCGCCAGGGGGAGGGCGAGCGGCAGCACCCACCAGGTGTTGCCCAGGAGGACGATGCCGGTGACCACGGCCGCCAGGGCGAGCAGGTTGACGGTGATTCCGACGGCGTACCAGCCGGTGCGCCGTTCGAGGAGTCCTTGCGCCTTGGCGTCTCGCAGCAGCGGCGCGAAATCGCTTCCTGAACTTCGGGCGCCGTCACGCGTTGGTACCGCTGGGGCAAGGGTGGCCTGGGGCATGGTGTCTCCGGTCTCGATTCCGCTCCGACCCCAGAAAACGTACGGTTCACGGGGTAGGGGGAGCCATGGCGCCACCACCCGAGGCATGGTGGTGCCAGCACCCGCCCGGTGCGGGGGGCCGACCGCACCGGGGAGCCGCACCCGTACCGTCGCGTGGCGCACCTCACACGCGGCAGGGGCCACTAAACGCGGAAGTTGGAGTACCCTCGGCGACCTCAGTCGGCTAGTCAAATTTGAGGAATCTGACATCGCTGTGCACAGCCCCTCCTCCGCTTCTCTCTCCCACGTCTTCGAACTCGCCGGCTGTTCCGTGGTGTTCCTGCCCTCGGACCCTGCCCGGACCGGCCGCCTCGCCTTCTGGCACCCCGACGGCAGCAGCCCGCCCGAAGGCCCCGGCGAGCCCGGCACGCTGACGGTCGCGGGCCCCGACGCCCTGCCGTACGAGGTCCCCGCCCGCCTCCTGTCCGTCGCCGACGGGCTGCCCGTGCTCACGCGGGCCCGGGCGGCGGCGCACGCCTCCGCGGCCGTGGCGTTCTGGGGCGCGGCGGGGCTGCTCGCCCTGCAGTTCGCCGCCCGCGGCCTGCTC
>NZ_JAAGNI010000165.1 GCF_010550605.1 Streptomyces sp. SID9727
CGCGTCCGGCGGCACCGTGCTGCTGCCCGTGGCGGAGCCGCCGCCGTGGGAGGGGCCCGGCGGGCTGTGCGGGCTGATCGCCGAGGCGACCCGGGCGGCGGGCGTCCCCGTCACGGCCGCCGCCGAGACCGCGTCACCGGACGGGGTGCCGGCTGCGGTGGCCCGCAACGGCGAGATCGTGGACCTGGTGGCCCGCACGGGCCGGGCTCCCGGCCTCTACCGGCTCGCCGATGTGCTCCTGGAGTACCAGCTGAGCCGGCCCAGCGAGGCGCTGCGCGGGCTCGCCGGGCTGCTGAGCCCGCTGGACGCCAAGCCGGAGCTGCTGCACACGCTGGAGACGTACCTCGGACACGGCCTGGACCGCCGGGCCGCGGCGGCGGCGCTGCACGTCCACCCCAACACCGTCGACTACCGCATCCGGCGCATCGACCGCCTCACCGGTCTCTCCCCGGCCCGCCCCGCCGACCTCCAGCACCTGAGCGCGGCCCTGGTCGCGCGCCGCTCGGTCTGAGGGGCGGGAACGCCGGGCCCGGTACGGTCGTTCGGCAGTCATGAGCGGACAACTGGTACGCGAGGGCTACGAGGGGACCGGTCCGGGCGCGATCACCCCGGACGGCTGCGCGGTCGAGCTGTACAGCAGGCTGGCCGTGGGCGACGAGCCGGACCTGATCGAGGCGGCCGTCCCCGCCGGCGCGCACATCCTGGAACTGGGCTGCGGGGCGGGCCGGGTGACGCACCCGCTGATCGAGCGGGGCTTCCGGGTGACCGCCGTGGACGAGTCGCCGCAGATGCTGGAGCGGGTGCGCGGCGCGCGGACGGTGTGCGGCCCGATCGAGTCGCTGGACCTCGGCGAGGAGACGTTCGACGTCGTCATGCTCGCGTCGTTCCTCGTCCACGCGGGCGACCACGAGGTGCGCGACGGGCTGCTGCGGACCTGCCGGCGTTACGTACGCGACGGAGGCGTGGTGCTCATCCAGCGCGAGGGGGCGGACTACCACGAAGCGCTGCCGCGCGAGCGCGTCCACCCCGCCGGCTACACGGTGCGCATCGTCTCCTCGGAGCCGGTCGGCGACGGGGTGCGGTCGGTGCGCGCGGAGTACGAGTTCGCGGACGCCCGGTGGACGCAGACCTTCCGGGCCCGGCCGCTGACGGAGGAGGCGTTCGAGGGGCACCTGGCGGCGGCGGGCCTGAAGGTGGACCGCTGTCTCACGGACGACGGCGTCTGGGTGCGGGCGGTGCCCGTGTAGCTGCCTGCCCGGCGGTCAGTGGATGGTGCTGAAGCTGCGCCAGGGACGCGCGTTCGGCGCGTTGACGTCCGAGAAGGTGGTCGCCACGTACGTCGTCCCCTTGCCGGTGCAGTCGGGCGTCCGGTACAGCACGATGTCGACCAGGGTCTCGTTGGCCACCGCCTTCGCGCCGGCCGGGGCGAGCCGGTGGCAGCCCTTGACCGAGGGGCTGTTCACCTCGATCACGGCGTCCCGCTCGGTGGTGTAGATGACCGGGCCGACCGCGGTCCGGCCGAGGCCCGAGCAGCCTGCGACGGTGAGGGTCAGGAACACGGCCTGGGCGGCGATGCCGAGCCGGCGGCGTCGGCGGTCGATCACGGGCATGGGCGGATCCTCGTCTGTCTCGTCACCACGCACACCGCGGGTGTACGTGCCGGTGCCGTTCACCCTGCCCGCTTCCCCGGGCCCCGGCATCCGGGAAGCGGCCGGGCGGGGGAGCGCGGCACCACCGGGCGTACGCGCAGGGGTTCGCCCCCGAGCGAAACCAGGCATACCGTGGTATTAGCGCACGAAGAGGTGCGGCGCCGATGGCCGGGCTCTTCCGGCCGGCAGGGGGCCGTCATGGTCCAGGCACTCGTGATCGCGGTGGTCGCGGCAGCGGCGGTGGGCGCCCTGTATCTGGCGGCGGCCGCCAGGGTCGTCAGACAGTACGAACGAGGCGTGGTCCTCAGGCTGGGCCGGCTCCGCGACGAGGTGCGCCCGCCGGGGTTCACCATGGTGCTGCCGGGCGTCGACCGGCTGCGCAAGGTCAACATGCAGATCGTGACCATGCCCGTGCCCGCCCAGGACGGGATCACCCGGGACAACGTCACGGTCCGGGTGGACGCCGTCATCTACTTCAAGGTGGTCGACCCGGCCAGCGCGGTCGTCGAGGTCGAGGACTACCGCTTCGCGGTCTCGCAGATGGCGCAGACGTCCCTGCGTTCCATCATCGGCAAGAGCGAGCTGGACGACCTCCTTTCCGACCGGGAGAAGCTGAACCAGGGCCTGGAACTGATGATCGACAGCCCGGCGGTCGGCTGGGGCGTCCAGATCGACCGGGTCGAGATCAAGGACGTCTCGCTGCCGGAGACCATGAAGCGCTCCATGGCCCGCCAGGCCGAGGCCGACCGTGAGCGGCGCGCCCGGGTCATCAACGCGGACGCGGAGCTCCAGGCGTCCAAGAAGCTGGCCGAGGCGGCCTCCGAGATGTCCGCCCAGCCGGCGGCGCTCCAGCTGCGGCTGCTCCAGACCGTGGTGGCCGTAGCGGCCGAGAAGAACTCCACGCTGGTCCTGCCGTTCCCGGTCGAGTTGCTGCGGTTCCTGGAACGGGCCCAGCAGGGGGCGCCCGCCCCCGAGGTCGCGCAGGCGCCGGACGCCGGTAGCCGGGCCGGGCCGGCCGGGGACCCCGGTACGCCTGCGCCGGACGGCGCGCGGCCCGCGGAGTCCGGTACGCCGGCCCCGCGTCCGGACGCCTCCTCGAAGCCGTACGCCCACCACTGACCTCTCCGCGCGGTCGGTCCCCGGCCGTCGTCCGACCCGTACGAGCTGCGGGAACGGCGGCGGTCGGACCCTTGTCCGGGGCGTTGTCAGACCTCCCGCCTAGACTCGCCGACCAGAGGACGACACCGTGCTGACCAGGCGCGGAGCGCCAGGACGCGGCCGCCGGGCCGCGACGGACGGGAGGGAGGACCGATGAGCACCGCACCGCCGCCGCAGGACGCGGACGACACCCGTCTGCCGCGCTGCGCCGCCGTCTTCCTGCCCGGTACGCCGCCGCGCCGGGGCCGCGTCGCGTTCTGGGACCCGCTCGACGCCCCGCTCCCCGAGACGGCCGGCGCCCTGAGCGAGGAGATCACGGTCGTCCGGCCGTACGGCGCCGGGGGCGAGGTCCGCCCGCAGGACGTCCCCGCGCTCCTGCTCACCGTCGGCGACGCCCTGCCCCTGCTCGCCCGCGCCCGCCACCTGCGCTCCGCCCACCCGGCGACCCGCGCCTGGGGCG
>NZ_JAAGNI010000191.1 GCF_010550605.1 Streptomyces sp. SID9727
CGCGGCCGGACCAGGGCGCGGGCGAGGTGCTGCGGGCCCTGGCCGGGATCGACGCCCCGGAGCTCGCGCTGCACGCCGCCGGACTCGTACGCGCCTACGCCGAGGGCCACCCGGAGGACACGGCGCACACCGCCGCCTACCTCGACCGCCGCCTGGAACACGGACCCGCCGCCCGCGCCCTGCTGCTGCCGCTGCTCACCGGGCTGCTCCGGGACCGTCCGGCGGCGGCACCGGTCCGGGGATCGCTGGCCGCGGTGCTCGCCACGCCCGGCAGCCCCGCCTCGCAGCCCGCCCGCGACGAGCTCCTGGAGGTGCTGCTGGACGCCGAGCAGCGCGGGGGGACCCCGGACCCGGTGGTCCTGGAGGCCCTGCTGCGGGCCGCCGCGGCCGGATGCGCTGCCCGGTCGCCC
>NZ_JAAGNI010000203.1 GCF_010550605.1 Streptomyces sp. SID9727
GGGCCGCCGCCGGGGCGCCCCGCCGCAACGGGGGCCCGGTCGGCAAGACCGAGCGCTGTCTGCTCGTCGTGGTCGCCGCCGCGAGCGGCTGGGCCGTCCCGGTGCTGGCCGTGATCGCCGCCGGGTCCCTGCTCACCGCCGCCCTCCGGCTGGCCGGCCTCTGGCGGGAGCTGGCATGAGCACTCTGGCGGGAGCCGGCATGAGCGCCGTCCTGATCGCCGAGGAGGCCGCCGTCCGCGCGGTGCCGCTGGTCGCGGGCGTGCTCGGCGCGGGCGGGGTCGCCGTCGCGGTGCTGCCCGCGAGGGTCCGGATGCGCGCCGAGCTCCGCAGGCGGTGGCGGACCTGGGCCGTG
>NZ_JAAGNI010000214.1 GCF_010550605.1 Streptomyces sp. SID9727
CCCCGGCGGGCACCTCCCGGGCGAACCGCAGCGGATGGGCGCCCGGGGCGGTGCAGCCGGGGGCCCCGCAGGAGCAGACGCCGCCCGCCGCGCGGGCCCCGGGCACCACGGCCCAGCCCCACAGCCCGGTGTACTCCGCCACCTCCGTACCGCCGGCGGCGGCACGGGCGCGACGCCGTGCGCCGGTGCGCATCTCGCGGATTCCGATCGTGAAGCCCATGCCCCCTCCAACGGGTCCGGTGCGCCGGTGGTTACGACGAGGAGCGTGCAACCGCCCGCGCGCCCCCGGGCGCTTCCTCGCGCCCGTACGAATCGCCCTGTCAAGTGAATCGCGGCCCACGGGGGTGGCGTTCAATCGAAGGGGTGGCGAATGGTGGCGATTACCCAAAGGGCCTCACGGTGCCCGTGATCGGAGGATTACCGTCGGTACACGAACCATGGAAGTATGTGCGCCCGTGGGTATGCCGCAGGCAACCCGGTTCTCTGTTCGATCGGGCTCAACGCCCGTGCGGGCAACATGAGTTCGAGGCATTCTGATAATGCTTCGCGCGACACGTATTCGGCGGGATGGGGGCTTATCCGTGAGTGGCAGCGGCGCAGGCGAGGCGAACGCCGGCAAGCGCCCGAACGGGCAACTGGGATCATGGTTCGTGCGCAGCGGCTGGTCGAAGGGCGAGCTGGCACGGCAGGTGAACCGCCGGGCTCGCCAGATGGGCGCCCACCACATCAGCACCGACACCTCCCGGGTGCGGCGCTGGCTGGACGGCGAGCAGCCGCGCGAGCCGATTCCGCGCATCCTGTCCGAGCTGTTCTCGGAGCGTTTCGGCAGTGTCGTCGCCGTCGAGGACCTGGGGCTGCGCACCCCGCACCAGGCGCCCTCCGTGGCCGGTGTGGACCTGCCCTGGGCGGGCCCGCAGACCGTCGCCCTGCTCAGCGAGTTCTCGCGGAGCGACCTGATGCTGGCCCGCCGGGGCTTCCTCGGCAGCTCCCTCGCCCTCGCCGCGGGCCCCGCGCTCATCGAGCCCATGCAGCGCTGGCTGGTGCCGGTCGCGGCCGCCCCCGCCGCCGAACCGGAACCCGCCGCCGCCCGCCGCCCGTCGCGGCTCTCCGGCCCCGAGCTGGACCTGCTGGAGTCGACCACCGCGATGTTCCGCTCGTGGGACGCGCAGTGCGGCGGCGGACTGCGCCGCAAGGCGGTCGTCGGCCAGCTCCACGAGGTCACCGACCTGCTCCAGGAGCCCCAGCCGGCCGCCACCTCCAAGCGCCTCTTCCGCTGCGCCGCCGAACTAGCCGAGCTGGCCGGCTGGATGAGCTACGACGTCGGCCTCCAGCCCACCGCCCAGAAGTACTTCGTGCTCGCCCTGCACGCCGCGAAGGAGGCCGGCGACAAGCCGCTCGGGTCGTACGTGCTGTCCAGCATGAGCCGGCAGATGATCCACCTCGGCCGCCCGGACGACGCCCTGGAGCTGATCCACCTCGCCCAGTACGGCAGCCGCGACTGCGCGACCGCGCGCACGCAGGCCATGCTGTACGCGATGGAGGCCCGCGCCTACGCCAACATGGGCCAGCCCAGCAAGTGCAAGCGGGCGGTCCGCATGGCCGAGGACACCTTCCTGGACGCCGGGGTCGACGGCGAGCCGGAGCCCGACTGGATCCGCTTCTTCTCCGAGGCCGAGCTCAACGGCGAGAACTCGCACTCGTACCGGGACCTCGCCTACGTGGCCGGCCGCAGCCCCACGTACGCCTCGCTCGCCGAGCCCGTCATGGAGAAGGCGGTCCAGCTCTTCGGCGAGGAGGACGAGCACCAGCGCTCCTATGCGCTCAATCTGATCGGCCTCGCCAGCGTCCACCTCCTCAAGGGCGAGCCCGAGGCAGCCACCGCACCGGCCGAACGGGCGCTGCGCGTCGCCAGGAAGGTGCGCTCGGAGCGGGTCAACACCCGGCTCCGCAAGACCGTCGACACCGCCGCCAGGGACTTCGGGGACGTGCCCGAGGTCGCCCGGCTCACCGAGCTCCTCATCGAACAGCTGCCCGAGACCGTGGAAACCGTCTAGCGACGGCCACCGGGCCCTCAGACCCCGGCCACGACGATCACCCAGCACAGACCGACTTCGGCTCCCCCCATTGCCAGGTCAACGGGTGATCGCCGTGGCCGGTTCGTGTGGTCGTTCCCCCGCCGGAGCGTCGTAACCGCTCCGTATGCGGCCCGGGCCGCAGAGTGGGCGTGAGCGCGGGTACGGCATGCGCGGTTCATGGGGACGTAACACGTCGCTTCCCTTCGTCACTGCCGCGAAACATCGCGGCGCACCGGCCGAAACGGCGCTGGGCGAACCTCGTGGCTCATTGGACCGGCCGACGATCGGAGAGTGGCGTCGCGGGGCTGGGCGGGCACATCCGCGGCGTTCGCACCCAGCCCCGCTCCTTCCTCCACCCTCCCATCGCCGGCCGGTCCGACCGGCCCGCACTTCCCCAGTGGTCCCGCAGTGGTTGTGCCCCCACCGCCCGCACGCGGCCGCACCGACGACGAGGAGACGCCGATGCCCCCAGGCATCACGACGCTTGCCGCAGACACCCCGACGCTGTCTGCCGCCAACACCGGCTTCATGCTCATCTGCTCGGCCCTGGTGATGCTCATGACCCCGGCCCTCGCCTTCTTCTACGGAGGCATGGTCCGCGTCAAGAGCACCCTCAACATGCTGATGATGAGCTTCATCAGCCTCGGGATCGTCACGGTCCTGTGGGTGCTGTACGGCTTCAGCCTCGCCTTCGGGACCGACGCCGGATCGGTCATCGGCTGGAGCCAGGACTTCGTCGGTCTCAGCGGGATCGGCGTCACGGAACTCTGGGACGGCTACACCATCCCGGTCTACGTCTTCGCCGTGTTCCAGCTGATGTTCGCCGTCCTCACGCCCGCGCTGATAAGCGGTGCCCTCGCCGACCGCGTCAAGTTCACCTCCTGGGCCCTGTTCATCACGCTGTGGGTCACCGTCGTCTACTTCCCGGTTGCGCACTGGGTGTGGGGCGCCGGCGGCTGGCTGTTCGAGCTCGGCGTCATCGACTTCGCCGGCGGTACGGCCGTCCACATCAACGCGGGTGCCGCCGCCCTCGGCGTGATCCTCGTGATCGGCAAGCGCGTCGGCTTCAAGAAGGACCCGATGCGGCCGCACAGCCTGCCGCTCGTCATGCTCGGCGCCGGTCTCCTCTGGTTCGGCTGGTTCGGCTTCAACGCCGGCTCCTGGCTCGGCAACGACGACGGCGTGGGCGCGGTCATGTTCGTCAACACCCAGGTCGCCACCGGTGCGGCGATGCTCGCCTGGCTCGCCTACGAGAAGATCCGCCACGGCGCCTTCACCACCCTGGGCGCCGCGTCCGGCGCGGTCGCCGGACTCGTCGCCATCACCCCGGCCGGCGGCGCGGTCAGCCCGCTCGGCGCCATCGCGGTCGGCGCCATCGCCGGTGTGCTGTGCGCCATGGCCGTCGGCCTCAAGTACAGGTTCGGCTACGACGACTCCCTCGACGTCGTCGGCGTCCACCTCGTCGGCGGCATCATCGGCTCCCTGCTCGTCGGCCTCTTCGCCACCGGAGGCGTCCAGTCCGACGCCCAGGGCCTCTTCTACGGCGGCGGGCTCGACCAGCTCGGCAAGCAGGCCGTCGGCGTCTTCGCGGTCCTCGCGTACTCTCTCGTCGTCTCCGCGCTCCTCGCCTTCCTGGTCGACAAGATCCTCGGGATGCGCGTGGACGAGGACGCGGAGATCTCCGGCATCGACCAGGTCGAACACGCCGAGACCGCGTACGACTTCAGCGGTGCCGGCGGCGGCGCGGCCTCCCGCACCGCCGCCCCCGCCCCCGGCCCGGCCGCCCCGACGAACAAGAAGGTGGACGCATGAAGCTCATCACCGCAGTCGTGAAGCCCCACCGCCTCGACGAGATCAAGGAGGCCCTCCAGGCGTTCGGCGTCCAGGGCCTCACCGTCACCGAGGCCAGCGGCTACGGACGCCAGCGCGGCCACACCGAGGTCTACCGGGGCGCCGAGTACACCGTCGACCTCGTCCCCAAGATCCGCATCGAGGTCCTGGTCGAGGACGAGGACGCCGAACAGCTCCTCGACGTCGTCGTCAAGGCCGCCCGCACCGGCAAGATCGGCGACGGCAAGGTCTGGACCGTCCCCGTCGAGACGGCCGTCAGGGTCCGGACGGGCGAACGCGGCCCGGACGCCCTCTGACCGGCCCCCACCGACTGTTTCGCACGGTTCCGCACACGGAAAGGGCAGCTGGGTGACGAGCACCGAAGCGACCACCGAATCCGAGGACTCGCCCAGCGGCTACGCGGCGGCCCGGCTGCGCCTTCTCCAGGAGAAGGAGCGGCCCGGGCCGCCGCGCCGTGCGGCCCTCGCCGCCCTCACCGACGACTGGCTCACCGCCCTGTTCACCGGCGCCGCCCGGCACGCCGGCGTCCGGGGCGCCGCCCTCGTCGCCGTCGGCGGCTACGGCCGGGGCGAACTCTCCCCGCGCAGCGACCTCGACCTCCTCCTGCTGCACGACGGCACCGCCGACGCCACGGACGTCGCCGCCCTCGCCGACCGGATCTGGTACCCCGTCTGGGACCTGGGCCTCGCCCTCGACCACTCCGTACGCACCCCCGCCGAAGCCAGGAAGACCGCCGCCGACGACCTCAAGGTCCAGCTCGGACTGCTCGACGCCCGCCCCATCGCCGGCGACCTCGGCCTCGTCGCCTCGCTGCGCACCGCGATCCTCGCCGACTGGCGCAACCAGGCACCCAGGCGCCTGCCCGGCCTCCACGACCTCTGCCGCGAACGCGCCGAACGCCACGGCGAACTGCGGTTCCTCCTCGAACCCGACCTCAAGGAGGCCCGCGGCGGCCTCCGCGACGTCACCGCCCTGCGCGCCGTCGCCGCCTCCTGGGTCGCCGACGCCCCCCGCGAAGGACTCGCCGAGGCCCGCCGCGTCCTCCTCGACGCCCGCGACTCCCTCCACCTCACCACCGGGCGGGCCACCGACCGCCTCGCCCTCCAGGAACAGGACCAGGTCGCCCAGGCCCTCGGCCTCCTCGACGCCGACGCCCTGCTCCGCCAGGTCTACGAGGCCGCCCGCACCGTCTCGTACGCCACCGACGTCACCTGGCGCGAGGTCAACCGGGTCCTGCGCGCCCGCTCCGCCCGGCCCCGGCTGCGCGCCCTGCTCGGCGGCGGCCGGACCCCCGCCCCCGAGCGGACCCCGCTGGCCGACGGCGTCGTGGAGGCCGA
>NZ_JAAGNI010000243.1 GCF_010550605.1 Streptomyces sp. SID9727
AGGAGCGGCCGCGCAAGGCCCTGGAGGTCGCCGCGGCCGGCGGCCACCACCTGCTGCTGACCGGTCCGCCCGGAGCCGGCAAGACCATGCTGGCCGAGCGCCTGCCCGCGATCCTGCCGCCGCTCACCCGGCAGGAATCCCTCGAAGTGACCGCCGTCCACTCGGTGGCGGGCATCCTGCCACCGGGCGAGCCCCTGATCGCCCGGGCCCCGTACTGCGCGCCCCACCACTCGGCGACCATGCAGTCACTGGTCGGCGGGGGCAACGGACTGCCCAGGCCGGGAGCGGTCTCGCTCGCCCATCGCGGAATCCTCTTCCTGGACGAGGCGCCGGAGTTCTCCGTGAAGACACTGGACGCGCTGCGCCAGCCCCTGGAGTCCGGGCACGTCGTGGTGGCCCGCAGCGCGGGGGTGGTGCGGCTGCCGGCCCGGTTCCTGATGGTGCTCGCCGCCAACCCGTGCCCCTGCGGGCGGCACACCCTGAGCGGTGCCGGCTGCGACTGCCCGCCGTCGGCGGTGCGGCGCTACCAGGCCAGGCTCTCCGGACCGCTGCTCGACCGGGTGGACCTCCGGGTGACCGTCGCCCCGGTCACGCGGGAGGACCTGATGGGCCGGGGCGGCCGGGGCGAGTCCACGGCGATCGTCGCCGCCCGGGTGCGGGAGGCCCGGGACCGGGCGGCCGACCGGCTGGCCGGCACACCCTGGACGACCAACAGCGAGGTGCCCGGCCACGAACTGCGGACCCGGCTGGCCGCGGCCCCGGGCGCGCTGATGTCGGCCGAGCGGGACATGGAGCGCGGGCTGCTCACGGCCCGGGGCCTGGACCGGGTGCTGCGGGTGGCGTGGACGGTCGCGGACCTGCGCGGTGCGGCCCGCCCCGACGC
>NZ_JAAGNI010000255.1 GCF_010550605.1 Streptomyces sp. SID9727
AGGTGTCGAGCCCGCCGGCCGAACCGTCCCGGGGCCGCGCGGCCCCGGCGAAGACCCGGCCCCACTGGGAGAGCCGGTCGCGCCCCTCGGCCAGCAGGAGCAGCAGGTAGCCGCAGGCGGCCAGGAGGAACCAGAGCCAGCTCGCGCCGCTCTCCGCCAGCCCGGCGGCCACCGAGTACAGCGCCAGCAGGGGCAGCCCGGCGGGCGCCGCGCTGCGGAACGTCACCGCCAGCGTGTCCACCACGAGTCCGACCAGCAGGACACCGCCCACCAGCATGAGCCGGATGCCGGGGGTCGCCGGTGCCGGGATCGCGTACCGCCCGACGTCCTCCCCGCCGGCCGTCAGCAGGTCCGCGAGGTGCCGCAGGGCCTGCGGTCCGGGCAGCACGCCCGCCATCGCCTGCTCCCGGGCGAACGCCACGGTCAGCAGCACCACCGCGACCAGCGCCTGGGCGGCGGCCGTCAGCAGCCGGGGCAACGGCACCCGGCGGCCCAGCATGCCCACCCCGCACTGCACGGCCAGCAGGAACGCCGCCTGCACGATCCAGCTGACCGGATCCACCAGCGGCAGCATCGAACAGGACGCCATCAGCGTCGCCGCGAAGGCGGCCAGCGCCAGCCGGCCCCGGCCGCTCATGCCCAACCCCCGAAACCCGCCGGACCGGCCGTTCCACCGGACCCGGCCACCGCTGCGTGCCGGCCCGCCAGCCGCCACAGCTCGGCCAGTCGCGCGCCGGGCTCCACCGGCACCACCGTCCACCCCGCCTCGCGCAGCAGCCGCAGCCGCCGCTCCGCCGCCTCCCGGGTGGCGGGCGATTCGCCGTTCACCCAGGCGGCGCTGTCCAGGACGAAGGCCACGGCCCCGCCGCTGCGCTGCCGCATCCGGGCGGTCATACCGGTCTGCTCCTCGTCCAGATCGCCCAGGAAGGCGATCAGCAGCCCCTCGCCCCCGCGCAGTACGTCATGGGCGCGGGAGAGGCCCCCGCCGTCGGACTGCTCGATCTCGGCGAGGGTGTCCAGCATCAGCCCCGCCGTGTCCGCGGTGGCCTGGGTGGCGCCGGCGAACCCGCCCTCGCCCCCGCCCGGCACCGCGTTCCCCGCGTCCGTCAGCAGCCGGACCGCGAAGCCGCGCTCCAGCATGTGCACCAGCGCGGACGCCGCCCCGGAGACCGCCCATTCGAACGCGGAATCCGGCCCCGTCCCCCGGTAGGCGGTCTGCCGGGTGTCCAGCAGGACCGTGCACCGTGCGCGCTGCGGCTGCTCCTCGCGCCGCACCATCAGCTCGCCGTAGCGCGCGGTGGAACGCCAGTGGACCCGGCGCAGATCGTCCCCGTGGCGGTAGCCGCGCGGGATCACGTCGTCGTCACCGGCCAGTGCCAGGGACCGCTGCCGCCCCTCGCCGTATCCGGAGGACTCACCGGCCAGCGGCACGGGGGGCAGCGGTTCGGTGCGGGGGACCACGACCAGGGTGTCGTAGGCGCTGAACGAGCGGGTCAGCTCGCACATGCCGAAGGGGTCGCTCAGCCGCAGCTGCAGCGGGCCGAGGGGGTAGCGCCCGCGCAGGTCGGACCGGACCCGGTAGGACACCTCGCGGCGCCCGCCCCCCTCCACCCGGTCCAGCACGAAGCGGGGCCGCGGCCCGAGCACGTACGGCACCCGGTCCTGGAGCATCAGCAGCCCCGTGGGCAGCCGGGAGACGTTGTCCATGCGCAGGTGGACGCGGGCCTCCGAGCCGGCCGGGACGCGCGACGGGGAGAGCCTGCGGGTGCCCGTGACCCGGTAGCGGGTGCGGTAGAGCACCGTCACGGAGACCAGCGGCAGTACGGCGAGCAGCAGCCCGACCCGCAGCAGGTCGCCCTGGCCCAGCGCGTAGGCGCAGACCGCAGCCGCGATCCCGGCCGCGAGGAAGGACCGCCCGCGCGTCGTGAGACCGCCGAACGCGGCCCGGACCCCGCCCCTGTCGCCGCCGCCGTCCACCGCTACGGCCCCCGACGCGGCCATCACGGACGCCGCGCGCCGGGCTGCTGCGCTCCGCCGTACGCCGGGCCCGCCGGATAGGCGGGGGCCTGGGCGCCGGCACCGCCGGAGGCCGTGGGCACCGGGGTCTGGTGGAGGATCTCCCGCACCACCTGCTCGGCGCTGCGGCGGTTGAGCTGGGCCTGCGCGTTGGGCAGCAGCCGGTGGGCGAGCACCGGGACGACCAGGGCCTGCACATCGTCCGGCAGGCAGTAGTCCCGGCCGGCCAGCGCGGCGGACGCCTTGGCGGCGCGCAGCAGGTGCAGTGTGGCGCGCGGGGAGGCGCCGAGCCGGAGGTCGGGGTGGCTGCGGGTGGCCGCGACGAGCTGGACCGCGTATCTGCGGACCGCCTCGGCGACATGGACCGCGCGCACCGCCTCGATCAGCTTCACGATGTCGTGCGCGTGCGCCACGGGCTGGAGGTCGTCGAGAGGCGAGAGGCCGCCGTGCACGTCGAGCATCCGCAGCTCGGCCTCCGCGCTGGGATAGCCGATCGACACCCGGGCCATGAACCGGTCGCGCTGGGCCTCGGGCAGCGGATACGTGCCCTCCATCTCCACCGGGTTCTGCGTCGCCACGACCATGAAGGGCTCGGGCAGCTCGTAGGTGTGCCCGTCGATGGTGACCTGGCGCTCCTCCATCGACTCCAGGAGCGCGGACTGGGTCTTCGGCGAGGCGCGGTTGATCTCGTCGCCGATCACGACCTGCGCGAAGATCGCGCCGGGCTTGAACTCGAAGTCACGGCGCTGCTGGTCGTATATGGACACACCGGTGATGTCCGAGGGCAGCAGGTCGGGCGTGAACTGGATGCGCCGCACCGAGCAGTCGACGGACCGGGCCAGCGCCTTGGCCAGCATGGTCTTGCCCACCCCCGGGACGTCCTCGATCAGGAGGTGGCCCTCCGCGAGCAGCACGGTGAGGGAAAGCCGCACGACCTCGGGCTTGCCCTCGATCACGGCCTCCATCGACCCGCGCACCCGATCGACGGTGGTGGTCAGATCTGTGAGGCTCGCTCGATCGTCATAGGTCGTCACCCCGGCCCTCCTCGGCCCCGCCCCACGCTCACCAGGAGCAGGGGATCTCCCCAGTCACGGGCCGGCGCCCTCGTGCGGCCCGGCCCACCCCGAATTGCGGACACCGCGCCGGACGAGGTCCGGCGGGGTGTCACTCACGCATTCTTGTTGCCGTTACCGCTTCGTGTCACTCGCCTGTGGACAACCAGGGGTGATATGTCGGATTGGGTGAGGATTTCGTCACCGGAAGGTGGTGGTCCGGCACCGCGCGGACCTTCCGTCAGGAGGCGGGCAGGACCTCGCGCAGCTTGCCGGTGGTCACGTCGAAGACGAAGCCGCGCACGTCGTCGGTGTGCTTGAGGAACGGCGAGGTGCGGGCCCGCTGCATCGACTGCCGCACGTCCTGGTCGGCGTCCGTGTACGCCTCGACGGCCCAGGACGGCCGCTGTCCGACCTCGTGCTCCAGCTCCTGGCGGAAGTCCTCGGTGATCGACTCCATGCCGCAGCCCGTGTGGTGGATCAGGACGATGCTGCGGGTGCCCAGCGCCCGCTGACTGATCGCCAGCGACCGGATGACGTCGTCGGTGACCACGCCGCCCGCGTTGCGGATGGTGTGGCAGTCGCCCAGCGAGAGGCCGAGGGCCTTGTGCAGGTCGAGGCGGGCGTCCATGCAGGCGACCACGGCGACCTGGAGCACCGGCTTGGCGTCCATGCCGGGGTCCTTGAAGTCTGCTGCGTAATCGGCGTTCGCCTCGACCAGGCGGTCGGTGACGGTGGGGGCGGGGGAGTGCGCGGAAGTCGACATGCTCAAGACGTTAGTCCTCCCCACCCGCCCCGATGCGCGAGGGAAGCGGACAAAAAACGTCAACAACGCTTGTTGTGAGGTAATCCACAAGCCCGCTCCGTCCACCCGCACGGGTGAACGCGCGACGGCCGACGCGCTGTCGGGTTGATTGATCGGGAATCGATCGAGTGGCAGGGTGGACTAAAGTGACGGGAAGTTACCGACACCCTGCACATTTCGAACTTTTACCCGTGTGCGCGGCGTACGTACGGCCCGGCCCTCTCCCGCTCGCCGGTCGGCTGACGCCCCTTCCCCGGCGCCGGCGGACCTCCCCTTCGCGAGCGGGCGGGGACCAGGCCGTACGTCCCGCCACCCGGGAGCTGAGCCTGAGAGGGCGCATGAGCCAGACCCGACACGTCCCGGTGATGCTCCAGCGATGCCTGGACCTGTTGGCACCGGCTCTGGAGGCCCCCGGCCCGCAGCCCCCCGTGGTGGTCGACTGCACCCTCGGCCTCGGCGGCCACAGCGAGGCGCTGCTCGCCGCCTTCCCCACCGCCCGGCTGGTCGCCCTCGACCGGGACAAGGAGGCCCTGCGGCTCTCCGGCGAGCGGCTCGCCCCCTACGGCGACCGCGCGACCCTGGTGCACGCCGTCTACGACGAACTGCCCGAGGTGCTCGACCGGCTCGGCATCCCCGAGGTGCAGGGCGTCCTGTTCGACCTCGGTGTCTCCTCCATGCAGCTGGACGAGTCCGACCGGGGCTTCGCCTACGCCCGCGACGCACCGCTCGACATGCGCATGGACCAGACGACCGGCATGAGCGCCGCCGAGGTCCTCAACACCTACCCGCCGGGCGAACTGGTGCGCATCCTGCGCGCGTACGGCGAGGAGAAACAGGCCAAGCGCATCGTCTCCGCCGTCGTGCGCGAGCGCGAGAAGGAGCCCTTCACCAACAGCGCCCGGCTCGTCGAGCTGATCCGCGAAGCCCTGCCGCAGGCCGCCATGCGCACCGGGGGCAACCCCGCCAAGCGCACCTTCCAGGCCCTGCGCATCGAGGTCAACGGGGAGCTCACCGTCCTGGAGCGGGCCATTCCGGCCGCCGTCGCCGCCCTAGCCGTCGGCGGGCGCATCGCGGTCCTCTCGTACCAGTCCCTGGAGGACCGGCTCGTGAAGCAGGTCCTCGCGGCGGGCGCCGCCAACACCGCACCGCCCGGCCTGCCCGTCGTCCCCGAGCGCTACCAGCCCCGGCTGAAGCTCCTCACCCGGGGCGCCGAACTCCCCACCGAGGAGGAGGTCGCCGAGAACCGCCGCGCCGCCCCCGCCCGGCTGCGCGGCGCCCAGCGCATCCGCGAGGACGAGCGGTGAGCCGGCGGACGGCCGCGCGCGCCGGGGACGGAGCGGAGCGGTGAGCAAACCGGCCGGACAGCGACAAGGGCGCGTCGCACGCCTCACCCGGCTGATGCCCGCCGGGCCGAGCACCGCCGCCCGGACCCCGTTCGTCCTGCTGGTCGTGGTGCTCCTCGGCGGCGGCCTGATCACGCTGCTGCTGCTCAATTCCGCGCTCAACGAGGGCTCCTTCGAGCTGAGCGAGCTGAAGAAGCGGACCACCGAACTGACCGACGAGCAACAGGCCCTCCAGCGCGACGTCGACGCCTCCTTCGAGCCCGAAGCCCTGGCCCGCCGCGCCCGCGAGCTGGGCATGGTCCCCGGCGGCAGCCCCGCCTTCCTCGACCCGGACGGCAAGGTCCGGGGCGTCCCGTCCAAGGCCGCCCCGGACCCGGTCGTCGCGCCCCCGCCGAACACGCCGACCTCCACGCCCACCCCCACCGGCCCGGCCGTCGGCACCCCGGCTCCCGGGCCCGTCGGACCGACGCCCTCCGGCACACCGGCAGCCCAGCCCTCCACGAGCCCCGGCAGGTGACGCAGTGCCCCCCAAGGAACCGCCGCGCCGCCGGGTACCCGGCCCCGCGCATCCCCGCAACGCCTCCGCGGCGTCCGGCCGCCCCC
>NZ_JAAGNI010000271.1 GCF_010550605.1 Streptomyces sp. SID9727
CGGATCGGGCGGGGCGCCCTCGACCGTCGGCAGCGGGCGCCCCCGGTCGGCGGTGAGGTCCGGGACCGACGCGACGAGCGCCCGGGTGTAGGGGTGCCGGGCGCCCGCGGCGAGCCGGCCGACGGGCAGGGCCTCGACGATGGTGCCCGCGTACATGACCAGCACCCGCTCGCAGAACTCGGCGACCAGCGCGACATCGTGGCTGATGAACAGGATCGCGGCGGAGGTGTCCCGCCGGATGTCCACGAGCAGCCGGGTGATCTGGCGCTGCACCGTCACGTCGAGCGCGGTCGTCGGCTCGTCCGCGATGATCAGCCCGGGCCGCACCATCAGCCCGGCGGCGATCATCACCCGCTGGCGCTGGCCGCCGGAGAGTTCGTACGGGCGCGCGCGCAGCAGCGACGGGGGCAGGGCGACGCGGCGCAGGGCCTCGGCGGCCCGCGCGGTGGCCTCGGCCCGGCTCGTCCCCCGATGGGCGCGGACCGCCTCGGTGAGCTGGGTGCCGATGCGCAGGGCCGGGTTGAGCGCGGACGCCGGGTTCTGGAAGATCACCGACAGGCCCGTCGCGAGACGCCGGTCCCGCTCCTTCCGGGGCAGCGCGCCGAGGTCGGTCCCGAGCAGGCGCAGCGTACGCCGGGAGGCCCGGGCGCCGTACGGGAGCAGATCGGCGACGGCGAGCGCGGTCAGCGACTTGCCCGACCCCGATTCGCCGACCAGCCCGACGATCTCGCCCCGCCCCAGCGACAGGCTCACCCCGCGCACCGGGCGGATCGGTCCGGCGGGGGCCGGGAGTTCGACGGTGAGGCCGTCGACCTGGAGGACCTGCCCGTCCTCGGCCGGACCGCTCGGGGCGGAGCGCTGTGCCGGGATGCGCACCACCCGGCCGCGCCGGGCGGCGCCCCCGGCGAGGACCTCGCCCAGCAACTGGAACGTCAGGGCCGCGTACACGAGTGCCAGGCCCGGGGCGAGCGCGGGCAGCGGCTCGGCGTAGATCCGGTCGAGCCCCTGGCTGAGCAGCTGCCCCCAGTCGTAGCCCGGAGGCTGGACGCCCAGGCCCAGGAAGCTCAGTCCGGAGAGCGCGACCAGTGCGGTGCCCGCCGCCGTGGTGACGCTCAGCAGCAGCGGCTCGGCGATGTTCGGCAGGACATGGCGCCACAGCAGCCGGAGCCGGCCCAGCCCGAGGACCCGGGCGGCGGCCAGGTGGTCGGTGCCCGCGACGCCCGCCGCGAGCGTCTGGGCCAGCCGCGCGAACCCGGGCACGCTCGCGGCGGCGAGAGC
>NZ_JAAGNI010000027.1 GCF_010550605.1 Streptomyces sp. SID9727
TCCGCTGCTCGGCCCGGTCGGCGGGTTCGGCGAGGAGGTCGCCGACGGGGCCGGCCGCGGCGGGGGAGAGCGGGACCTCGGAGGCGAGCAGCGCGACCGCGTCGGCCACCGCGTGGAAGCGGGCGGAGCCGAGGGCCTGGAGGGCGGTGGAGTGGGCACGGGTCCGGGCGAGGGTGAGCTGGCGTTCGAGGAGCGCGCCGGCCCGGGCGGCGCCGACACCGAGGACGGGGCGGCCCTGGCCCGTGGACTCGCCGGGTGTGCGGGCGGCCGGGAGGGCGGGGTCGCCGGACAGGCCGTGCAGCGCGTCGAGGAGCCGGGTCAGCCGGTCCGCGTACGCGTGTTCGCGGGCGAGGGTGCCGGAGAGCCAGGACAGTTCGGTGCGCAGCTGCTCCGCCCAGAGCGGATCGAGCGCGGTGCGGAAGGTGCGCAGGGCGGCGCCGATCCGGCGGGAGGAGCGGCGCAGTGCGGTGGCGGCCTGGTCGGCGGCGCGCGATCCGGCGTCCGTGGGGGCGGTGTTCTCGCGGTGCAGGCGCAGGCTGCGCAGGAAGTCCGCGGCCTGGGTGCGCAGATAGGGGCCGATGACCGACCCCGCGCTCACGCCGGTGATGCCGGGCGCGTGGGCCGGGGCCGCGGCCTGGGTGTGCTGGTCAGGGCGTCGCACGCCGGCGCCTCCGGGCGTCAATGAGCATTTCCTGTACGTGCCGCAGGGGTTTGCCGTCCGCGTCCACGGAGTGCCGGGTCCAGTTGCCGTCGGGGCCCAGGTGCCAGGAGGAGGTGGTGTCGGCCATGCCCGTCTCCAGGAGGCGGCTGAGCGCGGCGCGGTGGGCGGGGTCGGTGACCCGGACCAGGGCCTCGATGCGGCGGTCGAGGTTGCGGTGCATCATGTCGGCGCTGCCGAACCAGACTTCGGGTTCGCCGCCGTTGCCGAAGGCGAAGACCCGGGAGTGTTCGAGGAAGCGGCCGAGGACCGAGCGGACCCGGATGTTCTCGGAGAGGCCGGTGACTCCGGGGCGGATCGCGCAGATGCCGCGCACCCAGATGTCGACGGGGACGCCGGCCTGGGCGGCCCGGTAGCAGGCGTCGATGATCGCCTCGTCCACCATCGAGTTGACCTTGATCCGCACGTAGGCGGGGCGGCCGGCCCGGTGGTGCGTGACTTCCTTGGTGATGCGGGCGACCAGGCCGTCGCGCAGCGACTTGGGGGCGACGAGGAGGCGGCGGTAGGTCTCGCGGCGGGAGTAGCCGGAGAGCCGGTTGAAGAGGTCGGAGAGGTCTGCGCCGACCTGCGGGTCCGCGGTGAGGAGGCCCAGGTCCTCGTAGAGCCGGGCCGTCTTCGGGTGGTAGTTGCCGGTGCCGACGTGCGAGTAGCGGCGCAGGGTGTCGCCCTCCTGGCGGACGACGAGGGAGAGCTTGCAGTGGGTCTTCAGGCCGACGAGCCCGTAGACGACGTGGCAGCCCGCCTCTTCCAGCTTGCGCGCCCACTTGATGTTGGCCTGCTCGTCGAAGCGGGCCTTGATCTCGACCAGGACGAGGACCTGTTTGCCGGATTCGGCGGCGTCGATGAGGGCGTCCACTATCG
This sequence comes from Streptomyces sp. SID9727, assembly GCF_010550605.1. Classification (GTDB taxonomy): domain Bacteria; phylum Actinomycetota; class Actinomycetes; order Streptomycetales; family Streptomycetaceae; genus Streptomyces. Next base: position 1,580 of record NZ_JAAGNI010000027.1, read on the forward strand.
GTGAGTCGCCCGAGGTCCGGTACAGCGTCTGCTTGATCGCGAGGACGTCCGGGTCGCCGGCCGCCTGCTCCAGGAACGCCTGGACGGAGGTGGAGAAGGAGTCGTACGGGTGGTGCAGGAGGACGTCCCGCTCGCGTACGGCGGCGAAGATGTCCGGCGCGGACGCGGACTCCACCTCGGCGAGGTCGCGGTGGGTGCCGGCGATGAACTTGGGGTACTTCAGCTCGGGGCGGTCCAGCGACGCTATGCCGAAGAGCCCGGTGAGGTCGAGGGGGCCGGGCAGCGGGTAGACCTCGGCGTCGGACACCTTCAGCTCGCGGACCAGTAGGTCCAGCACGTACGGGTCGATGGACTCCTCGACCTCCAGGCGGACCGGCGGGCCGAAGCGGCGGCGCATGAGCTCCTTCTCCAGGGCCTTGAGCAGGTTCTCCGTGTCGTCCTCCTCGACCTCCAGGTCCTCGTTCCTGGTGACCCGGAACATGTGGTGCGCCATCACCTCCATCCCCGGGAACAGCTCCTCCAGGTGGGCCGCGATCACGTCCTCTATGGGCACGTAGCGCGCCGGTGACGCCTCCAGGAAGCGGGTCAGCAGCGGCGGCACCTTGACCCGGGCGAAGTGGCGGTGGCCGCTGACCGGGTTGCGTACGACGACGGCGAGGTTCAGCGAGAGGCCGGAGATGTACGGGAAGGGGTGGGCCGGGTCCACGGCGAGGGGGGTGAGGACGGGGAAGACGCGCTGCCGGAAGAAGGTGAACAGGCGGGCCTGCTCCTTCTCGGTCAGCTCCGGCCAGCGGATGAGCTGGATGCCCTCGTCGGAGAGGGCGGGGGCGACGTCCTGCTGGTAGCAGGCGGCGTGCCGGGCCATGAGTTCGCGCGAGCGGGTCCAGATCAGGTCCAGCACCTCGCGGGGCTGGAGCCCGGACGCGGACCGGGTGGCGACCCCGGTGGCGATGCGGCGCTTCAGGCCGGCGACCCGGACCATGAAGAACTCGTCCAGGTTCGACGCGAAGATCGCGAGGAAGTTGGCCCGCTCCAGAAGGGGAGTGGTCGGGTCCTCGGCCAGTTCGAGGACGCGTTCGTTGAAGGCGAGCCAGCTGCGTTCCCGGTCCAGGAAGCGTCCCTGGGGCAGCTCGTCCCCGTCGACCTCGGGCTCGTAGGCGTCGGCGTCGGAGTCGATGTCGGGGTCGAAGTCGGCGGCGGTGGACAGGGCGGCGCCTCTCCCGGAGGGGGCGACGGCGTGCGGCCGGTGGGCGGCGAGGGCGCCGACGGACGGCTGGGCGGCGGGCTGGACCGGGACCTCGGAGCTGGGCTGCTGGCTCATGGATCCATTGTTCCGCCCGGAGCGCTCCGCAAGCGCGTCGGAGGCGGACGAGATCGCGTGGACGGCGCGGTCGGGGCGCGTTCTGCCGGTGTTTGGCCCGTTGCGGGGGGACGGCACAGCTGGCTGCATCCTGAGAGGGTCGCAAGGCCGTCTGAATGCGTGGTTACGACGACATGACGTGCGGGAAGCGGTGGGTGGCCGTGTGTGGGGTGCCCGCCTGGGGCGGGGGCGGTCCAGCTCGGGCCGGAGCGGTCCCGTCCGGGGCCGGGGCCCCGGACGGGTTTGGGAACGCCTCAGGCGTGGTAGCGCCGCAGGACCCGGAAGGCGAGGGCGGTGGCGGCGGCGGCGAGGACGAGGAGGATGCCGGTTTCCATGAGCTGGAGGGGCCAGAAATGGGAGACGGGGTGGTAGTCGACGAAGCCGGTGACCCCGCCCTGGTCCCGCAGGCAGTCCGGGCCCACGGTGCCCCGGGTGAAGCAGTCCTTCCAGTAGAGCTCCTTGCCGGAGGAGGTGAGCATGCCCGATTCGATGTTCCAGGCGCTGTGGCCCGGCCAGGGGGCGTCGCCGACGCCGCGGACCGTGGGCCACAGTTCGTAGCGCCGCTTCCCGAAGCCGTACATGACCGGGCCCACGACGATGGCCGTGAGGGCCATGGCCGGAAGCGTTCGGCGTACGAGGACGGCGCACAGGGCCCCGACGGCGATGGCGAACAGGGCGTGGGCGAGGGCGACCGGGCCGAGGGCGGGATAGACGCCCTTCTCGGACCAGACGAGCTCGGTCGGCGCGTGACCGAGGACGCCGGACCGGCCCCATCGGTAGACGAGCACCAGCACGGTCATGCCGGCGGTCGCCAGGACGGCGGGGGCGGCCAGCCGGGCCGCGAGCCAGCGGGCCGGCGACTCCGACTGGACCCAGGAGAAGCGGAAGGTGCCGCCGTCCAGTTCGCGGGCGATCAGCGGGCCCGCGACGAAGACCCCGATGAGCAGGGAGAACGCCAGGAGGACGAACCCGCCGCCCGCCAGGTACGTCTGGGTCGCTGAGCGGGCGTAGGTGGCCAGATAGCTGCCGTCGCCGCAGCGCGTGGTGTCGCCGTCGGCGCAGTTCGCGGGCGAGGAGGCGACCCAGATCCGGAGCCCGATGACGAAGGCGATCCCCAGGACCACGAGTGCGCCGCCCGCCCGCAGGGAACGGCGCTGCATTCGCGCGACGACCCGCACCGGCCCCCGCAGGGTGATCGCGCTCATGCCGCCACCGCCTCGTGGACCGTCGCGCTCGGGGTGAGCAGCGCGGGGGCCTCCGGGGAACGGAGGTGGGCGAGCAGCAGCTCCTCCAGGGAGGGCTCGGAGCGGTCCCAGGCCGGGTCGACCGGGCCGTCCGGGCGGACCAGGGCGGTCAGGGCGCGGCCCGTGGTGCGGGCTTCGACCACCGTGTGCGGGGCCAGGTCGCGGACCGGGCCCGTGAGGACGGCGTGGGCGGCGATCAGGTCGTCCGTCTCGCCGCCGAGGCGGACGCGGCCGCCGTCGACCAGGAGGAGGTGGTCGCAGACGCCCTCCAGCTCGCTGAGGATGTGCGAGGACATCACGATGGTCGTCCGGTGCTCGGCGGCCTCGGCCATGAGAGCGCCCATCAGCTGGTGGCGGGCGAGGGGGTCGAGGCCGGCCATCGGTTCGTCGAGGAGCAGCAGTTCGGCCCGCTTGCCCAGCGCGAGGGCGAGGGCGAGCCGGGTGCGCTGGCCGCCCGAGAGGTCGTGGACCCTCAGACGCGACGGCAGTGGTGCGGCGATGCGTGCCGCCGTGTCCTGGTCCCAGCCGTCCGGGTTCAGCTCCGCACCCGCCCACAGCGTTTCGGAGACCGTCAACTGCGGGTAGAGCGGCTTGTCCTGGGCCACGTACGCCACCCGGGTACGCGTCTCGCCGGGCGCCGAGCCCAGGACCCGCAGCGTTCCCTCGGCCGGGCGCAGGAAACCCGCCGCCAGGGCGAGCAGGGTCGACTTGCCGGCGCCGTTCGGCCCGACGAGCGCGCAGACGGCGCCGACGGGCAGCCGGAACGTGCAGTTCCGCAGCGCCCGACCGCCTCCGCGGCCCCGGTATCTCATGCCGAGCCCTTCGGTCTCAAGCGCGGTGCCTGTCATCGGTCCTGGTCCCCCTCGAATGTGCTGTCCAGTACGGCGGTGAAGAGCGCGCTCACGTCGTCGCGTTCGAGTCCGGCCGCCCGCGCCCGGCCCGCCCAGGCGGTGAGTTCGGCGCGCAGCGGGGAGTCGTCGGCGGCCGCCGCGCCACCGAGTGACCGGGTGACGAAGGTGCCGAGGCCGCGCCGGGCCTCGACCAGCCCCTCCCGTTCCAGCTCGCGGTACGCCTTGAGCACGGTGTTCGGGTTGATCGCGGTGGCCTCGACCACCTCGCGGGCGGTGGGCAGCCGGTCGCCGGGCTCCAGCAGGCCCAGGCGCAGGGCCTGTTTGGCCTGCTGGACGATCTGGAGGTAGGTGGCGACGCCGCTGCGCCGGTCGATGCGGAACTCGACTGCCGCGGACTCGGCCATCTTCACCCTTTCACTAATTGAGTAGTGAAAGGGTGGCGCAAGAAGGGGGCGGCGTCAAGCGGCGCCGCCCCCGGGGGAGTTGAGAGAAAGTCAGGACTCCGTGCGGTACATCAGGTCCACCTCGTGCGTCACGAAGCCCATGCGCTCGTAGACGGCGAGGGCCGCCGGGTTGTCGGCGTCGACGTAGAGCATCGCGGTCGGCAGTCCCTGCGCCGCCAGGTGGCGCAGCCCGGTCGCGGTGAGCGCCTTGCCGAGGCCGCCGCCCTGCGCGTCGGGCCGGATGCCGACCACGTACACCTCGCCGAGCTGCTCCTCGGCGTGCACCTTCGTCCAGTGGAAGCCGATCAGCTCCGTGGTGCCCGCGCCGTCCTCGCGCTCGGCCAGGAAGAAGCCCTTCGGGTCGAACCAGGGCTCGGCCTTGCGGTCGTCCAGGTCGCGCTGGGTCAGCGAGCCCTGCTCGGGGTGGTGGGCGAAGGCCGCGCGGTTCACCGCGAGCCAGGCGGCGTCGTCCTCGCCCGGGACGAAGGTGCGCACGGTGACACCCGGGGGGAAGGCCGGCTCGGCGAGGTTCAGCGGGTTCAACGGGCGGCGCAGCTGGCGCAGTTCCCGGAACAGGGAGAGGCCGAGGACCTGGGCGAGATGGCGGGCCGCGGCCTTGCCGCCGTGCGCCCAGACCCGCAGCCGCTTCCCGGTGGCGGCGAGCAGGGCGGCCCCGAGCGCGCGGCCGTGGCCGTGGCCCCGGTGCGAGGGGTGCACGACCAGCTCGGCGGCCGGCGCCTCCACGGGGTCGGTGTCCTCCAGCTGCGCGTACCCGGCGAGCACGCCCCCCGCCGACAGCAGGAAGTGGCGTACGCCTTCCCGCTGCCCGCCCCGCAGTTGCAGACGGCCCTGCTCCGAGACGGCCTGCCGGCCGTCGGACCGCGCGGCCTCGGCGAGCAGGTCGAGCACGGCCGCGGCCTGGTCGGGGGAGAGGGTGTCGAGCGTCTGGATCTCGCGTCCGGGGGCGGGGAGGGGTGAGTCTGTCGTCATGGGTCCGAGCGTAAGCGTCTGCGGCCCGCACCGGTTGGCAACCAGTTCGTAACCCCGTACATCTGTCGCGCTACGCGCGTTGACTCTAGGCTGCGGCTCGTACTTCACCCGCTGAAATTCACAAGGGGACCGATGTCAGCGACACCGCAGAAGAACCGGGCGTCACGGCGGGTGCTCGCCGCCGCGGCCGGTCTCGCCACCGTGGGCGCGCTCGTTGCCGCCCTGCCGGCCGGCGCCCAGGGGCGCGGCCACGGCGACGACCGCGGCCACGGGCACCACACGCCGGCCCGGACCGTCGACGTGCAGCTGCTGTCCTTCAACGACCTGCACGGCAACCTGGAACCGCCGGCCGGCTCGGCCGGTACGGTCACCGAGACGCAGGCCGACGGTACGACGAAGGCGATCCCGGCCGGCGGGGTGGAGTACCTCGCCTCCTCGCTGCGTACCGCCCGCAAGGGCCACCCGTACTCGATCACTGCGGCCGGCGGCGACATGGTCGGCGCGAGCCCGCTGCTGTCGGGGCTCTTCCACGACGAGCCGACCATCGAGGCGCTGAACAAGATCGACCTCGACGTGACGAGCGTCGGCAACCACGAGTTCGACGAGGGCGCGACCGAGCTGGCCCGCCTCCAGAACGGCGGCTGCCACCCGGTCGAGGGGTGCTACGAGAAGGGGAAGAAGTTCCCGGGCGCCGACTTCCCGTACCTCGCGGCCAATGTGACGGACGAGAAGACCGGGAAGCCGATCCTCAAGCCGTACACCGTATGGAAGAAGAACGGCGTCAAGATCGGCTTCATCGGGGTGACCCTGGAGGGCACGCCGAACATCGTGACGGCCAACGGCGTCAAGGGACTCGCGTTCCACGACGAGGTCGAGACGATCAACAAGTACGCCAAGGAGCTGGACCGCCAGGGCGTGAAGTCGATCGTCGCGCTCATCCACGAGGGCGGCCTGCCCGCCTCCTCCTCGTACGACTACGACTGCGACAGCCCGGGCGCCGGTGACGGCATCTCGGGGCCGATCACGGACATCGCCAAGGGCATCACGCCGAAGGTGGACGCCCTGGTCACCGGCCACACCCACCAGGCGTACGTCTGCACCATCCCGGACCCCGCGGGCAACCCGCGCCTGGTGACGTCGGCGGCCTCCTTCGGCCGGCTGTACACGGACACGACGCTGACGTACGACCGCCGCACCGGCGACATCGTGCGCACGGCGGTGAAGGGCAGCGGCAAGCACGGCTCGAAGCACCACGGGTCCCAGCCGGCCAACCCGGTCTCCGCGAACCACCTCGTCAGCCGTGACCAGGCACCCGCCAAGGACATGACCGACCTGATCGCCCGCTGGAACACGCTCGCGGCCCCGATCTCGAACCGGCCGCAGGGCTACATCTCCGCCGACATCAACGGGCGCGGCTCCACGGCCCCGGAGAAGCCGCTCGGCGACCTGATCGCCGACGCGCAGCTGGAGGGCCTGGCCCCGGCGGACAAGGGCGGGGCGGTCGTCGCCTTCATGAACCCGGGCGGCATCCGCGCGGACCTGGTGTACAAGGCGGCCGGCAGCGAGGGCGACGGCGTCGTCACGTACGGCGAGGCGTTCACCGTGCAGCCGTTCACCAACATGATGAACGTCGTGACCCTGACCGGCGCCCAGCTCGTCTCCGCCCTTCAGCAGCAGGTCAGCGGCTCGAACGAGGCCAGCCCGAAGATCCTCCAGGTCTCGAAGGGCCTCACCTACACGCTGGACATGACGAAGTCCGGCGCGGACCGCGTCGTCACGGACACGATCAGGCTGAACGGTGAGGCGATCGACCCGGCCAAGACGTACCGCGTCGCGATGAACGAGTTCCTGGCGGGCGGCGGCGACGGCTTCGCGGCGCTCGGACAGGGCACCGACAAGCTGGTCGGCGCCTCCGACCTGGACCTCTTCAACGCCTACCTGGCCGCGCACTCCACGGCCTCGACCCCGCTGGCCCCGCCGGCGGCGGACCGGATCACGGTCGTGCGGTAGGACGTACCCGTAGGAGGACGTACCGCAGGCGGGGATGCGCGGGCGGGGCCGGTGGCCCCGCCCGCGCATCCGTCGTCTCGGGGCGGGGACCGCGGCCGGCCGGGAGGCTCAGTCCTCGGCCCGGGTCAGGGGCTGCGGCTCCTGTGCGGGCGCGGGCACGGTGGCCGCCGACGCACCGGCGTGGTCGTCGTCGCCGTCACCGGACACCGCCAGGACGAGCGCGTCCGCCTCCGGACTGGGCTCGGGGCTGAGGAGGCCGACGGCCAGGAAGAGGACCAGGGAGGTGACCAGGGGCGTGAGGACGACCGTGGTCTGGTCGGTGCTGTCGATGCCGTACTTGACGATCCAGTACCCGATCAACCCGCCGGCCCAGGAGATCAGCGCGGCGCGCGGCCCGAACTTCCGGAAGGGGGGCAGCAGTCCGAGCAGCAGCGGGATGGAGATCGGTCCCATGACCGCTGCGACGAGGGCCACGATGATGCCGAGTACGCCGCCGAAGTGGTCGGCCTCGATGGCGACGAGCATGCTGAGCGTGATGAAGACGACCGTGACGGTCCGGGCGGCCAGCAGCGCGGACCGCTCGCTCATCCCGCGCGCCCTGCGGGAGAGGACGGGCATCATGTCGCGGGTCACGACCGCGGAGATCGCGTTGGCGTCCGAGGAGGCCATGGCCATGGTGTGCGAGAACATCCCGGCGAGCGTGAGCCCCACCAGGCCGGCGGGCAGGAACTTCTCACTCATGAGCGCGTAGACCTGCTGCGGGTCCGCGACGTGCGGGAGCAGGACGGGCGCGGCGACGGACGGGAAGAGCAGGAAGGCCGGCCAGATGAGGTAGAGCACCGCGGAGAGGCCGGCGGAACGGCGGGCGTCCCTGGCGTTCTCCGTGGCCATGTAGCGCTGGGCCAGGTTCCACATGCCGCCGTTGTACTCGAAGATCTTGATGATGATGTAGGCGGTGAGGAAGGTCGCGGTGTACGGGCCGACCAGCGGCTCGGTGTGGTGCGCGGGAAGGTCGTCCCACAGCGTGCCCAGGCCGGAGATCCCGCCCAGCTTGCCGAGGACGACCACGACCATGGCGATGGCGGCGACGCCCTGGATGACGAACTGCCCGAAGTCGGTGAGGGCGTCGGCCCAGAGGCCGCCCACGGTGCAGTACAGCAGGGTGACCACGCCGGTGAGCACGATGCCGGTGTTCATGTTCATGCCGGTGAACACATTGAGCAGGATCGCCACCGAGGCCCACTTGGCGGCCACGTCGAAGACCTTGAGCAGGGTGCCGCTCCAGGCGAGGGCCTGCTGGGTGGGCACGTTGTACCGGGTGGCGAGGTACTCCAGGGGCGAGGCGACCCCGTACCGCTTGCGGAGCCTGTTCCACCGGGGGGCGAAGACGACGGCGCCGAGGCCGGTGCCCACCGCCAGCGGGATGAACGCCCAGACGTAGACGGTGATGCCGTAGCTGTAGGCCACCGCGGCGTAGGCGACGAACACGGCGGCGCTGTAGCCGGACATGTGGTGCGAGATGCCGGAGAGCCACCAGGGCATCCGGCCTCCGCCGGTGAAGTAGTCGCTGACGTTGCTGACGCGTTTGTGCGACCACAAGCCGATCAGCAGCATCACGACGAAGTAGCCGCCGAGTGCGACCCAGTCCAACGCAGCCATGTGAACTCCTAGTTGCCCGATCGGCTCTCGTCGGCCGTCAGGGGGCGGTGAACGGAAGGGAGGGGTTGTTCAACGAAACGTGTGTCTGCATATGTAGACAGCGATCTCATTCGTGGACTTTGATCAGGCGGGAGGCTAGCCCGCCGTATGATGGCGGTCAATGACTTGGGAGGGATTTCATTGGTTGCGCAGAAGGCCACCCCGCCCGCGAGCGAGAGCGACGAATCCGGACGCGGCCTGGTCAAGTCGGCCGAGCGCGCGGTCCTGATCATGGAAGCGCTGGCGGCCTCGGGCGACCGGCTCAGCCTGGGGCAGTTGCAGGAGGCCACGGGCTACCCGCGCTCCAGCCTCTACGCCCTGCTCCGCACCCTCAGTGCCCTCAAGTGGGTGGAGAGCCCCGAGGGCGATCTGTCCTTCGGCATCGGCCCGCGCGCACTGCTGTGCGGTACCGCCTATCTGGACCGGGATCCGGCGCTGCCCCCGGCGGTCCGTCAGATCGAGCGGCTGCGCGCGGAGGTGGGCTACACGACCCACTACGCCCGGCTCGACCTCCCGCACATCATCTATCTGGCCACCCGCGAGGCGACCGACTCGCATCGGCTCACCTCGCGGGTGGGGCGTCAGCTCCCCGCCTACGCGACCGCGTTGGGCAAGGCGCTGCTGGCCGAGCTGACCTCCCCCGAGGTGGAGGCGCTCATGGCGGACGTCGAGCGGGAGCAGCTGACCGAGAACACCGTGACCGGGGGTGCCGCACTGGCCGCCGAACTGGAGGAGGCCCGCGAGCGCGGGTGGGCGGTCGAGCGCGAGCAGAACACGCCGGGGCTGTGCTGCGTCGCGGCCTCCGTCCCGTACCGCATCCCCGCCACCGATGCCATCAGCTGCTCCATCCCGGTGGAGCGGGCGACCGACGAGGAGCTGGCCCGGGTCGGGGACGCGGTTCTGCGGCACGCGGTGGAACTGGCCAGGGTGCTGCGGCGGCAGGGGGTCCGGTAGTCGGCCACCGGGCCCCCTGAGCTCTGATCCAAGGATCTCCCCCCGGCGTTCTCCTCCACGGCGGCGACGACGCGAGCGGTGCGGACGCCAGGGGTCACCAGCGGGGCGACTCGGCCCGGTAGTCCGGATCGATGCGCCGCATGTAGCCGGTGTCGTCCCGGTTGCGCAGACCGCACCGCAGGTACTGCTCGTGCAGCCGGGCGAGCGCGTCCCGGTCCAGCTCGACGCCCAGCCCCGGGCCGGTCGGCACCCGTACCGCCCCGTCGGAGAACGCGAGCGCCCCGTCCTGGACGACCTCCTCCGACTTCCAGGGCCAGTGCGTGTCGCAGGCGTAGGTGAGGTTCGGGGTGGCGGCGGCCAGGTGTGTCATCGCGGCGAGGCTGATGCCCAGGTGGGAGTTGGAGTGCATGGACAGCCCCATGCCGAAGGTGTCGCAGATGCCCGACAGCAGCTTCGAGCGGTGCAGCCCGCCCCAGTAGTGGTGGTCGGAGAGCACGACCTGGACCGAGTCCCGGGCCACCGACGGAGCGAGCTGGTCGAAGGCGACGACGCACATGTTCGTCGCGAGCGGCATGCTCGCCTCGCGGGCGACGCGGGCCATCCCGTCGAGCCCGGGTGTGGGGTCCTCCAGGTACTCCAGTACGCCGTCGAGCCTGCGCGCGACCTCGATCGACGTGTCCACGGTCCAGGCGGCGTTGGGGTCGAGCCGCAGCGGGGTGTCCGGGAACGCCTCGCGCAGGGCGAGGACCGCCTCGACCTCCTGCTCGGGGGGCAGCACCCCGCCCTTGAGCTTGATGGCCGAGAACCCGTACGCGCCGACCATGCGCTGTGCCTGGGCGACGATCCCCGCGCTGTCGAGGGCCTCCGGGTAGTCGTCCGGCGCCGCGCCCGGGTGCCCGCCCCACTTGTAGAACAGGTAGGCGCTGAACGGCACGGAGTCGCGCACCGCGCCCCCGAGCAGGTCGGAGACCGGCCGCCCGGCGGCCTTGCCCTGGATGTCCAGGCAGGCGACCTCCAGGGGCGAGAACACCCGGTCCACCGTGGAACTGGAGGTGATCATGCCGGTCAGGCCATGGCCGTCGGTGCCGGTGTCGCCGCCGAGCACCCGGGCCACCTCGGCGTGCATCGCGTTGAGCGCGTGGACGTCCATTCCGGTCACCGCCTGCCCGGCGGCGGCGAGGCGCCGCAGGTGCCCCTCGTCCGCGTAGGTCTCGCCGAGCCCGGAGATCCCCTGGTCGGTGGTGATCTCGATGACGGCGCGCAGCGCGTACGGCTCGTGCACGCCCACGGCGTTGAGGAGCGCCTGGTCGTGGAAGGCGACCGGGGTCACGGTCACCGAGGTGATGAGGATGCGGTCGCTCATCGGGCGGACACCTCCGCGCACAGCGCGCGGCCGGCCTCGGTGATGCGCCGCAGCTCCTCCAGGTGCTCGGGCGCCGGGTCGGCGAGCGGCGGCCTGACCCCGCCGACGTCGAGTCCGCGTTGCCGGACGGCCGCCTTGACCAGGGAGACGGCGTAGCCGGGAACCCGGTCGCGCAGGGCGATCAGCGGATGGAAGAACACCGTCTGGAACCGCTCGACGAGCCTGTCGTCGCCCTGGGTCACGGCCCGGTAGTAGGCGAGGGAGATCTCCGGCGCGAAGCAGAACACCGCGGAGGAGTAGAGCTCGACGCCGATGCCCCGGTACGCGGGCACGGTGGCCTCGGCCGTCGGCATGCCGTTGAAGAACTGGAAGGGCTTCTCCCGGCCGTCCTCCCGCAGGGCCGAGCGGACCGCGACGACGCTGCGGGAGAGCTGCTCCAGATCGCCGTAGCCGTCCTTGAAGCCCACCACCTGGGGCAGCAGGGCCACTTCGACCGCGGACGCGGTGTCGAAGCGGGCGGTTCCACGGTTGTAGACGATCAGCGGCAGGTCCGTCTCCTCCGCGACCGCCCTGGTGTACGCGACGAGCCCGGCGGGCGGCCCCTGGACCAGGTACGGCGGAAGCAGCAGCAGCCCGTCCGCTCCGGCCTCCTTCGCGGCGCGGGCGAACCGCCGGGCCAGCGGGAGGGCGCCGCCGGTGCCCGCGTACACCGGCACCCGGCCGTCGACGGTTTCCACGGCAGTGCGTACCACCTGCGCGTATTCCTGGGGCTCCAGGGCGTGGAATTCGCCGGTGCCGCACGCGACGAAGACCCCGCCGGGCCCCGCGTCGAGACCGGTGCGGATGTGTTCCGCGAGCGCCCGCGGATCGACCTCGCCGGAAGAGGTGAACGGTGTCACCGGAAAGAACAGCACGCCGTCGAACGTCGACAACTCGGGGCTCCCTCGATCAGCCGTCTACATATGTAGACGTTGTGCTCATGTGTAGAACGCATTCGGGACTGTAAATGCGCGCCCGGGAGTGGTCAACCCTGCGGTCGTGGCCCTGTACGAGAAGCGGCGGACGCCAAAGGGCGCCTGCCGGTTCGTGGGGTCACGACCCGACAGGCGCCCGCGCGGGCTGCTCCCCGGCTATTCCCGCGGTGCCTCCGGCGGGGGCTGCGGCGCCCCCGGGAGGTTGATCACCGCCTCCGTGCCGCCGCCCGGGGCGCGGGTGAGGGAGATGTCGCCGCCCGACTGCTGGACCGTACGGGCCACGATCGACAGGCCGAGGCCCGAGCCCGGGAGCTGGCGGGCGGACGGGGAGCGCCAGAAGCGTTCGAAGACGTGCGGGAGTTCGTCGGCGGGGATGCCGGGGCCGTGGTCGCGGACCGTGAGGCGGCCCCGGTGCAGCACCACGTCGATGGTGCCGCGCGGCGGGCTGAACTTCACCGCGTTGTCCAGGACGTTGACGATGGCCCGTTCGAGGCCGGCCGGTTCGGCGCGTACGTACCAGGGGGCCAGCTCCTCCGTGACCGTCAGCTCCGGACCGCGCAGCCGGGCACGGCGGAGGGCGGCGCGCGTGATGTCGTGCAGGGCCACCACCTGGAGCGGGCCCGGCTGGGCGGCGTCCGGGCGGGCCAGTTCCTGGAGGTCGCCGATGAGCGCGGCCAGCTCCGTCATCTGCGCCTTCACCGAGGACATCAGGGCCCTGCGGTCGTCCGGCGGGATCGCCCGGCCGGTCTCGTCGCTGCGGGCGAGCAGCTCGATGTTGGTCCGCAGTGAGGTGAGCGGGGTACGCAGCTCGTGGCCCGCGTCCGCGATGAGCTGGGCCTGCCGGTCGCGGGAGGTCGCCAGGGACGCGGTCATCGAGTTGAACGACCGGGACAGGCGTGCGATCTCGTCCTCGCCCTCGACGGGGATGCGGACGGTCAGGTCCTCGGTCCTGGCCACGTGCTCGACGGCCTCGGTGAGCTCGTCCACGGGGCGCAGGCCGGAGCGGGCGACCCAGAGGCCGGCGGCTCCGGCGCCGATGACGCCTATGCCGCCGACGAGGAGGAGGACCCAGGCGAGGGTGGACAGGGGGTCGTCGATCTCGCTGAGGGGGCGGGCGACGGAGAGCCCGAGGGGGATGGCCGGCTCGCCCTGAACGCCCGTCGCCGTCACCGGGGAGGTGAGGACGCGCATCCTCGCCCCGGTGGAGTCGGTCTCCGTGTGCAGCTGGCCGGCCGGCTCGCCGCCGATCACCGCGAGGTCGTCCCGCGTCACCGGGAGCCGGGGCGAGCCGGGGGCCACGCACACGTTCCCCCGGCTGTCGATGAGCTGGACGGTGAGACCGGTGTAGGGCGTGGGCGGCCGTTTGACGGTGGTGCGCTGGCAGTACTGGTACAGGACGCTCAGATACTCCTTGTCGACCGTGGCGCCGCGCAGCGCCTCGTCCTGCTGCTCCTCCAGCTGCTCCCGCGTCACGAACCAGCACGCCACCGCCACCGCCGCCACCGCCACCGCCACCGCCGTCGCGACCAGCAGGGCCAGCCGGGAGCGGAGCGGCAGCGCGCGGAAGCGTCGCAGCGCGCCCGTCATCCGTCGCCCCCGCCGGAGCGGAGCGCGTACCCCACACCGCGCACGGTGTGCACGAGACGCGGTTCGCCGCCGGCCTCCGTCTTGCGGCGGAGGTACATCACGTACACGTCCAGGGAGTTGGAGCTCGGCTCGAAGTCGAAGCCCCACACCGCCTTCAGGATCTGCTCGCGGGTCAGCACCTGGCGCGGGTGCGCGAGGAACATCTCCAGGAGGGTGAACTCGGTCCGGGTCAGCTCCACGCGCCGGGTGCCGCGCGTGACCTCCCGGGTCGACAGGTCCATGCGCAGATCGGCGAAGGACAGCACGTCGTCGTCGGGAACGGGACCGCCCGAGGCCGTCGCGTACGAGCTGCGGCGCAGCAGGGCGCGGATGCGGGCGAACAGCTCGTCCAGCTCGAACGGCTTGACCAGGTAGTCGTCGGCGCCCGCGTCGAGTCCGGTGACGCGGTCGCCGACGGTGTCCCGGGCCGTGAGCATGAGGATGGGCGTGGTGGTGCCCGTGGAGCGGATGCGGCGGGCGGCGGTCAGGCCGTCCATGCGGGGCATCTGGATGTCCAGGACGATGAGGTCGGGGGCGTACGACTCCGCCTTGGCGAGGGCGTCGAGGCCGTCGACGGCGACCTCGGTGCCGTATCCCTCGAAGGCGAGGCTGCGTTGCAGGGCCTCGCGCACGGCGGGCTCGTCGTCGACGATCAGGATGCGCTGCGGATCGTCTTCGGCGGGGCTCATCGCTGTCTCGTCCTCTTCTCGGTCGTACGGGCCGGCGCGCGGGGCGGTCCCAGTTTCTCAGCCCCGTCCGGTCAGGAGCCGTTCCCGGCCCGCAGGGTGTCGAGGTCGGCCTTCAGGGTGTTCACCGGGATGGCGAAGCCGAGGCCCACGCTGCCCGCACCGGAGCTGCCCTGGCCGGCGGCGGAGCTCGCCGAGTACATCGCGGAGTTGATGCCGATGATCTCGCCGTTCATGTTGATCAGCGCACCGCCGGAGTTGCCCGGGTTGAGCGAGGCGTCGGTCTGGATGGCCTTGTACGTGGTGGTGGACTCGCCGGTGTCGCCGTTGAACTGCTGTCCGCCGAACTCGAAGGGCCACTGGCGCCCGCCGCCCTGCTGGTCCTGGCCCTGGCTCCGGCCGTCGTCGCCCTCCTTGGCGACCGTGACGTCGCGGTCGAGGGCGGAGACGATGCCGCTGGTGACGGTCCCGGTCAGGCCCTCGGGGGAGCCGATCGCGACGACCTCGTCGCCGACGGCGACCTGGGAGGAGTCGCCGAGCGTGGCCGTCTTCAGACCGCTCGCGCCCTGGAGCTTGATCAGCGCGAGGTCCTTGCCGGGGTCGGTGCCGACGACGTCGGCGGTGTACGTCCTGCCGGTGCTGAGGGTGACCTTGATCTGGGAGGCGTCCGCGATGACGTGGTTGTTGGTGACGATCTCGCCGTCCGAGGTGATGACCACGCCCGAGCCGGTGGACTGGCCGGCCGTCGAGGTCGCGCCGATCTCCACGATGGTGGGCGAGAGGGCCTTGGCCACACCGGCCACCGTGCCCTTGTCGCTCTGCGAGACGGTGGTGCCCGGCACGACACCGCTCCCGGCGGCCGTGGTGGCGGGGGCGTCGGCGAGCCTGCCGATCACCGTCGCGGTGCCGCCGCCGACGATCGCCGCCGCGATGGCCACCGCGGCGATGAGCGCGACCGGCTTGCGGACCCTGCGCCGGGCGGCGGGCGGCTCGGCGGCGGGGCCGAACGGGCCCGTCGGGGCCGGGGCGGCCGGCTGGTATGACGGCGGCGGCGGGTAGGCCGCTTCGCCGTTGCCGTACGAGGGGTACATCGGGTACTCGCCGCTCGGGCGCTGGCTCTCTGTCATGCCTTTGAGAGTGTCCGGCCAAGATGAGAGGAGCGTGAGTACGCCCTGAGAAGCCCGGCAGAACCGCGTATGCCCGATATAAAGGTCCTACGGGAGCGTCCGCCCCGCGGGCTCGCCGCAGCCGCACGAGCGGCGTACCACCAGCGCCGAGGGGAACTGCTTCAGCCGCTCCCGCCGCGACCCCGACACCCGCAGCGAGTCGTCGAGGACCAGGTCCACCGCCGCCCGCGCCATCGCCGGGCGGTCCGAGGAGACCGTGGTGAGCGGCGGATCGGTCAGACCGGCTTCCTTGACGTCGTCGAACCCGGCGACGGCCAGCTCACCCGGCACGTCGATGCGCAGCTCGCGGGCGGCCCGCAGCACACCGATCGCCTGGTCGTCCGTGGCGCAGAAGATGGCCGGCGGCCTGTCCGGCCCCGAGAGCAGCTCCAGGGCCACCTGATAGGCGTCGTAGCGGTTGTACGGGGCCTGGAACAGCCGGCCCTCCGTCGAGCGGCCCGACTCGTGCATCGCGCGCCGCCACCCCTCGACGTGGTCGGCGACCGGGTCGCCGACCACCGGGGTCTCCTCCGTGCCGCCGAGGCAGGCCACGTACGCGTTGCCGTGTTCCAGGAGGTGGCGGGTGGCGAGCTGGGCGCCGCCGATGTCGTCCGTGACGACCGCGACGTCGTCGATGGCCTCGGGCCGCTCGTGGAGCAGCACGACCCGGGCGTCCCACGCCTCTATCTCCGCCGCGGCGCGTTCGCTGGGACCCTGGCTGACCAGGATGAGACCGGAGACCCGCATGCCGAGGAAGGCCCGCAGGTAGTGGACCTCGCGCTCGTCGCGGTAGTCGGAGTTGCCGACGAGGACCATCTTCCCGCGCTCGGCGGCGGCCTGTTCGACCGCGTGTGCCATCTCCGCGAAGAACGGCTGCCGGGCGTCCGGCACGATCATCCCTATGAGATCGGTCCGCCGCGAGGCCATCGCCTGGGCGACCCGGTCGGGCCGGTAGCCCAGCTCCTTGATCGCGGCGAGCACCCGCTCGCGCGTGGCCGGGGCGACCGGCCGGGGTCCGTTGTTGATGACGTAACTGACCACTGCGGTCGACGTCCCCGCCAGTCTCGCCACATCGTCCCGCGTCACCTTGGCCACGCGCGGCAGTCTACGCGGATGGAACTACCTCTTGGCAGGCCGGACCGGGGCTTCTTCCGTGACCTCGGCAACGCCTGACTGCTCCGAACGGGCGACACCGCGCTTGGCGGCCTTGGCTTCCTCGGCGGCCCGTTCGACCTTCTCCGGGGCGACGAAGCGGTAGCCCACGTTCCGGACGGTCCCGATCAGCGACTCGTGCTCGGGGCCGAGCTTGGCGCGCAGCCGCCGTACGTGCACGTCCACCGTGCGCGTACCGCCGAAGTAGTCGTAACCCCAGACCTCCTGGAGCAGCTGCGCGCGGGTGAAGACCCGGCCGGGGTGCTGCGCCAGGTATTTCAGCAGTTCGAATTCCTTGAAGGTGAGGTCGAGGACCCGGCCCTTGAGTTTCGCGCTGTACGTCGCCTCGTCCACCGAGAGATCACCGTTGCGGATCTCCATGGGGGAGTCGTCCGCGGTGATCTGCTGCCGCCCGGTCGCCAGCCGGAGCCGCGCCTCGACCTCGGCGGGGCCCGCGGTGTCCAGCAGCACGTCGTCGATGCCCCAGTCGGCGGTGACGGCCGCGAGGCCGCCCTCCGTGACGACGAGGATCAGCGGGCAGCCGGGCCCGGTGGACCGCAGCAGCTGGCAGAGCGAGCGGACCTGGGGTAGGTCGCGGCGCCCGTCCACGAGGATGACGTCGGCCCCCGGGGTGTCCACGAGTGCGGGGCCCTCGGCGGGTGCGACGCGCACGCTGTGCAGCAGGAGGCCGAGGGCGGGGAGCACCTCCGTCGACGGCTGGAGGGCATTCGTGAGGAGCAGCAGAGAGCTCATCGCCGTCCACCTGCCCGGTTCGTCGGTCGTTGATGGTGCGTGATCGGCTCGCCCATGACCTTCGGTCCTCCTCGTTCCCTGCGAGAGGGGCACTCCCGGGCGGGGGCCCGGGGGAGTATGCGGCTCTGCTTCGTACGGTTCCGCTGAGCTTGCCGAAACGTTGCCGTAACAACGTCCGGAAAGCACAAAAGGACCCGGGGGCTGCTCTGCCCGGATCCTCTTCACAGGAGAATAACCCACATGAGTTCTGTGTCCGAGGGGAGAATTCCGGATTCCGCTGTTCGTCCGGTCACGCGCGTACCGCTGCGGGCCGCGTTGCGGGCGGATGACGGGATCTGGATCGAAGCGGTGTACGACCCGTGTACGGGGGATGGCGACGGGGAGACCGCGATCGTCGTCGCGCACGGATTCACCGGTTCGGTGGACCGCCCGGCGGTGCGGCGGGCGGTCGGCACGTTCTCCCGGCACGCGGCGGTGGTGACCTTCTCCTTCCGGGGTCACGGCAGGTCCGGCGGGTTCTCCACGGTCGGCGACCGCGAGGTGCTGGACCTGGCGGCGGCGGTCGCCTGGGCGCGCTCGCTCGGCCACCGGCGCGTGGTGACCGTCGGATTCTCGATGGGCGGCTCGGTGGTGCTGCGGCACGGTGCGCTGTACGCCTCTCCGGCGGCGGACAGCGGGGCCGGGGGCGATGGCGGCGCGCACGGGGGCGTTGCGGGGTGCGGGGGGCGCGCAGGGGCGCGTACGGGAGCGCGCGCGGACGCGGTGGTGTCCGTGAGCGCCCCCGCGCGCTGGTACTACCGGGGTACGGCTCCGATGCGCCGCCTGCACTGGATGGTGACCCGGCCCGCCGGACGGCTCGTCGGGCGCTACGGCTTCCGCACGCGCATCCACCGCGAGGCGTGGGACCCGGTCCCGCTGTCCCCGGTCGCGGCCGCCGCCCTGATCGCTCCGGCGCCCCTGCTGATCGTGCACGGCGACCGGGACCCGTACTTCCCGCTCGACCACCCCCGCATGCTCGCCGCCGCCGCGGGCGACGCGGCCGAGCTGTGGCTGGAGCGCGGGATGGGACACGCGGAGAACGCGGCCGACGAGACCTTGCTCACCCGCATCGCCGACTGGGCGGTGCGACGGTGAACCATGATGGGGGGCCGGTGTCCCCCGAACCGGCGCCGGAGGAACGGAACGAAAGGAGCGCCGCCATGCCTGCGGGAACGATCCGCTACTGGGCAGCCGCCAAGGCCGCAGCCGGGACCGCGGAGGAGCCGTACGCCGCCGCGACCCTCAAGGAGGCGCTCGACGCGGTGCGCGAGCGGCACCCCGGCGAGCTGAGCCGCGTACTGCGAAGGTGCTCGTTCCTCATCGACGGCGACCCCGTCGGGACCCGCGGCCATGAGACCGTACGCCTTGCCGAGGGCGGCACGGTCGAGGTGCTCCCGCCGTTCGCAGGAGGGTGAACCCCAGCACATGAGCAACGATCAGCAGCACCCGTACCACCCGGGCCAGGGCCCGGAGCAGCAGCCGCCGTACGGGTACGGGCAGGACCAGCAGCAGTACGCGTACGGGCACGACCAGCAGCAGGCGTACGGCTACCCGCAGCAGGGCTACCCGCAGGGACAGCCGCAGCAGAGCTACCCGCAGCAGGGCTACTACCCCGACGCCTCGGCCGGGCAGTCCGACCAGGGCGCCGCCCAGACCTGGCAGGGGCAGACCTGGGACACCCAGTACCAGCCGGCCGTGCAGCGCACGGACGGGCCCGCGCCGCAGGGGGGTTACGCCGCCCCCGCCGCCTCCGGCTCCTACCCGCTGCCGCCCGAGGTCCACGCCGAGCCCGCACCGCCCGTGCCGCCCGTGCCCGCCCCGGCCCCCGCCGCCGACGGGTACAGCGCGCCCACAACCCTGGGCAACGCCCGCATCACCGACGCGCAGCGCGCCCGGGCCGAAGGGCGTTCCCCGATCATCGCGCCGGGAATCCAGCCGGCCGCGATCACCGCGGTGCTCGGGCTGCTGCTGGCGCTCGGCGCGGCCGTCGGCTCGTACGCCCTGGTCGTCCCGCTGGTGCTGCTCCAGGCGGTGACGGCGGCGGGCTGGTTCCGGCTCAACGGCATGTGGCCGGCCCGCCAGGGCATCGCGCTGGCGTTCGCCGGCGGCCTGGTCGCCGACGTGGCGCTCCTCGCGGCCGGCCGGGAGCACGGTCCGGCCGCGATCATCGGCACGCTGGGCGTCTGGGTGCTGCTCACCGTGGTCCTCCAGCTGCGCAGCCGGGCCGGTGCGGACGAGCGGATGCAGGGCCTCATGGCCACCGTCGCGTCGGCCGCGCTCGCGGTGCTGGCGGCCGGCCACCTCGCGGCCGTCCCGGACGCCGTGAC
>NZ_JAAGNI010000286.1 GCF_010550605.1 Streptomyces sp. SID9727
GGACCCGGCCCCCGCCGACGCCGTAAGGGCCCTGGTCCGCGAGGCGCGGCTGACCGGGGCGGGCCTGGTGTGCGCGCCGCTGGACGCGGTGTCCCGCGAACACCCGGACCTGCTACGGCTGCTGACGGCCACCCCGGTCCCGACGGTGATGGTGGGCCGGGTGCCGTGGGACGCGTCCTGGTCCACGGTGCCGCCGCTGCTCGTGCACGCCCCGAGGGTGGAGCCGTCGGCGCGCGGGGCGCTGTGGAGCGAGGCGTACCGGCGTACGGGGGCGGGCCCGGTGCCCGCCGGCATCGACCCGGACCACCTCCTCGCGCCGTTCCTCCTGACGCCGGAGCAGGTCACGGGCGCCGCCCGCAGCGCCGCGCAGACGGCCCGGCTCGACGGCGGGGCCCTCACCCCGGACCACATACGCCAGGGGGCCCGCGCCCAGAACGCGGCCGGCCTCGACCGCCTGGCCCGCCGCATCGAACCCACGGTGACCTGGAACGACCTGGTCCTCCCACCCGACGCCCACGCCCAGCTCCGCGAACTGACCGCCCGCGCCCGCCACCGCGACCGGGTGCTGGGGGAGTGGGCGATGCGGCCGGGCGGGGGCCGGGGGCGCGGGGTCTCGGCGCTCTTCGCGGGGGACTCCGGCACGGGCAAGACCATGTCGGCGGAGGTGATCGCGGCCGACCTCGGCCTCGACCTCTACACGGTCGACCTGGCGACGGTGATCGACAAGTACGTGGGCGAGACCGAGAAGAACCTGGAACGCATCTTCACGGAGGCGGCGGGGGTCAACGGGGTCCTGCTCTTCGACGAGGCGGACGCGATCTTCGGGAAGCGATCGGATGTCAAGGACGCGCACGACCGCTACGCGAACGTCGAGAGCGCGTACCTCCTCCAGCGCATGGAGTCCTTCGACGGCCTGGCCATCCTCGCCACCAACCTGCGCGCCAACCTGGACGACGCCTTCACCCGCCGCCTGGACCTGGTCATCGACTTCCCGGTCCCGGACCCGGACCAGCGCAGGGTGCTCTGGGACCGCTGCCTGGGCACGGTGCTCCCACGCGGGGCGGACCTCGACCTCGCCTTCTGCGCCGAGAACTTCGAACTGGCGGGCGGCAACATCCGCTCGATCGCGGTGACGGCGGCGTACCTGGCGGCGGAGGCGGGGGGCGCGGTGACGATGGCGACGCTCATTCACGCGGTGCAGAGGGAGTACCAGAAGCTGGGGCGGCTGACCCTGGCCTCGGAGTTCGGGCCGTATCTCGGGTTGCTAGGCGGTGATTAGGGAACAGGTTGCCGGTATATCCCCAGGTCTGCTTCACATTTCAGCGTTGATTCCGGACAAGCGGGCCGGCCCTGCCGCTGATCTTCGACTGAACCGGTCTGCTCCCTCCGTAATCGTCACCGGGAGTGTCGCAAAGTCCTGGTGCTAACTGCTCTCGGCGCAATTGCATGCCCTTTCCGCCTGCCTAAGCGTGCTGATGGCAAACTGTTGCTCCTCCGGAGTCTTCCCTAGGGATGAGCGGTGCCAAATACCCTTCTCTCTTTGTGGGTGCGATAGGCGCAACTCCGCTGCAAGATACGCCCGCAACCCGTACGTGAACGGCTGGTCTTTCACTGGCAGCATGTTGATTGCCTTTTCCATGGTGCAACCGTAGTTCCCCACTGTTACGTGCGGATCGCCCTCCGGAAGCGTTACTCGACTGAGGTCAATTCCCCGAAATTCAACATCGCGCAATGTTGCCGCAGTGAAGTCCACGCCATCCATACTGTTGCTCGGAACTTTCCTTCCAGTCATAGATATATTCCAGAAGACCACTTTTTGCAGAGTTCCTGAGAAGGTGCATTCGATGAAGTTTGAACCTCGAAAGCTAATTGCACCGAGGCTTGCCTTATCGAATGTTACGTGGTCGAACGAAGCGTCCTGGCACCCAGCCCCTCGCAGGTCGGTCCTTGAGAAACTTACGCGAGTAAACACGCTGTACTTCTTGTCGCTCGGGGTGCTCAGCTGAGCATTTCGTAGGCTTGCCTTGGTGAATGAGCACTGCTCGAAATCGGTCCCCCGGCACTCCATTCCGTCGATGTTGGCGTAGTCGAACACGCAATTCGATACTGTCGCCCTTTCGAGTTGCAGTCCAGGGATGGAAGAGCCAGTGAAATCAATGTCCTTCAGTGCAAGATTTGCGGCACTGACGAGGACCGAGTCCGATCGGTGCGCCTGGCTCTCAAGTCCTCGTAGGTCTACGCGGCCGCCCACTCTACGGGGTGCTACTCGACGAAGGTCGCCGCCGTGCTCTAGAACGTCAAAGACTTTCTCGGCCTCGCGGGTCCCCGCTGCGGAAGCCCAATAGTCTTCACTCATTGACGACTCCGATCTGGTCGGGGAAGTTCTTGGCGTACGAGCTATAACTCATGGGCTCGTAGATGAGAGCCAATGCTTCGACGCCAAACGTAGGTGAATAGTCGTTCAGGTGCTTTTGCCAAGCGTTTTCGGTGGTGACGTCACCCCACCATGTTTTATTCTTCTCGTAGAGGTCTGGCAGTACCGTTCCCTTGGGAACGCTGCGTGGTGAAATGACTACGTCGTTTGCTCGAAGTAGTGAGTCGGCGCGTGCTGAAGTCTTGAACGACTCGTCGATCGTCGTGCCTTGATGCATGAAAAATCTGACGTGCCAAGGTGCTTTCTTGGGGTCCCTCTCTTTTCCCGCAGCCTCTTCCGCTCTGCCCCTTTCGACGTCTCCAATTTGTCTGGGGCTCAGGCCAGTCGCCTTGAAATCAGACTCGGCTGCGGCAAGATGTCTCCACAGGGATTGCTCAACTTCTGGAGTCCAGCGAGCGTCAGCGCCTATGTCGATCTTTCCGTGCTGAGATGCGTAATCGGTTAGGGCCTCCTTCACTGAGGCGAATGCCTTCTTTACTTTTTCATTTTCTCCATCCTGATTTAACTTGTTGTACAGGTTTACGGCTCGGGTGTTGCGGCTGATAATCATTCCCAGGGCGCGATACTCTGCCTGCGTACCTGTCCCCGCTTGCTCTATCTGTGCTCGTCTGGCCCGGCACTTGTCCTCGACTCGTCGGGCAAGTGCGCTGGCCATAGTGAGACCGCCCGGCCCGAGTCTGAGATTGTGCTCGTGTCCCTCCATATCGAAATCTGCTGTGATTTCAGATGGGTTTACCTGGGACTTCTTGCCGTCCTTCCCATTTTTGTTCTTCGGTTTCTTCTTCAACTTCTCGAAGAGCGCTTTGCCCTTCTTGGCGATGAAGTTGACGATCTTGTCGATCGCTCGGTTCACCGGGCGGGACACCGCGTGGAAGACGCTCTTCACCTTCGCGGCCAGGCTGCCGATGCCCAGCAGGGACGCGAGGAAGCCGATCAGGAGCGGCACGCTCGCGGCCAGGGCGGTTTCGACCATCTTGGGGACGCCCGCCTTGCCGCCGTTGGCTATCGCCACCACCGCGTCCAGGACCGAGTTGACGAACTCGACGATTTGGGCGCCCTGGTTCACCACGAAGGTGACGATGTCGATGATTCCCTTGACCGCGCGGACGAACGCGGAGGCCGGGTTCAGGAGGGAGAGGATCCAGGTGATGCCGGCGATGATGACCGTCGGGATCAGGTAGCTCGTCAGCTTTTCCAGGATCGTGGACTTGAGGTCCCCCGCCTCCTCCTGGATCTCCTTGACGGCGCCCGCCGGGCCCTCCCGGGCGATGTTCTGGGCGACCGGGACCGAGGACTCGACCGCCGTCATCGCCTCGTCGGGGACGCCCTTACGGGTCACGCGGGCCCGGATGTTGGCCCAGGTCAGGCCCAGGAGGGAGCCGATGAGCTGGATGATGCCCTTCATGTCGAACTTCTGGGGGAGTTCGAGGCCCGCCTTCACCGCCGTGCCGAGCAGCCAGGACACGAGGCCGGTCTTCAGGTGGTCGGCGATGTTCGTGACGAAGAGGTTCAGGCCCGCGCCGACGGCCGACACCAGGTTGCCCAGGAAGCCGATGGGGTCCTTGATGATCTTCATGATCGCGCCGGCCGCCTTGGCGAGGATGCCCAGGAGGAGGTTCTTCAGCTCGTTGATGGTCTTTATCGCGCCGACAATCGCGTCCTTCGCCTTGTCGATCAGACCCTTATTGGCCTCCTGAAGTTTCTTTATCTCCTCGTCGACCTTGTTGAGCGCCGCCGTGTATTTTTGGGCCAGGTCCTGGACCAGCTGTTCCGACTTCTCGTTGACCGTCGCTTCCAGGTCGTCGAACTTGCCCGCGAAGTCCTTCGCCGCCTCCTCGCCGAACTGGCGCAGATCCGCGGGGAGTTTGTCGACCTCCGCCTTCAGCTCGCCCCGGCCCTTCGCGATCCGGGCCTTCGCCTTGCCCAGCTCGGTGCCGATGATGTCGGCGACCGACGAGATCACCGTCTGCATCTGGGACACGTAGAGCTTGCGGGCCTCCTGGTAGAGGTTGTTCGCCTCCTCGGGCAGGCCCGCGAACTTGTCCTTCACCCAGCGGGCCTTGCCGGTCCAGCCGGAGTACCGCTTGTCCTTGTACTTCTTCATCCGGCGCTTGTGGTCCGCCGTGAACGCGTCCCGGGCCGCCTTCTCCCCGGAGGTGAAGGCCGCATCGACCTTCTGGTCCAGGCCGGACAGAGTCGCCTCGACGTCCTTCTTCGTCCCGTCGTAGACCTTCTGGAGCTTCGCCGTGACCTCGGCGCGCTTCTTCTCGTCCTTGGACTTCGTCTCCCCCTTGCCGCCGTCCACCTTCTGCCCGGCCTGCGCACGCGTCGCGGTCAACGTGCTCATCGCGGCGGCGCCCGAGGCCGCCGCGCCCGCCTTCGCGGCGTTCAGCTGCTGGTTCTCGGCCGTCCTGCCCTTCGCCGGGGCCTTCGCGGAGTCCGCCTCGGCGGTCTTCTTCGCGCTGAGCGCCTCGTTGAATTCGGGCTCGTTGCCCTTGGCGAGCTGTTCCTCGGTGACCTCGGCGTCGGCCATCGCCTTGTCGTTCTGCGCGGGCCCCTCGGAGAAGTCGGTGACCGACGCCGGCTGCTTCTCGGGGATCGCGGCCGCGGCGGACGGCGCCCCGGGGTTGCCGGGCGGCTGGTCAGGTGTGAGCGGGGTGACGGGCTTGTCCTTCGCGGCCGACGTGTCCGGCGGGGCCTTCGTCGCCGTGTCGATGTCCTTGGCCGACGCCTCCTTGCCGTCCGAGACCTTGCCGTCGACCTCCGCCTTGACCCGCTCCGCCTTGCCGGACTTGGAGAACTTGTCGGCGTCGTCGAGGTTCTTCGGAGCCTGCGCGTCGATCGCCTTGTTCACCGCGTCGATGAACGCCTTCTTGTCGAATTCGCCGGGCTTCGCGGCGTTCATCTTCTCCGCGTTGGCCGCCTTGCCCTGCGCCTCCCTGTCATCCGGAGGAGCGACGGCCGCATCCTGCGACGCCTTCGACTCCGTCACGGCCGGCCGGTGCTGGGCCATCCGCTGCTTCTTCGCCGCGATGTCCGCCTTGACGCCCCGGAAACCCGGCGCCTGCGCCGGGGACGGCTTGACGGGGGCCGTGTAGCGCTGGGCGACGAGGCGCGAGACGGCCGCGTTGCCGGCCGCCCGTTGCAGCCGTTGGAGACCGCGACGGTCAGGTGCAGGTGCAGGCGTGGGGACGGGAGCCGCTTCCGTACGAGGGGAGCCGGTACGGGACCCGGCGGCAGGGGCGCCGGGCGGCTTCTCGGGACCCGCCTTCATACGCCAACTCCCGCCAGTACAGCCGCCCGCACACGGTGGTTAGCCAGGCTGCCGGGCGCCTCCGGGGCGGAGGGAGCCCCGGCGGGACGGGGGACGGGCAGGCCCGTGCGGCGCGCCCGGCGCCACCCGCTTGCCTGATCGGGCAGCTCCCCATGCACGGCAGGGCGGCCGACCATCCGTTCCCGGTGATCGCCGGAGTGGCGAGAATCGCCGGTGTTCCCCGGTCGGGCAGCGGTCACGCCACGGGGTGGGAAGCACGTCGAGGAGCACCTCAAGGAGAGGCCCCCTATGCCGTCGTACCTGTCCCCGGGCGTCTACGTCGAAGAGGTCGAGTCGGGTTCCCGGCCGATCGAAGGGGTGGGCACGTCGGTCGCCGCCTTCGTCGGGTTCGCCCAGCGCGGCCCGTTCGACGAACCCACGCTGATCACGAACTGGAGCCAGTTCGTCAGCACCTTCGGCGACTTCGTGGACGGCACGTACCTCGCCTCCAGTGTTTACGGCTTCTTCGCCAACGGCGGCGGCATCTGCTACGTCGTCCGTATCGGCGACGGCTCGGACACCGTGGCCGGGGGAGCGGAGGGCGAACTCGCGGCCGGATCCGAGGTCCAGGTCGGGCCCTACGCCGTCAAGCCGAAGCCGGGCGTGGCCGGGGAGATCAGCGTGGAGGTCGCGGAGGCGGAGGGCGAGGACCCGCCGTCCGACGTGTTCCAGTTGATCGTGAAGCGCGACGGGCAGATCGCGGAGACGTACCCGTCCGTGACGACCAAGCGGAGCAAGGAGAACGTCGCCACCCGGGTCAACGCCACGTCGGAGCTGATCGAGATACGCGAGTCGGGGCGCGGCGCCGCCCCCGCCCGCCCCGGGCCTCAGTCGGTGACCCTCGCCCCGGCCGCCCCGCCGGCCGGAAGCGCCGGGGCGCTGGCCCCCGAGGTGTACGTCGGCGACGCCGACCGCCGCACGGGCCTGGGCGGCCTCGAAGCGGTGGACGACGTCACCATGATCGCCGTCCCGGACCTCATGGGCGCGTACGAACGCGGGCTGATCGACCTGGAATCAGTCGTCGCCGTACAGCAAGCGCTCATCGGGCACTGCGAGTCGATGGGCGACCGGGTCGCCATCCTCGACCCGCCCCCCGGCCTGACGCCGCAGCAGATTCGGGCCTGGCGCACCGACCGGGCGAACTTCGACTCCAAGTACGCGACGCTCTACTACCCGTGGATCAGCGTCGCCGACCCGGCGTCCGGCCGCGCCACGCTCGTACCGCCGAGCGGGCACGTGGCCGGGATCTGGGCCCGCAACGACGACTCACGCGGCGTGCACAAGGCACCGGCCAACGAAGTGGTGCGCGGGGCCGTGGCGTTGCAGACCCAGCTCACCAAGGGGGAGCACGACCTGCTCAACCCGATCGGGCTCAACTGCATCCGCGCCTTCCCCGGGCGGGGTATCCGGGTCTGGGGCGCCCGCACCCTGGCCTCCGACCCCGCGTGGCGCTACCTCAACGTGCGGCGGCTCTTCAACTACCTGGAGGAGTCGATCCTCGCCGGCACCCAGTGGGTCGTCTTCGAGCCGAACGACGACGCGCTGTGGGCCCGCATCCGGCGCACCGTCTCCGCGTTCCTGGTGAACGAGTGGCGCAAGGGCTCGCTGTTCGGCCTCACCCCGGACGAGGCGTTCTACGTGAAGTGCGACCGGGAGACCAACCCGCCCGAGAGCGTCGACGCGGGGCAGGTCGTGTGCGAGATCGGGGTCGCGCCCGTCAAACCGGCCGAGTTCGTCGTGTTCCGGCTCTCCCAGCTGACCGGCGGCACCGGGGGCGTGGACGAGTGACCGGCGCGCGCCGCCCTCCAGTGACCGGCCCGTTCCCGAACCTGGCGTAAGGAGCCTGTGGTGCCACTTCCCGATCTCGACAGTTCCGTCGGGCACTCCTTCGGTCTCGAATTCGACAGCGTCGTCATCAAGCAGATCACCGAGGTCAGCGGTCTGAAGATGGAGCAGGACGTCATCGAGCTGAAGCAGAACACCGCCGACGGCAAGTACGCCATCAAGAAGCTGCCCGGCCGGCCCAAGGCCGGCGAGGTCACCGTCACGCGCGGTCTGACCGAGGACAACAGCTTCGAACGCTGGATCAAGGACTCCCGCTTCGGCCGCATGACGAGCGCCCGCCGCAACGGCGCGGTCATCGTGTACGACTACGAGGGCCTGCCCATCAAGCGGTACAAGCTCATCAACGCCTGGCCCAAGTCGTTGGAGATCGGCACGCTCAAGGCGGGGGACACCTCGGTGCTCACCGAGAAGCTGGCGATCACGTACGAGAGCATGGAGCTCGACTGATGCGGCGTACGGTCCAGTTCCAGGCGCCACCGGAACGGGGCCCGGGCGCGGGCCGCTCCGAACCGTTGCGCACCGAGTTCACCTTCGAGCTGCCGCGCGGATACGTGGACGAGTCGGGCACCGTGCACCGCAGCGGAGTGATGCGGCTGGCGACCGCACGGGACGAGCTGGTCCCCCTGCGCGACGACCGGGTCCGCGAGAACTCCGCGTACCTCTCGGTCGTGCTGATCTCCCGGGTGGTGATCCGCATCGGGACGGTCGAGGACATCCATCCGGGCGTCATCGAGGACCTGTTCGCGTCGGACCTGGCGTTCCTCCAGGACTTCTACCGCCGGATCAACGCCGAGGGGCACACCCGCGCGGCCGTCACCTGTCCGTCCTGCGACGAGGAGTTCGCGGTGGATCTCGCCGGCGGTCGCCTGGGGGAATCGTGACGTACGCGGCCGACCTGCTCTACGAGGAGGTCGCGTACCTCGCCTACCACTTCCACTGGCCGCTGGACGACCTGCTGGACCTGGAACACCCGGAACGCCTGAAGTTCGTCGCACAGGTCGCCCGCCTCAACGGGCAGTAGCGAGGAGCACGGAGGAGGACGAGGAACCATGGGGCTGATGTCCTGGCTGCGCGGCGGCCGTTCCACCGACACCCCGCCCCCGCAGCTGCCCGGCCTGTCAGGGCCGGACCGGGCCGACCGGGTCGACGTGAACCGGCTGGAACCCGTGCAGCGGTCCGTCACGGGCCAGGACCTGTTGATCAACCCACCCGGATTCGAGGCCGGATTGGCGACACGCCGGAGTACGGCTCTGGGTACGCCGTTGGGCCACCTGGTGAGCCCCGAGGCCCCCGCCGGCCTGGTACGCGGTGTGGTCGACGCCGTCCCGGGGGCCCCGCCCCCGCCGGTCCAGCGGGCCGTCGAGATGCCGATGCCCGCGCGGCGCGGGACGTGGACGGTGGCCGTGCAGCGGGCGTACGGGGACAGCCCGCCGAGCCTGACGTCGGCCGGAAGCGACGCCGTAGCGGCCGGCCTTCCGGTACGCCGGCTGATCGGCGAGCAAGCCCTCGTACATGCGGACGAGCACACGGATGCGGTCGGTCCCGCCGCCGAGCCGGACGCCCCTGGGACCGGGCCGGGCAACCGCCCCGGCACAGCGCCGGTCCAGCGCACCGCCCAAGGCACACCGCCCGTGCCGCCCCCGCTCCGGCGCGTGGGCGGTCTCGGCGCGCCGCTGCC
>NZ_JAAGNI010000303.1 GCF_010550605.1 Streptomyces sp. SID9727
GGTGGTGGCGGGCGAGGATGCCCGGGAGGTAGCCGGGGGCGGTGGCGGGCGTGTAGTAGGGCGCCGGGTCGGGCAGCCGGCCCCGGGCCAGCAGTGCGGTGACCCGGGCCCGGGCGGTGTCGTACGCGGCGGGGTAGCTGCCGTCGGCGGCGACGCCCTGGCCGGCCAGCCATGCCTCGTCGGGCTCCGGGTGCCCGCCGCCGTCCAGGCGGTCGAAGGAGGTGAGCAGTCCGGAGCCGGTGAAGTGGTGGTTCCCGAGGGCTTCGCGCACCCCCAGGTCGGTGAGGACGGCGGTGGGGATGCGGCGGTGCAGGGACTCCAGGGCGGCCGTGGACGAGACGGTGACGAGGAGGTCGGTGCGGTCCAGAACCTCGCCCATGTGCCCGTACACCAGGCGGAAGTTGGGCGGGAGGCCGCCGGGCAGCCGCTCGGCGAGCCGCTGGTAGGGGTGCTCCTCGATGTGCGTGGTGTGCTCGCCGGGCTTGGAGCGCAGCTTCAGCAGGACCTCGCGGCCGGGGTGCAGCCGGGCGTGCTCGACGAGGCGCCGCAGCAGGTACGTGCGGTCGGCGCGGCTCTCCGGCACGGAGGGCTGGGCGGCGAACACCAGGGTGTCGCGGCCCGGTTCGGCCCGGTACGGGTCGCCGCCGAGGAACGGGAGGGCGGCCTCGGTGACGGCCGAGGCATCGGCGCCCACCCCCTCGTACACCGTACGGAAACGCTGCGCGTCGTGACGGGAGTTGGCGAGGACGACATCGGCGCCGTGGCGCAGCAGGAGCCCGTCGGTGAGCTTCTCGTAGACGACCCCGACGTAGCCGGTGACGAGGACGGGCCTGGTGGGCAGCCGGAGTGCGGCGATGCCGTGCAGCATGGCCTGGACGGCGCCGCCGACGAGGGCGAGGACGACGACGTCGTACCCCTCGTCCCGTACGGCGTGCAGGAATTCGACGGCGGTGACCTCGCGCACCCGGTCGGCGGGGATCCCCACGTCGCCGACCTCGGCGAGCTGGCGGGGGGTCGGGGTCGCCCGGCCGCGCAGCAGCAGCCCGCTGATCTCCACCCGCTGGGCGGGCGCCCCGGACACGGGGGCGGTGAGGCGGTGCGCGGTGAGCGCGCCCCATTTCCACCGGGTGTCGGAGTCGGCGATCACGGCTGCCCTGAGGGCGGTCGTCTTTTCGGTACGTCGTGGCACGTCTCCGAATTTAGGAAGGCATTCGGATTCGCGGCCCAACGTGGCGGCAACAGCGGGTTAACAGCCCGCCGACACCCGGAGAATCAGCTGA
This sequence comes from Streptomyces sp. SID9727, assembly GCF_010550605.1. Taxonomy (GTDB): domain Bacteria; phylum Actinomycetota; class Actinomycetes; order Streptomycetales; family Streptomycetaceae; genus Streptomyces. Next base: position 1,281 of record NZ_JAAGNI010000303.1, read on the forward strand.
TGGAAAAGGCCCCCGAGGGCGGGAAACCGGGCCGGTTCATTGTCCCGACATTCTTCGTTCACCTGCCGTACCCGCCGGGTCCAGGGTAAATGCCGGACCGGCGCCTAGCGTGGTCCGCGTGGTCAAGCTCTCCGTCATCGTGCCGTTCTACAACGTTCGGGCCTACGCCCCCGACACCCTGAGAAGTCTGCGGGCCAATGCCCGCGACGGTGTCGAATTCATCCTCGTCGACGACTGTTCGTCCGACGGGACGCTGGACATCCTCCGGCGCGCCGAGCGCGAGCTCCCGGGTGCCGTCCTGGTCCCGCACGAGCGGAACGGGGGTCTGGCCACCGCGCGCAACACGGGGATCGACGCGGCGCGCGGCGAGTACCTCACGTTCCTGGACGGCGACGACTGGGCCGCACCCGGGCACTACGAGCGGCTGCTCGCCGCGATCACGGCCCTGGGCTGCGATTTCGTCCGTACGGACCACGTGCAGTTCACCGACCGGGTGCGCACGGTGCACCGCGTCCCGTTCGGGCTGCGGAACACCGTGGTCAGCCCGCGCGAGGTGATACTGCCGGCCGACCGGTCGACGCCCGTGGACTACGCGTACGCCTGGGCCGGGGCCTATCACCGCAGGCTCGCGGATTCGGGGCTGCTGCGGTTCCGGGACGGGCTGCGCACGGCGGAGGACCGGCCGTGGATCTGGCGCCTGCACCGGGAGGCCGATTCCTTCGCGGCGGTCGGGCTGCCCGGGATCTTCTACCGGCGCGGGGTCGCCTCCTCGCTGACCCAGATCGGCGATGTGCGCCAGCTGGACTTCATCCGCGCGTTCGATCAGGTGCTGGAGGAAACGGCCCTGGATCCGGAGGCGGACCGGCTGATGCCGAAGGCCGTGCGTACGTACTGCGCGGTCATGGCGCACCATTTGGAATCCATCGAAAGGTTCGAACCAGCAGTGGCCAGGAAATTGCGCTCGATGAGTGCGGCTTCGCTGCGGCGCATGCCCCAGGACATTCTCGCGGAAACGCTGAATTCGCTGGGTGAGCGCCGTGCGGACCGGCTGCGCCGGGTGCGCCGTCGCTCCGTTTCGCGGGAGGTCGCGGCCTGATGCCCGGCAGCACGGACACCGCGCCCGCCGGCCGGTCCACCATCCAGATCTTCTCGGCGTGCACGCAGTACGCCGCCGCCACGCTCGTCGCGGCCCTGCGCTCCGGCATGTTCGGGCCGCGCTCCGAGCACCGGCGCGTCCTCGTCGTGAGCGACACCTCGCCCGCCCCGGAGCTGGGCACGCCACTCCACCGCCGGCCCGGGTTCGACGCGCTGGCCGCGGAGTTCGACGCGGTGCGGTCCTGGAACGAGTTCATCAGCCCGTTCCACCCGGGCGGCTGGTCACCCCGGGAACAGGACGCCCCGCTGTGGGAGCGTGCCGTGCGCGCGGCCTGGGACCTCGGCGACGAACCGGTCGAACTGGCCTGCGAGTCCATCCAGGCCAACCCCGCGCAGGCGCTGGCGACGGTCTTCGGGGACAGCCCGCTGCATGTGTACGCGGACGGCCTCATGAGCTACGGACCCACCCGCAGCCGGCTCGACCAGCTGGTCGGCACCCGCATCCGCCGCCTCCTCCACCTGGACCTCGTACCGGGTCTGAAGCCCTTGCTGCTCACGGAGTTCGGGGTGGAGCCGGAGGTCGTCCCGACGGACGCGTTCCTCAAGGTGCTGGGCGAGCTGGCCGACCCGGTCGCCGCCCCCGCCGTCCCCGGCGACGGACCGGGCCCCGCCCTCCTGCTCGGCCAGTACCTCTCCACGCTGGGCATCCTGACGCCTGTTCAGGAAGAGGAGCAGCACACGAGGATGGTGCGCGGCGCGGTCGCCCTCGGCCACACCCGCATCGTCTTCAAACCGCATCCCAGCGCGCCCGCCCACTGGACGCGCACCCTGGAGGAGGAGGCGGTACGGCTCGGCGCCACGCTCACCGTGGCCGACAGCCCGGTCCTGGCCGAAACGCTGTTCGAGTCGATGCGTCCCGCCCTCGTCGTCGGCTGCTTCTCCACCGCGCTGCTGACCGCCGCCTCGTTCTACGGACTGCCGGCCGCCCGCCTGGGCACGGGCCCACTGCTGCAACAGCTCAGCCCGTACCAGAACAGCAACCGCATCCCCCTCACCATCGTGGACGCCCTGCTCCCCGACCTGGAGGACCCGGCAGCGGTGACCGGCTGGTCGATGCCCTCTCCGGACGCGATCGCGCGCGGCACCGCCGGGCTGGTCGGCGCGGTCGGTTACGCGATGCAGCCGCAGCTCCAGGCTCCCCTGCGCCCCGACGCCGAGCGCTACCTGATCGCCCACCGCGACACCGTGCGGCGGTACTTCAAACGGCGGCGGCTCACCGCGCTCGGACTGCCCGGGGCGATTCCCGCACAACTCACGTTCATCCCGCGCAACGCGACGGTCCGCCGCATCGCGCGCCGGACCCGGGCGTTGAAGCGGGCGGCGCTGAGGTGAGATGGCTTCGCAGCCAACCGTGACGGTCACGTGGGCGCCCAAGGACGCCGACGACTCCCTCACCCTCGGCTACCGCCCCGGCTTCTGCGGTCCGGCGACGCCGGAGCCGTGCTTCGTCTCCAGCCAGGTCATCACCGGCAACACCTTCACCTGAGCGTCGGCACTCCACGGCGAAGGCCCCGTCCGGCCGGACGGGGCCTTCGCCGCCCCCCGCTGGCCGCCATGTGCCGGAGTGCCGACCGCCGGGGGACAGCGAGCCCTTTTCCCACCTCAGTTCAAGCAGGTAGGGCGGACCGTTCTCGGCGTTGGCAGAACGATCAGGGGCTACGGGCTCCACTCGGACCCTGATCTCGGCCGGCCCGATGGCAACCGGGATCTTCCGGAAGTTTGCGCCTCCAGATCTCCGAGGTGCCAGCTGCATGTCAAGCTGAAGGGATGTACCCCTCGTCTGCACTGGGTGAGTTCCTGAGGTCGCGACGGGCTCGCCTGCAGCCTGAAGAACTGGGCCTGCCCGGCGGTGTTCGCCGTCGCCGAGTAGCTGGGCTCCGGCGCGAAGAGCTGGCTCCGCTGGCCGGAGTGAGTGTCGGCTACTACATTCGGCTGGAGCAGGGGCAGGCACCGAACGTCTCAGATGAGGTCTTGGACGCCCTGGCCCGCACTCTCCGACTGGACGCCGATGAGCGGCGACACCTGCACCGGCTGGCGCGTATCCCTCAGGCCCAGACCTCATTACCGCCGACCGAGGTGCTACGCCCGGGTCTCTCGCACATGGTCGAGGCGTTCACCGACGCCCCTGCCATCGCCGTGGGCCGCCGCGGCGACATCCTCGCCTGGAACCCGCTCGCGCATGCCCTGCTCGCACCGCACTGGCCCGTCATGCCAACAGGCCGCCCGCCCAATTTCGTTCGCATCGACTTCCTTGAACTCGCATTCGCCCGAAGCCTGTACGCCGACTGGGCCGCTAAGGCACGGGACGACGTCGCCTACCTGCAGGTCTCGGTCAGCAACTTCCCAGGCGATGAGCAACTGCTGGCCTTCATCGCTGAACTGAAGGAACTCAGCCCTGAGTTCCGGGAACTGTGGGCCGAGCATCCGGTGAGCAACTGTGCCACCATCGCGCGGGAGTACCGGCATCCCCAGGTGGGTGCCATGACCCTGGCTGCAGAACTGCTACGCCCTCCAGATGATGAGGGACAAGGCGTGACCGTGTTCCAGGCGGAGCCGGGGTCGGTTTCGCAGGATCGACTGCGTCGGCTGGCAGAACTGACGTCTGGCTCCGCGGCGTAGGCCGATACTGATGGCCGGCGCCACTTCCTGGGACTGGAAGGGCGCCGGCGCAGATCGCACGAGGGCGGATTCAGGCCGCCATCGCGTCAGCCGACAGGTTCGTAGACCGGCGCAAGGCCCTTGCACAGACGAACGCGCCGGTCAGCACGACTGCTCCTGCCACCAGGAACGCCAGGTGCAGTCCGCCGACCGTCGCCAGCCTCTGCGTGGTGGTGGGGGCCAGGGCCGTCGTGCGGGCCGCCACGATGGCGCTCAGTCCGGCCACGCCGATCGCGCCGACGAAGGTCGGCATCTGTGCCAGGCTTCCGGCGACGCCTTGGTCGGACTCCTCGAGACCGGAGGTGATAGTGGTGACGACGGCCACGACGGTCAGCACATGCCCGAAGCCCATCGCCGCCGAACTCCCCAACAGCAGAACGAGGTTGCCGTCCGCCGGCAGCAGCGCCATCAGCAGGGTGCCCAGCCCCTGCACCGCGAGGCCGAGAGCGATCACGGATGCCGCGCCGCGGGCGCTGATCAACCGTGCAGCCAGGCTGCCCGCGGCCAGGGCAGCTACGCCCTCGGCGGTGAAGCCGAGGCCGGTCTGCAGTGCGGTCCACCCCACGACCTGCTGCATGTAGATGCTCAACAGCAGCGTCGCTCCTCCGCACATCCCGAAGGTGACCAAGCCAGTCGCCATGCCCCACTTCACCGTCGTACGACGCAGCAGGCGCAATGGCACGAGCGGCTCAGGGTGACGCGCCTCGGCGGCGAGGAAGCCAATGAGCAGAACTGCGGCGCCGATCAGCGCGGTCAGGGTGGGCGTGCTGAGCCAACCGCTGGCGCCTCCGGTGGTGATCCCGTAGACGAGGGCGAAGAGGCCACCGCTGGCCAGGACGGCCCCAGGCACGTCGAGGCGGGTAGTCCGGCCGTGCCGGGTGTCCTGCACGACCGTGGCAGCGCCGACGAGGACAAGCAGACCGATGCCGAAGAGGATGAGCATCGTCCACCGCCAGTTCAGGCCGCTGGTGACGATGCCGCCGCCGATCGTGCCGATGACGAAGCCGAGCGACAGCAGTGCGCCGTTGACACCCAGGGCCCGCGTCCGTTGCGGTCCCTCGGGGAAGGCAGCCGTCATCAGGGCCAGTGCTGTGGGGCCGATCGCCGCGGCTGCGATGCCCTGGCCGACTCGGGCGGTGATGAGGAGGGCGGCCACGGGGGCGAGGCCGGCGAGGAGGGAGAAGCCGGTGAAGGCGCACACCCCGGCGATGAACAGCCGTCGCCGGCCGGTGATGTCCGAGAGCTTCCCGAACAGGGGCATCAGAGCAGCCGTAGGCAGCAGGCAGCCGGTAACCACCCACTGCAGAGCATCGGGGCTGGCGAACCCGAGGCTGCGGCCGATCTCCGGCAGGGCCACGGTGATGATCGAGTAGTCGAGTCCGGTCATGAAAGTGGCGCCGCACAAGGTCAGGAGAACCATCCACCCGCGGGCGCCGAGTGAGATCTGCGTGGTATCGCTCATGCCGACCACGATGCGATGGCCCGCATCCCCCAACCAGCGCCCTGGTAAAGGTACATCTGCCAGATACAGGCAGAGCTGTCACTTTCCCACAAGCAAGCAGAAGGGAAGGTTCTGGCAGGCGGGTACGCGAACAGGATCATCCACTTCCGGGAGCTTCTGCGTGCTTGCCTACTCATCCGGCGTCGACGTGTCCCGCTCCACCCTGCGCTTCCTTACACAGCATTTGCGCCGACACCGCCGCGCGATCGGGACGCGGTGGCGGCGGCTGAGCGCCGGTCGTCAGGCCCTCCTCACGCTCGCTCACCTGCGTGTGGGGCACACGTACGCCCAACTCGCTGCCGGGTTCGGGGTCGGAATCACGACGGCCTGCCGCTACGTCACCGAGGCTGTCGACCTCTTGGCCGATCTCGCACCCAGCTTGGCCGAGGCCGCCCGCACAGCCTCAACCAAGGCGTTCGTGCTGCTGGACGGCACGCTCCTACCGATCGACCGCATCGCAGCTGACCGCCCCCTCTACTCGGGCAAACACAAGGAGCACGGCATGAACGTCCAGGCCCTCACCGATCCTTTCGGGAGACTGCTGGGGCCTCAGCGGCCCTGCCCGGGGCCGTCCACGACCTCCGTGCGGCCCGCGCGCACGGCATCCACAGCTGTCCCGTACTCGGCGGGCGCCCTCGCCGATGTGCAGGATGACCGAGCGGGGGTGTTCGCATGAAGGCTGGCGGTCGATCACGTGAACCACCCGTCTGGCCAGGGGATTTGATGATGTTCGATGGCATATTCGAACCCACCATGAGGACTCCGTCGATTCTCCGCTCCCCGCGCGGCCGGGCCGCCGCCCTGGCCGCCGTGCTCGCCGCCCTCACCGTCTGCGCCGGGGACGCGGTGGCCCGCAGCTATCCGTTCGGCCCGCACACCCGCAGCGTCAACGACCTGGGCAACCAGTTCGTCCCGTTCCACGCCCGCCTCTGGGACCTGCTGCACGGCCGCGCCGACGGCGGGCTGCTGCTCAACTGGCAGTCCGGCTTCGGCACCAGCTTCCTGCCCGACTTCGGTACGTATCTGAGCAGCCCGTTCGCCCTGCTCGTCGGGGTCTTCCCCCGGGACCGCGTGGACCTGGCCGTGTACGCGGTGACGCTGGTCAAGACCGGGGCGGCGGCGGCCGCGATGACCTGGCTGCTGACGGCGCTGCGGCGGGGGCGGGGCAAGGAGTGGGCGGCGGCCGTGCTCGGGGCCTCGTACGCGCTGTGCGGGTGGTCGGTGATCGAGGCCGTGTACAACCCGATGTGGCTGGACGGGCTGATCGCGTTCCCGCTGCTGTGCCTGGCCGCCGAGTGGGCGCGGACGGGCCGGCGGCCGGTCCTGGGCACGCTGCTGGTGACGCTGGCCTGGGTGTCGAACTTCTACACCGCGTACATGGCGACGCTCGGCGCGGCGCTGGTGCTGGTGGTGCGGCTGGTGCTGGAGGACGGGACGCGCCGGGAGCGGGTACGGGGCCTGGGGCGCGCCGTGCGCTCGATGGCGCTCGGGGTCGGTCTCGCCGCGCCCGTCCTGGTGCCGGTGTTCCTCGGGACACGGCACGCCTACCCGGGCTGGACGCGCACATTCGCCCCGGCCGCCTGGCCCGACGTCGCGGCCCGGTTGCTGCCGGCGACGTACAGCTTCTTCACGCCGGCGGCGTTCCTCGGCACCGGCGCCCTGCTCCTGGCGGGCGCCCTGGCCTTCCACCGGGCGGTCCCGCGCGCCGAACGCCTGGTGTGGGCGGGGCTCGTGGCGGGGGTCGCCCTGTCGTTGCAGTGGGAGCCGACGCATCTGCTGTGGCACGCCTTCGCGACGCCCAACGGCAGCCCGTACCGCCAGACGTTCGTGCTGTCCGGCCTCCTGGTCATCGCCGCCTGGCTGTCCGTCGCCTCCGCCTGGCCGGACCGGCGGGCGCTGCTCGGCGGCGCCGGGGTGCTCGTGCTGATCGCCGCCGGGGCGGCGTCCAGTGCCCTGGTCACCACGTGGACGTACCCGCTGTTCGCGGGGGGTCTGGTGGCCGTGGCGGGCGCGCTGGTGCTGGCCCGGCGCGGCCGGTACGCCGTGCTGGCGGCGCTCCTGCTGGTCGGGGCGCAGGCCGGACAGGCCGCCGCGACGACCGCGTACGCCGACCGGCAGCGGCTGGGCCGGCTGGACGACTACGCGCCCTGGGGCGAGCGGCAGCGCCTCCAGGCGGCGGCGGTGGCCGAGGCGGACGGCTGGCCGCGCTACCGGACCGACCCCGGTCTGGAGCAGAGCACCGCCAACGATCCCCTCGTGGTCGGGGGCCAGGGCGGGGCGTATTACAGCAGCCACACCCCGGACGTGCTGACCCGCACCTTCCTCGCCCTGGGAGCCGGCTGGACGTCGAACGGCCGGGCCCTCCACGACCTGGACAGCCCGGTGACCGACGCGGTGTTCTCCGTGGGTGCCCGGGTGCACATGCCACGCGACCCGCACCAGGGCTGGAACCGCCCGGACGCCCGCCCGGTCTCGGTGACGCGGGCGGAGGTGCCGCCGCTGGTGACGGTCCGGCCCGGCAACGGGATTGTGCGCTACGGGCGTTCGCCGTTCCGCAACCAGGAGAAGCTGCTCGGTGCCTCTGTCTACACGGTGCCGACGACCGCCCTGCGCGCGGCGGACGGGAGCGGTGCGCCGGACGCGGGCGCGTACGACTACGCGGTGCGGCCCGGCACGTACACCCTCCGTGCGGCGTGCCCGGCGGGCAGTGAGGTGTACCTGTGGGCGCCGGACCTGTTCGGCCGCGCCCGGCTGGGGACGGCCGAGGAGGCCGACTTCCGGGGCGAGCTGCCGGGACGGCGGGCCGAACTGCGGAAGCTCGGCGACGGGGGCGGCGCGCTCGCCGTGACGTTGCGGGTGGCCCGGCCGGGGACCGTCCCGCACGAGGCCGTGGGCTGCCTGGACCGGGCCCGGCTGGCCGACGCGGTGGCCGGGCTGAAGCGGACGGGGGC
>NZ_JAAGNI010000320.1 GCF_010550605.1 Streptomyces sp. SID9727
CGGCGAGCGCGTCGAGCACCGCCGCCGCGCCCTCCCGGGCCGGGGTGGGCCGGGAGTGCCGGGCCGCCACGGCGCCGTCCGCGCCGAACAGCGCGGCGGCGATCTTCGTACCGCCCAGGTCCAGACCGACGACCGGCCGCCGCGTCGGAAGCGTCCCGGGGGCCGCTGTCGAAGCCGTCATCGGACCGGCGGCAGGCCCGCGTCGCGCAGCCGCCCGGAGACGTACGCGACGGACTCCGCCGAGAGCTGGATCTGCGGGAACACCGTGTCGCCGCACTCGATGATCCCGAGCAGCCTCAGCGCCGCCTTGAACGAGCCGAGCGCCGACGAGCTGCGGCCCATGTCCGCCTCCGGGCCCGCGTCGACCATCGCGAACAGCTCGACCAGGCGCTCCTGTTCCTTGGCGGCCAGCGTCCAGTCGCCGGCGCGCGCGGCCTCGTAGAGCCGTACGTAGCCGGCCGGGTCCACGTTGCCGATGCCCGGGACGACCCCGTCGGCGCCGGCCAGCAGGGCCGCGTCCACGGTCAGTTCGGAACCGGTGAGGACGCTGAAGCCCGGCACGGGTCCGTGTGCCCGGCCCTCGCGCCCGCCGAGCTCCACGACGAGCCGGCGCAGCCCGCCCTCGTCGCCGCTGCTGTCCTTGAGGCCGGCCAGCGTGCCGTCCTCGGCCAGCTCGCGGACCAGGGCGGCGGAGAGCTTGCTGTGCACGGCGACCGGGATGTCGTACGCGAACAGCGGCAGGTCCACCTCGGCGCGCAGCCGGCGGAAGTGCGCGGCGATCTCCCGGGGGTGGGTGCGGGTGTAGAAGGGCGCGGTCGCGACCAGGGCGTCCGCGCCGAGGGCGGCGGCGGCTTCGGCGTGCCGAACGACCCGGGCTGTGGTGGTGTCGATGACTCCGGCGAGGACCGGGACCCGGCCGTCGGTGGCGTTGACGACGGTCTCCAGGACCGTGGCGCGCTGCTCGTCGGTGAGGTAGGCGACCTCGCTGGTGGACCCGAGCGCGAACAGCCCGTGTACGCCGCCTCCGATGAGGTGGTCCACGAGCCGGGCGAGGGACGCGGTGTCGACCTCCCCGCGCGGATCGAGCGGGGTGCAGACCGGCGGGACGACGCCGCGCAGCGGTGCGGGCAGGGACATGGTGAGCTCCAGACGTGAGACGTAAGATGTCTTATGTCTGCGGTACCTTAATCAGACGCTCCTGCGAACGGTCAAGGGGCACCGGTTCCTCGGGAGGACGTTGTGGCGCGGCCCACCATGGCTCAGGACATCGAGCGCAGGGTCAAGGAGCTCATCCTGGAGCGCCGCCTGGCTCCCGGCGACGCCCTGCCCACCGAGACCGAGCTGATGGACCTCTTCGAGGCCGGCCGGGTCTCCGTGCGCGAGGCCCTGAAGTCGCTCCAGGCGGTCAGGGTCGTGGAGATCCGCCGGGGTTACGGGACCTTTGTGGGCTCGCTCTCGCTGTCGCCGTTCGCCGAGGGCCTGGCCTTCCGGGCGGCCGTCCGCCACCGCCAGGGCGAACCGGGTCTGGCCGAGCTGATGAAGGTGCGCGAGGCGCTGGAGGCCGGGCTCGTCGCGTCCGTCGCGGCGGGCGTCCCGGCGGACGACCTCGGCGTGCTGCGCGCGCTCGTCGCGAAGATGGAGGGCGAGGCGGCGGACGGCGGCCGGGTCGCGCGCGCCACGGACCGGGCCTTCCACCTCGCGCTCTACGCCTCACTCGACAACCATCTGCTCAGCGAGGTGCTCGACGCGTTCTGGGCCGCGATGGACCGGGTGCGCGAGGACTTCGACGACGGCCACCAGGACCCGTCCGTCACCTGCCGGCAGCACCGCGAGATCGTGGAGGCGGTGGCGGCGGCCGACGGGGAGCGCGCGGTCCGGGCCATGCGCACCCACTTCGACGGCATCCGGGACCGGCTGAACGCGGGGTGACGGGGCTCAGGGTCCGCCCGTGACCGCCCTGACCGCCATGCCCACCGCGCGCTCGCTGACCGCCGCGTAGTCGTCGCCCGCCTCGATCGCCGTCGTGGCGGCGTTCACGATGCCCTGGAGCAGGAGCGCCGTGCGGCGGGGGTCCTCCTCGCCCAGCTCGGTGAGCGCGTCGGTCAGCGGGGTGAGCAGCGCGCCGTGCACCCGGCCCGCGCTCTCCCGCACCAGCCGCGCGTCCCGCACCCCCGCCAGCGCCCGCGCGATCCGGTGCTCGCCGCTGCGCACCAGTTCCAGCTGCGCCGACACGTAGGCGGCGATCCGCTCCCGGGGGGTGCGCGCCGCCGTCATGCCGGCGTCGATGGCGTCCGTCCACCGGGGCAGCGCGTCCTCGACGACGGCCGCGAGGAGTTCGGGCCGGCCGGGGAAGTACTTGTAGACGCTGTTGCGCGCCAGGCCCGTCGCCCGGGCCACCGCCGCGAAGGTGACCGCCTCCGCGTCGCCGCCCTCCAACAGGCCGCGCGCTGCCCGCACCAGGGCCTGCCGCTGCTGGGCGTGGTGCTCGGCGACCGTGGCGGCGCTGATCCGGGGCATCCGCCCAGTCTAGGGCGTGTTTCGAAAGTCCCGCCTGTCCGGCGACGCCTGGCACGCACGCTCGCCGCGTTGTCGGGATCACCCCGATACAACCAGTATCGGGGCGACCCTCCGCCTTGCGATCGCACGCACCAGACGCCGCCGGACCCGCCCTACGGGCGGACGGCGCTACTTTCGAAACACGCCCTAGAAGCCCCGGGCTCCCGCTGAACCGGCCCCCCACTTGGGGACGCTGCGTCCCCATCATCTATGTTGGCGACGCACCGTCCCTAAAAGACGCCGTGCCGGAAGGGCGCCGTCCTGCACGCGCGCGCTGTCCCGAAGCGCGCCCTCCCCGAACGGCACCCTCCCGTCCCCTCAACCGATCCCGAAGGAAACCACCCGTGTTCCTCGCACTGCTGGAGCTGCGCGCGGCCCGAGGGCGCTTCGCGCTCATGGGGTCCGTCGTGGTGCTCGTCGCCGCACTCGTCGGCATCGTCTCCGGTTTCACCACCGGCCTCGGCGACGACACCGTCTCGGCCCTGCGCGCCCTGCCCGCCTCCCACCTGGTCTTCTCGTCCGACGCCCGCTCCGACCAGTTCGCCCGCAGCCTCCTCGACGCGAAGACGGCCGCCGCCTGGCGTGCGGACGCCGGCACCGACACCACGCCGCTCGGCGTCTCCATCACCCGTGGCACGACCGACCGGGGCGCCGAGGTCGACCTCGCCGCCTTCGGGGTCGAACCGGACGGCTTCCTCAGCCCCGCCGTGACCAGCGGCAGCCGGCTCACCACGGCCGACGCCGGCACCGTCGTGATCTCCGACGCGCTCACCGACGAGGGGGTGGCCGTCGGCGACACCCTCGTCATCGACCGCCTCGGCATCCGGCTCCGCGTCGTCGGGGCCACCGGCCGCCTGAGCTACGGCCATGTGCCCGCCGCCTACGTGCCGCTGAGGACCTGGCAGCGCATCCGGTTCAGCACCCCCGGCGCGCCCGCCGCCACCGCCGTGCCCGACCAGGTCAGCGCCCTCGCCCTGCGCACCCCGCCCACCACCCCGGCGGCGGACCTGGACGAGCGCCACTCCACCACCACGCTCACCGAGGAGGAGGCGTACGAGGCGGCCCCCGGCTACACCGGCGAGCGCGTCACGATGACCTCGATCCAGGTCTTCCTCTACCTGATCGCCCCGCTCGTCGTCGGCGCCTTCTTCGCCGTCTGGACCGTACAGCGCGGACCCGAACTCGCCCTGCTCCGCGCCCTCGGCGCCTCCCGCAGGCGGCTGCTCGCCCACACCGTCGTCCAGGCGGCCCTGGTCGTCGTGGCCGGCACCGCCCTCGGCGCCGTCCTCGCGGCGGCGGTCGGCCTGCTCGTGGGGGAGCAGGTGCCCTTCAGCCTGCCGGCCACCACGCTCGTCACCACCATGTGCACCGTCGCGGCCGTGGGGCTCGCCGGCACCGCCCTCACCCTGCGGCGGATCACCGCCGCCGACCCGCTGATCATGCTGGGAGCCAACCGATGAACGCCCCGACGCCCCGCACGCTCGAACTGGACGGCGTCACCGTCTCCTTCGGGCGGGGCGACACCCGTACCACCGTCTTCGAGGACCTGGCCCTCACCTTCGAACCGGGCGTGATGACCGCCCTCGTCGGCCCCTCCGGCTCCGGCAAGTCCTCGCTGCTCGCCGTGGCGGGCGCCCTGCTGCGGCCCTCGGCCGGCCGGGTCCTGCTCGGCGGCGACGACCTCGCGGCCCTCACCGACGCCGGGCGCGCCCGGGTCCGCCGCGACCACATCGGCTACATGTTCCAGAGCGGCAACCTGCTCTCCGCGCTCCCCGCGGTCGACCAGCTCCTGGCCGCCGCGTACATCGGCGGCCGCAGCCCCCGCACGCACCGGCCCCGGGCCGAGGAGGCGCTGCGCGCGGTCGGCCTGGGGCACCGGCTGCGCCACCGCCCCGAGCAGCTGTCCGGCGGTGAACGCCAGCGCGTCGCCCTGGCCCGCGCGCTCTTCCTGTCGCCCCGGCTCCTCCTCGTCGACGAACCGACCGCCGCCGTCGACCGGTCCCAGGCGGGCGAGCTGGCCGCGCTGCTGGCCGAGCGCACCCGCGAGGACCAGTGCGTCACCGTCGTCGCCACCCACGACCCGGCGGTCGCCGAAGCGGCCGGCCGGGTCGTGGACATGGCCACGCTGACCGCGTAAGGGGGCGCGGCCCGGGCGGTTACGGCGTGACCGTCACCGTCGCGCTCCCCGACGCCGTCTTCCCGCTCGCCCGGTACGTCGCGGTGAGCCTCACGTCACCGGAGGCGCCGGCCGGGACCGTGACCGGGACCTTCACATTCGCGCCCTCGCCCGGCCGGGTCGCCGGGAACGCCACCGGCTTCGACGTCCAGCCGGCGGGCACGGTCAGCTCGACCGTGCCCGCGTCGCGGCGGACGTCCATCCGGTTGACGACCCGGACGGTGATCTCGGCGCTCGTCCCCGCCTTCAGCGTGGCCGGCGGGGTGAGGGTGATGTCCGCGCAGGTGCCGCCGAGCCACTTCAGGTCGAACGAGGAGTACGTGATGTGCTCGTAGTTCCCCCGCTCGTACAGCAGGCCGAGCCGCCCGCCGGGGAGCCGGGTCAGCGTCGAGTAGGCGGCGGCGCCCGGGTCCACGACCTTCTTGATCGGCCAGGTCCTCCCGTTGTCGCAGGACATCTTGACCGTGAGGTTCTTGCGCGAGGTGGCCTCGGTGTTGCTGAACAGCAGCCAGGAGGACTGCGGGTCGGTGGCCGGCGCGTCGGGGGCGTACCGCATGACCGAGCCGTTGTTCGCCGGGTCGGGCAGCTCGGTGTCCTGGACGAACGGCGTGTACGTGGCCCCGCCGTCCGAGGAGTACGCGACCGTACGGTACGGCGCCGAGCGGTTGTTGAGCATGACCGTGCCGTCGTTCAGCTCGACGGTCTTGTTCTCGTCGCCGCCCGGACCGACCGGCGTGCCCGTGTGCCAGGTGTCGCCGTGGTCGTCGCTGTAGGCGCTGACCGCGTAGTTGGACCCGTTGTTCCGGATCGCGTACTGCTGGATCAGCCGGCCCTTGTGCGGGCCGTTGCGCAGCTGGATGCCCTCGCCGGACGCGGCGAACATGCCGCCCCAGGCCGGGTTCTTGATCTGCTTCGTGATCCGGCGGTGGGTCCAGGTGAGACCGTCGTCGTCGGAGTAGCTGTAGTCGGCCTGGAGGACGTCCGGGTCGGTCTCGTCGTTGCCGGTGGCGGAGCCGGAGAAGCCCTGGTTCTCCCCGGCCGCGTAGAACAGGAAGATCCGCCCGGTGACCCGGTCGACCAGCAGGCTCGGGTCCCCGTACCCCTTCGGCGCGGCGTCCTTGCGGACCACCTGCTGCGCCTGCCAGGTCGTTCCGCCGTCGGTGCTGCGCCGCATCACGATCCCGATGTGGGACGGCAGGTCGCCCAGGGTGGGCCGGGCGTCGTACGCGGCGAGCAGGGTGCCCTTGTTCGAGCTGGTCAGGGCCGGGATGCGGTAGTGGGGGGAGCCGACGCCGTCGACGGTCAGGTCCTGGGACGTGAGCGTGCCGGGGGCGGGTGACGCCGCCTGCGCGGTGCCGGTCGTGGTGACGACCAGCAGGGCGGCGCCGAGCAGGGCGACAGGGACGGTTCGCTGCATGGACGATCTCTCTCTCGTCAGGAGCGACCGGCCTGCCCCGATGACAGGCCGGCGAACAGGGAGGCCACCCAGCCCAGTTGCTCCCGCTGCTGGTACTCCGCGCCGCCCTCGTGCCCGTTGAACGGATAGACCCGTACGTCCTTGGGCCCGGCGTATCCGTTGTAGGCGGTGAAGCAGGTGGAGGGCGGGCAGATGTCGTCCATCATCGCGATGGAGAACAGCGCGGGGGCCGTCGCCCGGGTGGCGTGCAGTGCGGCATCGAAGTACGCGAGCGTGGTGAAGACCTGCTCGGCGCGGTCGCGGTGCAGCTTGAGGTACTCGGCGATCTCGGTGTACGGAGGGCGCCCCGCGATCTCGGCGCCCCGGCGGATGTGGCACAGGAACGGTACGTCCGGCATCACCCCGGCGAGCCCCGGCACCAGCCCGGCGACGGCCAGGGTGATGCCGCCGCCCTGGCTGATCCCGGTCACCACGATCCGGTCCGGGTCGATCCCCGGGTGCTCGCGCACCGCGTCCACGCACCGCACCGCGTCGGTGAACAGCCGCCGGTAGTAGGACGTCTCGGGGCTCTCGACGCCCCGGGTCAGGAAGCCGGGCACCACGCCCGGCGCGCCCCCGTCCGGATCGGCGGTGGCGCCGCCGGCCGCCGACCAGCCCTGCCCCCGGGTGTCCATCAGCAGGTGGGCGTGACCGGCCGAGGCCCACAGCAGGTTCTCGTGGGCCAGGCCCCGGCCGCGCCCGTAGCCCAGGAACTCCACCACGCAGCCCAGGGGTTCGGCCGCCCCGGCGGGCATCCGCAGCCAGCCGCGTACCGGCTGCCCGGCGAAGCCCGGAATCGTCACGTCGTACGTGCGGACCTGGGTGAGCCCGGTGCGCACCTCGGCGAACACGGGCTCGCCGGACGCGTGGGTGCGGGCCTCGTCCAGGGTCCTGGACCAGAAGGCGTCGAAGTCCGCGGGTGCGGGCAGCGGCGGCCGGTAGTCGCGGCAGGCGTCGAGCGAGAGGTCCGTCAACGGCATGGAGGTGCTCTCCTGGGGGCGCGGCGGGGAAGTTGCCGGGCTCGGACCTCGACATCAGATGCATGACGTCAGATGTCCTGTCGGCACACGGACCCTAGGCACCGCCCGAGGCGGCCGTCAAGGGTCGTTGCGGGGTCGCCCCGGCCGGTCCGCGCGGTCGCCCGGCGCCGCGCGGGCGGTTCAGCGCCGGGCGCGGGCCTCGGCGATCCGGCGGCGCACGGGCGCGTAGTGCTCGCCCAGCGCCTTCATGAACCCGGTGATGTCACCGGCCCGCGCGGCGTCCACGATGTTCTGGTGGGCGGTGATCGTCGCCGTCTCGTCGGCCTGCGTGAACCCGTCCAGGTGCGGCGCGACGATCGTGTACACGTCCCAGAAGGCCATCGAGAGCTGGCCGATCAGCTCGTTGCCCAGCGGGGCCACGAGCTGGGCGTGGAAGGCGCGGTCGGCGTCCACGAAGCCGTGCCCCTCCTGGGCGCCCGTCTCGCGCATGGTGGCCACGAGGGCGTCCAGCGAGTCCAGTTGCTCGGGGCTGAGCTGCGAGACGATCCGGTCGGCCATCCCGCGTTCGAACAGTTCGCGCACGTCGACCAGGTCGGCCATGACCTGGAAGTCGTCGTCGGGGGAGAGCAGGCCCCGGAAGGTCAGGCTCTCGACGAGCGCGGACAGGCTCAGCCGCCCGACGTAGGTGCCGTGTCCGTGGCGGACCTCCACGATGTCCAGCGCGTTGAGGATCTTGACGGCCTCGCGGACGCTGGAGCGGCTGGCGCCGAGCGCCTCGCACAGGGCGGGCTCGGTGGGCAGCGGGTCCCCGGGGCGGAGCCGTTCCTCAAGGATGTACCGCTTGATTCCGTCCACGACTTCCTGCCGGAGCAGCTGCCGGCCGGGTTTCGTTCCGGACATATGTGAACTCCCCACCTCTTGACCCCTCTCGATTGTCAAGCTACGTTCCCACGCTATCAAGGCATCAGACATCTGACGTCTGACGCTCAGGGTCCCACGGTCCCCGTGAACCCGCGCCAGCTCTCCGTCTCCCGTCCCAGACGCCCCACCTCAAGTCCCTGGAGGACCCGTGCCCGAGCTGAGATCAGCCGGTGTCGAGCGCCGCACCTTCTTGCGTTACACCGGCGTCGTCGGCGCCGCGGCCGCCATCACGGCCGGCCTGTCCGCGTGCGGCGGGCCGTCCTCGACCGCCAACGGCTCGACGGACAAGGGCAGCGGCAGCGACCTCATCGAGGCCGGTCTGTCCTACCCGCTGTCGACCGGATTCGACCCCATGATCACCTCGGGCGCGACCCCGTACGCCGCCAATATGCACATCTTCGAGGGCCTGGTGGATCTCGACCCGGCCACACTCGTGGCACGGCCCGCACTCGCCACCGAGATGCCGAAGAAGATCAACGCCACCACCTACCGCGCCACGCTCCGCGAGGGCGCGACCTTCCACGACGGCTCGCCCGTCACGGCCGACGACGTGGTGTTCAGTTTCGAACGCATCCTGGACCCGAAGAACGCCTCCCTGATGGCCCAGTTCGTGCCCTTCATCGACACCGTGAAGGCCGTCGACGCGGGCACGGTCGAGTTCAAGCTCAAGTACCCCTTCGCGCTCTTCCCGTCCCGCATCGCCGTCGCCCGGATCGTGCCGAAGAAGATCGTGGCGCCCGACCCCAAGGCGTTCGACGCCAAGCCGGTCGGCTCGGGACCGTACAAGTTCGTCTCCGCCACCCGCGAGGACAAGATCGTCTTCGAGGCGTACGACAAGTACAACGGCTCCCACCCCGCCAAGGCCAAGAAGATGGTCTGGCGCCTGATGTCCGACCAGTCCGCCCGCGTCAGCGCCATGGAGTCGGGCCGCGTCCAGGCCATCGAGGACGTCCCCTACATCGACGTCAAGCGCCTCTCGGGCTCCGCCAAGACCGAGTCGGTGCAGTCCTTCGGCCTGCTCTTCCTCATGTTCAACACGGCCGACGAGCGGTTCGCCGACAAGCGGGTGCGCCAGGCGCTGCACTACGCCCTGGACACCGAGAAGATCATCTCCACCGCCATGGTCGGCAACGCCACCGCCGCCACCGGCTACGTTCCCGCCACCCACCCCGACTACCACAAGGCAGCCACCGTCTACACGCACGACGTGGACAAGGCGAAGAAGCTCCTGGACGAGGCGGGCGTCAAGGGACTCTCCTTCACCGTCCTGACCACCGACACCGGCTGGGTCAAGGACATCGCGCCGCTGCTCAAGGAGAGCTGGGAGGCCGCCGGCGTCAAGGTCACACTCAACGTCGCCCAGTCCCCGGCCCAGTACGCCAAGATCGACAAGGGCGACTTCGACGTCCTCGTCGCCCCCGGCGACCCCTCGGTCTTCGGCAACGACGCCGACCTGCTGCTGCGCTGGTTCTACTACGGCTTCTGGCCCGAGAGCCGCTACGGCTGGGGCGAGTCCGCCGCGTACAAGAAGGTCAGGCAGACCCTCGACAAGGCCGCCCAGGCCGCCGACGAGGCCAAGCGCAAGGAACTGTGGGGCCAGGTCACCGACCTCGTCGCCGACGAGGCCGCCCTCTACCCGATCCTGCACCGCAAGCTGCCCACCGCCTGGAACGAGAAGGCGCTGCCCGGCTTCAAGCCGCTGCCCACCACGGGCCTGTCCTTCCTGGACGTCAGCCGCGGCTGAGGCCCGCCGGCCCCGCCTGAAAGCCCCGGTCCGGGGCGTACGACCCCACCCGGCGTCCCGGACCGGACCGCCCAACCGCAAGGAACCCGACGATGGTTGCTTTTCTCCGGCTCGCGCTGCGCCGCGTCGCGATGATGCCGGTGATGATCCTCGGCATCGCGCTGCTCGTCTTCGTGGTGCTGCAGTTCTCGCCGGTCGACCCGGCCTTCAACGCGCTCGGGGAGAGCGCCACACCCGAGGCCCGTGCGGCCTTCGCCGAGGCCAACGGCCTCAACGACCCGTTGCCCGTACGCTACTTCCACTTCCTCGGTCAGCTGCTCCACCTGGACCTCGGCATGACGGTCCCGCCCAGCCAGCCCGTCGCGGACCGCATCACCGCCGCCTTCCCGCTCACCCTCCAGCTGACGCTCCTCGGCCTGATCCTCGCGATCGTCCTCGCCGTCGTCGCCGGAGTGCTCGGCGCGATGTACCGCGACCGCTGGCCCGACCAGCTCTTCCGGGTGCTGTCCATGGCCGGGGTCGCCGTCCCCTCGTTCTGGCTCGGTGTCCTGCTCATCCAGCAGTTCGCCCTGAACAGCCCGGTCTTCCCGACCGGCGGCTACACCAACCCGGCCGACTCCTTCGGCGGCTGGCTGCGCTCGATGGCCCTGCCCGCCGTCTCGCTCGCCGTCCCCGTCGCCGCCTCGCTCGCCCGCCTCGTACGGACCTCGATGGTCGCCGAACTCGACCGCGACTACGTCCGCACCGCCCGCGGCAACGGCCTTCCCGTCCTCCTGGTGATCCGCTCGGTACTGCGCAACGCGCTCGTCACCCCGCTCACCGTCCTCGGCGTGAAGGTCGGCTACCTGCTCAGCGGTGCCGTCGTCATCGAAGCGATCTTCGACCTGCCCGGCATGGGCAAGCTCATCCTCGAAGGTGTCACGGGCGGCGACGTCGCCCTGGTCCAGGGCACCGTACTGACCATCGCCATCGCGTTCCTGGTGGTCAACGTCATCGTCGACCTGCTCTACCTGCTGGTCAACCCGCGCATCAGGACGGTCTGACATGTTTGACACCAGCCGGCTGACCACCAAGCTCTCCCGCCCCGGCATCGCCTTCCGGGCGCTCCCGGTCACCTCCCGCATCGCGCTCGGCGTGCTGATCCTCGTCGTCCTCGGCGCGGTCCTCGCCCCGCTGCTCACCCAGAACCCGCTCACCACCGGGACCCCCGTCCAGGCACCGAGCGGCGACCACTGGTTCGGCACCGACCGGGCCGGCCGCGACGTCTTCGCCCGCGTCGTCCACGGCTCGCGCTACTCGCTGGTCATCGGCCTCGGCGCCACCGCCGTCGCCCTGGTCGCCGGCTCCGTGCTCGGCGCGCTCGCCGCCACCTCGCGCAAGCTCGGCGACGAGTCCGTGATGCGCACCCTCGACGTGGTGATGTCGTTCCCGCCGATCGCGCTGGCCGCCGTCCTCGTCGCCGTCTTCGGCACCAGCGTCCCCGTCATCATCTTCACCATCGCCTTCGTCTACACCCCCTCGCTCGCCCGCGTGGTCCGCGCCAACGTGCTGTCCCAGTACGGTGAGGACTACGTCGCCGCCGAGAAGGTCATCGGTGCCCGGCGCGGCTACATCGTGCTCCGGCACGTCGCCGTCAACTGCATGGCCCCGGTCATGGTGTTCGCCACCGTCATGGTCGCCGAGGCGATCATCTTCGAGGCCAGCCTCTCCTTCATCGGCGCCGGAGTGCAGGACCCCGACCCCAGCTGGGGCAGCGTCCTCGCCTACGGCCGGCAGATCCTCCTGGCCGGCGGCTGGTGGGCCACCTTCTTCCCCGGCCTCGCGCTGCTCGTCACCGTCCTCGCCCTCAACATCCTCTCCGAGGGCCTGACCGACGCCTCCGCCGCGCCCAGGGCCGCCCGCCCCGCCACCCCCTCCGACACCCCCACCGCCCCCGACCCCGTCGAGGCCCGCTCCACCGTGGACATCGACACCGCCCTGGCCAAGCTCGCCCGGCGCGTCCACGCCCAGGAGCCCGCCATCACCCCGGTCCCCGAGGACGCGGCCGAACTCCTCGTCGTACGCGACCTCGCCATCCGCTTCCCCGACCGGTACGGCACCACACCGGTCGTCGACTCCCTCTCCTTCTCCGTCCACGAGGGCGAGACCCTGGGCCTCGTCGGCGAATCCGGCTGCGGCAAGTCCATCACCAGCCTGGCCGTGATGGGCCTCCTCGCCCGCAACGCCGAGGTCAGCGGTGAGATCCTGTACCGGGGCCGCGACCTCCTGAAGCTCCCGCCGAAGGAACGCCGCGCCCTGATGGGCCCCGAGATCGCGATGGTCTACCAGGACGCGCTCTCCTCCCTCAACCCCTCCGTACTCGTCGGCACCCAGCTCAAGCAGCTCACCTCGCGCGGCGGTACGAAGACACCGGCCGAACTCCTCGAACTCGTCGGCCTCTCACCCGAACGCACCCTGCGCAGCTACCCCCACGAGCTCTCCGGCGGCCAGCGCCAGCGCGTCCTGATCGCCATGGCCCTCTCCCGCAGCCCCCGCCTGCTCATCGCGGACGAACCGACCACCGCACTCGACGTCACCGTCCAGGCCCAGGTCGTCGAACTCCTCGTACGGCTCCGCGAGGAGCTCGGCTTCGCCATGGTGCTGGTCTCGCACGACCTCGCCCTCGTCGGCGACCTCGCGCACCGCGTCGCGGTGATGTACGCCGGCCGGCTCGCCGAGGTCGGCGCCACCCGCTCCGTCCTCACCGCCCCCACCCACCACTACAGCCGCGGTCTGCTCGGCTCGGTCGTCTCACTGGAGGCCGGCGCCGACCGGCTGCACCAGATCCGCGGTGTCGTCCCCGCACCCCAGGGCTTCGGCCCCGGCTGCCGCTTCGCCTCACGCTGCGGCGCCGCCACCGAACTGTGCCGCACCACCACCCCCGCACTCACCCCGCGCGGCACCGCGCGGGACCACGGCTTCGCCTGCCACCACCCGGCGAGGACCGCACAGCTCGAAGGGAGCGCCCTGTGATCCGGCTCGACGGCGTTCACGTACGCCACAAGGCACGCAGCGGAGGCGTCTTCCGCCGCGACGCCGTCCACGCCCTCACCGACGCGAACCTGGAGGTGAAGCGCGGCGAGATCATCGGCCTCGTCGGGGAGTCCGGCTGCGGCAAGTCCACCCTCGCCCGGGTCCTGACCGGCCTCCAGAAGCCCACCGAGGGCACGGTCACCTTCCACGGCCGCGACCTGTGGGAGATGACCGGGACCCAGCGCCGCCAGGACTTCGGCTCCGCCGTCGGCGTGGTCTTCCAGGACCCGTCCACCGCGCTCAACCCGCGCCTCACCGTCGAGCAGATCCTCCGCGACCCGCTCGACGTGCACCGCCGGGGCACCCGCGAAGCACGCGCCGCCCGGGTCGCCGAACTCCTCGACCTGGTCGGCCTCCCCGGCCACACCCTCGCCGCGCTGCCCGGACAGCTCTCCGGCGGCCAGCGCCAGCGCGTCGCCATCGCCCGCGCCCTGGCCCTGGAACCGGAACTGATCGTCGCCGACGAACCCACCTCCGCGCTCGACGTGTCGGTCCGCGCCCAGGTCCTCAACCTCCTGATGGACCTGCGCGAACGCCTCGGCCTGGGGATGGTGTTCATCTCGCACGACATCCAGACCGTCCGCTACCTCGCCGACCGCATCGCCGTCCTCTACCTCGGCCGCATCGTCGAGGAGGGCCGCGCGGCCGACGTCGCCGGCGCCCCCTCGCACCCGTACACCGAGGCACTGCTCTCCGCCACGCCCAGCCTGCTGGAGAGCACCGAGCGCATCGTGCTCACCGGCCCCGTCCCCTCGGCGACCAACCCGCCGACCGGCTGCCCCTTCCGCACCCGCTGCTGGAAGGCCGACGACGCCTGCGCCACGGTCTTCCCCGAGCGCACCGAGGGCCGCCACGGGCACCGCCACCACTGCGTCCACCCCCAGACCTCCGCATCTCCCGTACCGTCCGCAAGGAGCACCGCATGACCGCCCGCACCCCGCGCTACACGGGAGTGATCCCGCCCGTCGTCACCCCGCTCACCGCGGACGGCGAGCTCGACATCCCCTCGCTGGAGCGGGTCGTGGGGCACCTCGTCGACGGCGGGGTCACCGGACTCTTCGCCCTCGGCAGCTCCGGCGAGACCGCCTACCTCACCCCGGGGCAGCAGGACCGGGTCATCGAGGCCGTCACCGCGGCGGCGGGCGGCCGGGTGCCGGTCCTCGTCGGCGCGATAGAGACCACCACCAACCGGGCGATCGAGCGCGCCCGCCGCGCCGCCGAGCTGGGCGCCGACGCCGTCGTCGTGACCGCGCCGTTCTACACGCGCACCCATCCCACGGAGATCGACCGCCATTTCCGGGACGTCGCCGCCGCGCTCGACCTGCCGGTCCTGGCGTACGACGTGCCGGTCTGCGTGCACAGCAAGCTCGACCCGGAACTGCTGCTGCCGCTCGCCGCCGACGGCGTGCTGGCCGGGGTGAAGGACTCCAGCGGCGACGACGGCTCGTTCCGACGGCTGGTCATCGGTGCCCGCGAACTGCCGGGGTTCTCGGTGCTCACCGGCCACGAGCTGGTGGTCGACGCGATGATGCTCGGCGGCGCGGACGGCTCGGTGCCGGGGCTCGGGAACGTCGATCCGCACGGGTACGTACGCCTGCACGAGGCGGCGTCGCGCGGCGACTGGGCGACCGCGCGCGCCGAACAGGACCGTCTGGTCGCGCTGTTCGACATCGTGCGAGCCGCCCGCCCAGGCACGGCGTCGGCCACGGCGGCGGGGCTCGGGGCGTTCAAGACCGCGCTGATGCTGCGCGGGATCATCGCCACCAACGTCATGAGCCCGCCGATGCGCCCGCTGGACGCCCAGGAGACGGCGGCGGTCGCCGCCTGCCTGGAGCGCGCGGGGCTCGGCGTGGTCTGACGCGTACGCCGCACGGCGCGCCGGACACAAAAGGTCCGGCCGGACAGCACAGGGCTGTCGGGCCGGACCTCTTCGTGCTCGGGGAAGCGTCAGCTCACTTCTTCGCGGCGCGGGCGCGGCGCATCAGCAGGCCGCCACCGAGCACCAGCGCGGCGCTGGCGCCACCGGCGATGCCCAGGTTCTCGTTGGCACCGGTGTGCGCCATCTGCGGCGGCTTGTGGTGCTTCGGAGGCGTGTGGTGCCAACCGGTGTGGGTCGGCGGGTTGTGCGTGGGCGGGTTGTGCGCGGGCGGGGTCGGCGGGTTGTGGCTGGGCGGGCAGTCGTCGTTGTGGTGGTGCACCGGCGGCTTGTGAGTCTTCGGCGGCTTCGGGTGGTGCGGCTTCGGCGGCTTGTGGCTCGGCGGGCAGTCGTCGTCGTGGTGGTGCACCGGCGGCTTCGGCGGCTTCGGCGGCTTGTGCTCGTGGCCGCAGTCGCAGTCGTGGTCGTGGTGACCGGTCGGCGGCTTGTGGTGCGGGGGCTTGTGGTGGTGCGGCGGCTTGTGCGGCGGGTGCTCCGTCGGCGGCTCCTCGGTGGGCGGGTTGCCCTCGTCGTCGCCGTTCTCGCACTCGTTGCCGGCGGCCGGGTTGAGCAGGCCGATCACGTTGACCGTGTTGCCGCAGACGTTCACCGGGACGTCGACCGGCACCTGGATCAGGTTGCCCGAGAGCACGCCGGGGGAACCGGCGGCCACGCCCTCGGCGCTCGCCCCCTGGGCGTCACCGGCCTCCGCGTCGCCGCCCTCGTTCTCGCACTCGTTGCCGAAGGCGGGGTTCAGCGCGCCGATCACGTTGACCGTGTTGCCGCAGAGGTTGACGGGGACGTGCACCGGGACCTGCACGGCGTTGCCCGAGGCGACGCCCGGCGACCCGACAGCGGCACCGTCGGCCGTGGCATCGGCGAAGGCATAGCCGCCGGAGGCCGTCAGGATGCCTGACGCCGCCGCCATGACGAGCATGCTCTTACTCAAGGCTTTTCGCATTGGTGCCCTTCCTTGGGACATTTCTCGCGGACGCGTGGTCCGCACTTCGTTCATCAGGCGGTGCAGCAGCCGTCGGACCCGCCATCCGGGGCGGCCCTCCTGGCGGAGCGGCTTGACGACACCCATAACGACGTTCGCGTGCGCGAGAAACGTAAATGCGGTGAATTTTCTGTGCGCACACGGCCTGGTCGCGAGTGAACGTTTCGCCTCTCGATTTCCGACAGTATTACTCGATCACTTTCGTACGGGCGTCCGTGTCTTCCGGGCATTCGAGTGAATGGTGATAACCAAACGTCGGCCCGGCAGTTGTTCAGGGCGCTCCGGCTACGGGGCATCCAGTACGAGAAGGGTTCATCGTGATCAAGAAGGTCCTGGCTACGGGTGCCGTCGCCGCCTCCATCCTCGGGCTCGGCGCCGCGCAGGCGATGGCCATCGGCAACGACGGTGGCACGACCTCGGTCAACGGCAACGGTGCCTCGCAGGTGTTCGGCAACGCCGAGACGCGCGGCGACGGCAGCCCGCAGTTCGACCTGGTCCAGGGCTCGCTGAACAAGCCCTGCGTCGGCCTGCCGGTCAAGGCGAACCTCGGTTCGCTCATCGGCCTCGTCCCGATTACGGTCCAGGACGTCAACGTCCTGTCCAACCCGCAGAACCAGCAGTGCACCGAGAACTCCACCCAGGCCAAGGGCGACGAGCCGCTGTCGCACATCCTGGACGGCATCCCGGTCCTCTCGGGCAACGGGGTCGGCAACCGCTGATCCGGTCCGCTCCCGGGCCCGGGCCGTCGGCGTTCCTCCTCCGAGCGGTCCGGGCCCGTTGCGCTCCCGCACATCTCGCGGGCGGGAACACGGTCGGCTGACCAGAACTGCATCATTCGGGCGGTATTGGGGCGATCATCTCGCCGAGCAGTGTCGCGTACCGCCTGAAATCGTTACGAATGAAAACGGCGGAGTCACGAGTGATCAGGTCCGCGCTCGTGCGGCACGAAAGCCGTGGCCGCTCCGGACTCCGCACAAGAAAGGGTTTCACGTGAAGTACACCAAGATCGCCGCCGTCGCCGCCGGTACGCTCATGGCCATGGGTGCCGCCGCCCCGGCCTTCGCCGACTCGGGCGCCGAGGGCGCGGCCCTCAACTCCCCGGGTGTCGTCTCCGGCAACACCATCCAGGTGCCGGTGCACATTCCGGTCAACGTCTGCGGCAACACCATCGACATCATCGGCCTGCTGAACCCGGCCTTCGGCAACGTCTGCGTCAACGACTGACCCAGGCCCGCCGTATTCCCACGGCTCGAAAAGCCCCGTCCCGCGCTTGCCGCGGCCCGGGGCTTTTCCCGTGCCCGGAACCCGCCGGTTCCCGCATTCTTCCGCGCCCGCGCCGCGAGAAATTCCGGGCCTCCCAGTTTCCCCCTGGTGTCCGGTTCGTTAGCCAGGAAAAGAGCGGCGGAGGACACGGCCAGAGAAGGCCCGTGCGGCGCGGGGACGCGACCGGAACGGCCGCCGCTGAGAAGGGAACCCGAAAGTGAAGTACGCGAAGTCCGCCGCGCTCGTCGCCGGTTCCGTGGTCGCGCTCGGCACGGCTGCCCCCGCCTTCGCCGTCACCACCCCCACGGCCCCCGGCTTCAGCCTCGACGGAGGCGTCAACCAGGTGGTCGCGGCCGCCCCGCAGGCGGTCGAACCGGTGGTCGACACGGTCAGCGGCACCGCCGAGCGCCTGCACGAGG
The DNA here is from genome assembly GCF_010550605.1 of Streptomyces sp. SID9727. Taxonomy (GTDB): domain Bacteria; phylum Actinomycetota; class Actinomycetes; order Streptomycetales; family Streptomycetaceae; genus Streptomyces. The sequence goes on from NZ_JAAGNI010000320.1 coordinate 17,503, forward strand.
ACGGCACCGTCGCCAAGGTGACCGGCCAGGCCGCCGACGCGGCCAAGGGCGCGGCTCCGCTCCTGGGCGGCCTCCCGCTCTCGAAGTGACCCCGCACCTTTCGGGTGATGTGCCACAACCATTCCCGCCGCGCCGAGTTGATCAGTGCGCTCGGCACCGGCGGGCAACCAGAGAAAACCAGAAGGGCAGTTTCATGATCAAGAAGATGATGGCCTCGGCAGCCGTCGCCGCATCGATCGTCGGCGTCTCCGCCGCGGTCGCCCCGTCGGCCATGGCCATCGGCAACGACCAGGGCACCACCACCGTCAACGGCAACGGTGCCATGCAGGCGTACGGCAACTCCGCCACCCACGGTGACTGGAGCCCGCAGTTCGCGCTCATCCAGGGCTCGCTCAACAAGCCCTGCATCGCCCTGCCGGCCAAGGCCAACCTCGGTTCGCTGATCGGCGTCGTGCCGATCACGCTCCAGGACATCAACGTCCTGTCCTCGCCGCAGAACCAGCAGTGCACCGAGAACTCCACCCAGGCCAAGGGTGACGAGGCCCTGTCGCACATCCTGGACGACATCCCGATCCTCTCGGGCAACGGCGCCGGCAACAACTGACCGGTACCTGCAGCGCACCACACGCGGCCCGGCGGTCGCCCGAAAGGGCGGCTCGCTGGGCCGCTTGCCGTAGTGCGGGAGGCCGTTCCCCGCCGCAACGGGTAGGGCCACCCCATGGACCAGCAGCACAGCCGGCACTCCGACAGCGCCACCCCGATCTACGACCGGCTCCTCGCCGAGTGGCGGGCCGCCCGGGCCGAACCCGCCCCGGACCCCCGCCCGGCCCGCGCGGGCGGACTCGTACCCGCGGCGCGCACCTCCGGCGAGGCGGGCGCCCGGGGCTGACGCAGGGCCGTCGAACTCATGCGGGATCGAACCCATTTGGGTGGATCAGCGGAACCGAAGCGTCCGCACGGGGTTGATCAGTACGTTCCAGAGCGGAACGCTCCGAAAGGTGAAGCGTGATGAAGAAGATGATGGCCGGCGCGGCAGTGGCCGTGTCCCTGGTCGGCCTGTCGGCCGCCGCCGCCCCCTCGGCCATGGCGATCGGCAACGACGGGGGCACGACCTCGGTCAACGGCAACGGCGCCGCCAGCGCGTACGGGAACAGCACGACCCGGGGTGACGGCAGCCCGCAGGCGCAGCTCATCCAGGGCTCGCTGAACGACCTCTGCGTGGGTGCACCGGTCAAGGTGAACGCGGGCTCGCTGATCGGCCTGCTCGTGCCGATCACGGCGCAGGACATCAACGTCCTGTCCAACCCGCAGAACCAGCAGTGCGCCGACAACTCCACCCAGGCCAAGGGTGACGAGCCCCTGTCGCACCTGGTGGACGACATCCCGGTCCTCTCCGGGAACGGCGTCGCCAACAACTGATCGTGTACCGCGCCCGCGCCGTCCGTCCTGTGCGGCGTGGGCGCGCAGGGCATGACGGAGGCCCACCACCCTCGCCGGGTGGTGGGCCTCTTCCGCGGGCGCCGGGTCAGCCGAGGCTGCGCACCGGGAGCACGCAGTGTGCGGAGGTCGCGATGACGTCCGGGTCACCGGCGAACGCGCGCAGTTCCGCCTCGCCGACCGGGAGGCCGGGCGCGCCCTGCGGCCACGGGCGGGTCGCGAACATCGCGTGCACCTCGCCCTGTTCGGTCGCCGCCGCCAGCCACTCGGGCGGCACCGGGTACTGCGCGGTGAAGTGAGGAAGCGTCAGCACCGCCTGGCCGGCCTGGACGAGGAGTTTCACGGGGAGCCCCGGCGTCTCGTCGGCCCGCACCGCGTCACCGCCGACGCTGAGTCCGCTGCGCTGCAACGCGAGCCGCATGGCGTGCTCGCCGGCCGCCGGGCCGTCCGATCCGTCGCCCAGCGAGTAGGCGAGCAGGAAGGCGGCGTCGCGCCCGCTCTGCCGGTATTCGCCGCTCCAGCCGATGAGGATGAGGGAGCCCAACTGGGCCTGGGTGAACGTGCCGGTGGCTGTCTGGGGGGAGGTCATGTGCGGCACCCTAACCGTCCGCGACCGGTCGAACTCCATGCGTATCACCCGATCGGGGGATAACTGCCCCAACCGGGTCCGCGCGGAATAATCCCTTGAGCCGCCGGACCGCCGGGGGCTAAGGTCTGCGACGAGACGGACGGCGGATCTGCCGCCGGTACCGGACCTGGACGCATGCGGAGGTGAGGACATTGACGACGGTCGTTGCGGTGGGCGCTGCCCACGAGTCGAAGTTCCTCTCTGTCACCTCCGTGGCCACCGGCTGACCTCTTCGCGCCCCCGCGCGCACCGCCGGGCCACCCTGTGAAGGGTTTCCCTTGTCTCTCCCGTCCATCCCCTCCTTCTCCTCCTCCCTCTCCACCGCTGCGCACCCGCTCGCCGCATACGGCTGGGACGACGACTGGGCCGCCGAGTTCGCCCCGTACGCCGCCCAGGGACTGGTGCCCGGCCGCGTGGTGCGCGTGGACCGCGGGCGCTGCGACATCGTCACGCCCGAGGGCACGATCTGGGCGGACACCGCCTTCGTCGTGCCGCGCGATCCGATGCGGATCATCTGCACCGGCGACTGGGCGGCCGTCGACGCCGACGGCGACCCGCGCTTCGTCCGTACGCTGCTGCCGCGGCGCACCGCCTTCGTACGCTCCACCTCGTCCAAGCGATCCGAGGGCCAGGTGCTCGCCACCAACGTCGACCACATCGTCATCTGCGTCTCGCTGGCCGTGGAGCTGGACCTGGGCCGCGTCGAGCGGTTCCTGGCCCTCGCCATGTCCAGCTCCGGCGGTGACGCGCTGCTCGGCGACGCCGCCGGGGCGGGCGAGCGGACCGCCGCACCGGTCGTCGTCCTCACCAAGGCCGACCTGGTCCCGGACGCGGCCACCCTCTCCCACCTCGTCCAGGACATCGAGCGCGTCGCCCCCGGTGTGCAGGTGCTCCCGGTCAGCTCCACCTCCGGCGAGGGCATCGACGTGTTCTCGGCGATCGTCTCCGGCGGTACGAGCGTGCTGCTCGGGGTGTCCGGCGCCGGCAAGTCCACCCTCGCCAACACGCTCCTCGGCCAGGACGTGATGGAGGTCCAGGCCGCCCGTGACGTGGACGGCAAGGGCCGGCACACCACCACCACGCGCAATCTGCTCGTGCTGCCCTCCGGCGGGGTCCTCATCGACACCCCCGGACTGCGCGGGGTCGGCCTCTGGGACGCGGGGGTCGGCGTCGGCCAGGTCTTCTCCGAGATCGAGGAGCTGGCGGAGGGCTGCCGGTTCCACGACTGCGGCCACGAGGCGGAGCCCGGCTGCGCGGTGCGGGAGGCGATCGAGGACGGCACGCTGCCCGAACGCCGTTTCGACAGCTACCGCAAGCTCCAGCGCGAGAACCAGCGCATCGTCGCCAAGACCGACGCCCGGGTCCGGGCCGAGATCCGGCGCGACTGGAAGCGCAAGGGGGCCGAGGGCCGGGCCGCGATGGACGCCAAGCGCGGCCGGATCCGGTAGCGGGACCACCCTGGTCCATGTCCGGAAACCGCGAGTCACGGCGCCCGGCGGGGGCGCACACTGGACGGTGTGATGGACGAGGAGACCAGGTACGAGGCGGTCAGCAGCCGCGACGCCCGTTTCGACGGCGAGTTCTTCTTCGCCGTCGAGACGACCGGCATCTACTGCCGGCCGAGCTGCCCCGCCGTCACCCCCAAACGGAAGAACGTCCGCTTCTATCCGACGGCGGCGGCCGCCCAGACGCACGGCTTCCGGGCGTGCCGCCGCTGCCGCCCGGACGCCGTCCCCGGCTCCGCCGAGTGGAACGTCCGGGCCGACGTCGTCGGGCGCGCCATGCGGATGATCGGCGACGGCGTGGTCGACCGGGAAGGCGTCCCCGGGCTCGCCCACCGGCTCGGCTACAGCTCCCGCCAGGTGCAGCGCCAGCTCAACGCCGAACTCGGCGCCGGACCCGTCGCCCTGGCCCGTGCCCAGCGCGCCCACACCGCACGGGTCCTGCTCCAGACCACGGCCCTGCCCGTCACCGAGATCGCCTTCGCGGCCGGGTTCGGCAGCCTGCGCCAGTTCAACGACACCGTCCGGCAGATCTACGCCCGCACGCCGAGCGCTCTGCGCGCCGAGGCCGGTACGGGGCTGGGCATCGCGGGCCGCCGGGCCGGCACCGCCGGCATCCCGCTCCGGCTCGCCCACCGGGGGCCGTACGCCGCCGGTGACGTCTTCGACCTGCTCGCCGCCGGGCCGGTCGCCCGCGTCGAGGAGATCACCGGGGAGCCCGGCCGCCGCACCTACCGGCGTACGCTGCGTCTCCCGTACGGCACCGCCGTCACCTCCGTGGACGAGCGGTCAGCCGGGAAGTGGCTGGACGCCCGCATCCACCTCACCGATCTGCGCGACCTGACCACGGCCGTCCAACGGCTGCGGCAGCTCTTCGACCTCGACGCCGACCCGTACGCGGTGGACGAGCTGCTCTCCGCCGACCCCTCGCTCGCCCCGGACGTCGCGGCCCGGCCGGGCGTGCGCTCGCCGGGTGCGGCCGACGCCGAGGAGTTCGCCGTGCGGGCCCTGGTGGGCGACGCGGCGGCGGGGGAGCTGGTCGAGGAGTACGGCAAGGCGCTGGACGTGCCGTGCGGCGCGCTGACCCACGTCTTCCCCGAGCCGGCCGTGCTCGCCGACGCGGCCGGCGACCCGGCCCTGCGGGCCCTGGCGACCGCGCTCGCCGACGGCACCGTACGCCTGGACGCGGGCGCCGACCGCGACGAGGCCGAGCAGGGGCTCCGCCGGCTGCCCGGCATCGGACCCGCCACCGCCGCGCTGATCCGGATGCGCGGACTGGGCGACCCCGACGTGGACCCGTACGGCATCCCCGGCGCGGCCGGCTGGCGCCCCTGGCGCTCGTACGGGGTGCGGCGGGCGCGCGGCGCGGCTCAGCCCCAGATCAGCGCGCCCAGCCAGGCGCCCGTCACCAGCAGGCACGCGAAAAGCTCCACGAGTACCGAGTAGCCGGTCGCCCGCATCACCGAGCGGACCGACGCCCAGCCCGCTCCGCGGCTGCCGAGGCGCAGCCGTTCCGCCCCGAAGACCACTCCGACGTATCCGACGACCGCCCCCACGACGGGCAGCACGAAGAAGCCGGCGATCGCACCGAGCCCGCCCAGCAGCAGCGTCCGGCGCGGCGCCCCGGACTCACGCGGCCGGCGTGGGGGCAGCAGCGGTTTGAGGGCCTGGTTGAGCAGGAGCAGCGCCGTGCACCCGATCAGCACGGCCCACGCGGCCGGGGTCATGTCGGTGAGCGCCCACCACAGGACGGCCGCCCAGACGATCGCCTGTCCCGGCACGCCCGGCACCAGCACACCGATCAGGCCGAGCAGCATGACCAGTCCGACGGCGACGAGCTGCCACACACCCATCTGACCAGCGTGCCGGAGTCCCTCCGGTCCCGCCCGTTCTGGTCAGGGTGCCTGGCGGGCCACCCAGCCCCGTTCGTACGCGTGCCAGCCGAGCTGGAGCCGGGTGGAGACGCCGGTCAGCTCCATCAGGCCCTTGACCCGGCGCTGCACGGTCCGCAGGCCCAGGTCCAGCTGCTTGGCGACGCTCGCGTCGGTCAGGCCGGCCAGCAGCAGCGACAGGATCTCCAGATCGGTCGGGTCCGGCCCGCCCGGCTGATCGAGCACCGCGCCGCTCTCGCCGAGCCGCAGCGGCATCGCCTCCCGCCACACCGCCTCGAAGAGCCCCGTCAGCGATTCCAGCAGCCCCGACGCGTGCACGACCAGCGCCGCCGGCTCCGCGCCCCGGCCGGTCAGCGGCACCATGGCCAGCGCCCCGTCGGCGATCACCAGCTTCGTCGGGACCCGGGGGACCACCCGGCACTGCTCGTCGCGGCTGAGCGCCGCCGACAGCTCCACGAGCCCGGACTCCAGGCCCAGCACCTCACGCTCCACGACCACCCGGAACGAGACCCCGCGGGTGGCCGCCTCCTCCTCGGACTCGTTGTCCAGGCCGCTGACCGCGATGGGCTTCCCGGTGACCAGCGCGCACACCTCGCTCGTCGCGCCCAGCTGGAGCTGGTGGAAGCGGTGGGCCACCGCGCTCGCCCCGGTGACCACCTCGACCAGGTCGTGGACGGCCGGTTCGGCGGCGTCGGCGCGGTACTCCTCGGCGAGCAGCGCCGCCGCCAGCTCGGCCTGCTCCAGCTGATGGCGCTGCTGGGTGAGCAGGGCCCCCAGGGCGACCCCGGGCGGCGCCGCCACCCAGCGGCCCGTGCGGGCGGAGGACTGGGCGGCCAGGCCGTGCTGCTCCAGCCGGCGCAGCGCGCGTTCCGTGTCCCGCTCGGGGAGCGCCAGCCGGTGCGAGAGGTCGGACACCTCCGCGGCCCCCAGCGCCACCAGTGCGCGGTAGGCCGACTCCTGCCGCTCGTCGAGACCTATGGCTGCCAGCATCCCCGACCCCTCCCCGGACCAGTGCGTACGCGTCTCGGCGTACCCCGCGTGGCGAAAAGGCGCCACGGCGTGATCTCGCCACGGCACATCATCGCCGTACCGTGCGCCACTCTGCCAATGTGGCGGCACGGCGACGCCGGCGGACTCGTCCGGTCCCCGCTCGACGGACCGGTCCGCCGGGCGCCCTCCCCGTGGGGGGTGGGGGCGCCCGGCGGACCCATTTTCCGGATGCCCGTTTTCGTACCGCCCCCGCGGTCGACAATAAGGACATGAGTCAGCAGGGGGAGAGGCCCGAGGCCCACGAGGACGACTGGTGGCGCAGGCTGTACGACGAATCCGCCCCGGACACCGGGGCGAACGGCACGGCCGACAGTCTCGACGACCGCTTCGACTCGGCGTCGGACACCGTGGCGTCCGGGAGGGGTGCGGCCTACGGGACGCCGGGTGGGATACCCGCGCCGAGGGAGGAACCGCGGCCGGTGGCGGTCATCCGGCCGGCGGACACCCCGCCGGATGCCCCGCCGGACACCCCGCCGGTCCCGGAGGTCCGCGCACCGTACCGGGCCCCGTGGGAGCCGATGACCGGGCCGGTGCGGCCGCGTACCTTTCCTGGGCCGCCGACCCCCGAGCCGCCGCCGGACCCCGGGCCGCCCGTCCCGGACTCGGAGGACCCCCGCGTGCCCGCCGCGCCCCCGCTGCCCGGGCGGC
>NZ_JAAGNI010000342.1 GCF_010550605.1 Streptomyces sp. SID9727
GCCGGGCCTGGGCGACCGCCGCGGCGGCGTAGGCGGCGGCGGAGACGAGGGAGAGCGCGACGGCGGCGAGGGTGGCGTTCACCGGTGCGCCCCGGACGCGGCGTACGCGGCGGCGTGCTCCCGCTGCCGTACGACGGACGGCCACGGCTGCGGCGGGCGGACCGGTTCGGCGCGCGGGAGGCGGAGCGCGGCGAGTGCCACGGAGAGCAGCGCGGCCACCACGACCGAGTCCAGCCAGTAGTGGTTGGCGGTCCCGACGATGACGAACAGGGTGATCGCCGGGTGCAGCAGCCACAGCCAGCGCCACCGGGACCGGGTGGCGACGACCAGGCCGACGCCGACCATGACGGCCCAGCCGAAGTGCAGCGAGGGCATCGCGGCGAACTGGTTGGCCATGGAGTCGGTGGCCGGCTGGGCGCCGTACACCGAGGGCCCGTACACCCGGCCGGTGTCCACGAGGTGGGTGGCGGCGAGCAGGCGCGGCGGGGCGAGCGGGAAGAGCAGGTGCAGGGCGAGCGCGGCGCCGGTGAGCGCGGCGAGGACGCGGCGCGCCCAGACGTAGTGGCGGGGGCTGCGCCAGTAGAGCCAGACCAGGAAGAGGAGCGTGGCCGGGAAGTGCACGGTCGCGTAGTAGGTGTTCGCGAGGTGGATGAGCGTCTCGTCGTGCAGCAGCAGGCCCTGGACGGCGCCTTCGCCGGGCAGGTGCACGGCGCGCTCGACGTCCCAGACCCGGCCGGCGTTGTGGAACGCCTCGTCCACGTGGCCGTTGGCCGCCTGGCGGCCGAGCTTGTAGATCAGGAAGAGCCCGGCGACGAGCAGAAGCTCGCGGACCAGGGGCGGGCGGGCGCGGACGTCCGGCTTCCGATCGGCGGGCGTGTTGCCGGTGTACCTCACCCGGTGCCCCTTCGCTGATGCTCCTCGGCGGTCGTCCGCCCTTATCGATACGCCAGTGTACCGATACGGCGGCGTATCGGTACACTGGCGTATCGATGGACCTCGTCGCAGAGTCGCAGAGAGGGAAGGCACATGTCGCCGCAGCGGACCGAGCAGGAGCAGCCCCCCGCGCAGCGCCGGTCGAAGATCACGCCGGAGCGGGCCCAGGAGCTCTACACCGCCGTGCTCGACATGCTGAGGGAGAACGGCTACGAGTCGCTGACCATGGAGGGGGTCGCCGCACGGTCCCGTTGCGGCAAGTCCACGCTCTACCGCCAGTGGGGCTCGAAGCCCGAACTGGTGGTCGCCGCCCTGCACGGCACCCGGCGCGGCGCCCTGCGGAAGATCGACACCGGCTCGCTGGCGGGTGACCTGCTGGAGGCGGCGCGGGCGATCGGCGAGGGCTCGGGCCGCGACACGCCCCTGATGCTGGCACTGAGCCATGCGGCGCTGCAGAGCCCGGAGCTCCTGTGCGCCCTGCGCGAGTCGCTGATCCTGCCGGAGCTGGCCGCGATCGACGCGCTCGTACGACGGGGAGTGGAGCGCGGCGAGGTGGCGCCGGACAACCCGGCGGCGGAGTTCGTCGCCGCGCAGCTGCTCGGCGTGATGCGGGCCCGCCCGATGCTCGCGGGGGCCCACGCGGACGAGACGTACCTCGTCCGCTTCGTGGAGGGCGCGGTCCTCCCCGCGCTCGGCCTGGACGCCCCGGCGCCCGGGTCCTGACAGACGTGGGCCGTCGTCCGAGCGGATGACGGCGGCCCGCCCGCGCCGCACCGTGGGGACGGGGGCGGCGCGCACCCGGCCGGCCGGTGACTTCTCCGAAGTCACCGGCCGTTCGTGTACCCGGGCCCCCCATTCGTCCTCTTGACGATAAGAGCGGAGACCCCTTATCGTCGTCATGACGAGAAAAAAGACCAGGGGGGTCCTCATGGCCGACATCACCCGCCGCTTCGGCCGGCGCCATCTCCGCTCCGCGCCCACCGCGCACATCCGCCACCACAAGCGCGGCCGGCTCGCCCACGACGGCGCCGGACTGAGCTTCTGGTACCGGTCGCTGAGCGCCGCACTCTCCGAGGTGCCGGTCAACGACCGCGAACTGGCCATGGCGTTCCACGCGCGCACCTCCGACTTCCAGGACGTCACCGTCCAGGCCACCGTCACCTACCGCATCAGCGATCCGGCCGAGGCCGCCACCCGCCTCGACTTCTCCATCGACCCGGACACCGGCGCCTGGCGCGGCGCACCCCTCGAACAGATCGCCACCCTCCTCACCGAGACCGCCCAGCAGCACACCCTCGACGTGCTGGCCCGCACCCCGCTGGCCGGCGCCCTGGTCGACGGCGTCGCCGCCGTCCGCGAGCGGGTGGCGGCCGGTCTCGCCGCCGAGCCGAGGCTCCCCGCCACCGGCATCGACGTGGTGGCCGTCCGCGTCGTCGCCATCCGCCCCGAGGCCGAGGTGGAACGCGCCCTGCGCACGCCCGCCCGCGAGCTGATCCAGCAGGAGGCCGACCGGGCCACGTACGAACGGCGTGCCGTGGCCGTCGAGCGCGAGCGGACCATCGCCGAGAACGAGCTCGCCAGCCGGATCGAGCTCGCCCGGCGCGAGGAGCGGCTGGTCGAACAGCGGGGCACCAACGCCCGCCGCGAGGCCGAGGAGAGCGCCGCCGCCGACGGGGTGCGCGCCGAGGCGGAGG
>NZ_JAAGNI010000355.1 GCF_010550605.1 Streptomyces sp. SID9727
GCCCCGTACGGGCAGCCCGGCCAGCCGCCGCAGCATTTCGGGCAGCAGCCCCACCCGCCCCAGCAGCAGTTCGGGCAGGTCCCCGGCCAGGCCCCCGCGCCCTACGGACAGCAGGCGCCGTCCCCGTACGGCCAGCAGCCTCCCGGCATGCCGCCGGGCGCGCAGGGCATGCCCGGCGGCGCTCCGCAGGCGGCCGGCGCCGGTCTTCAGGCCGCGCTCCAGCCGTACAAGGAAGCCGCGACCGGACAGCGCTGGACCCCGCAGAACCAGCAGCTCATGCGGGTCGACCTGACCATGGGCGGTACGGGAGTGCTCGCCCGGCAGGGCAGCATGGTCATGTACCAGGGCAAGGTCGACTTCGGCTACAAGGGTGCGGGTTTCGCCGGCCGCATGGTGGGCAACGCCACCGGCCAGGAGATGCAGCTCATGCGCTGCACCGGCCGGGGCCAGGTCTTCCTCGCCGAGGAGGGCGCCCATCTGCACTCCATCGAGCTCCAGGGCGACGGAGTCTGCGTCTCCGCCGAGAACGTGCTCGCCTTCGACGAGTCGCTCCAGTACGAGGTCCGCCGCATCGAGGGCCACGGCATTCCCGGCGGCGCCCTGTTCACCATGCAGTTCCAGGGCTCCGGCACCCTCGTCGTCAAGACGCACGGCGTCCCCGTGGTCCTGCCGGTCACGCCGACCACCTTCGCCGACTGCAACGCCGTGGTGGCGTGGTCGTCCGCGTCCCAGGTGATCATCTCCAGCCAGGTCCGGCTGCGCCGCAACGCCTACCCCGGACACAGCGGCGAGACCGTGAACCTCCAGTTCCGGGGCGCCCCCGGTAACTTCATCGTCGTCCAGCCCTACGAGGTCTGAGGGAGCCCGTCATGAACCAGCAACTCGCGGGCTACGCCCCGACCCCCGTCACGGCACGGATGGAGAACCACGGCCATTCCATGCTGAAGGTCGCCATGGCGACCGGCCAGGACCTCTACGCGCGCACCGGATCGATGGTCGCGTACGAGGGCTTCATCCAGTACGAGCCCAACCCGCCCGCCGTCCGCCAGATCGCCTCGCAGTGGATCACCGGCGAGGGCGCGCCCCTCATGAAGTGCACCGGCGACGGGCTGCTCTACCTCGCCGACTACGGCGCCGACGTCGTCGTCATCAACCTCAACAACGATTCCCTCTCGGTCAACGGAACCAACGTCCTCGCCTTCGACGGCCACCTCACCTGGGGCGTCGAGCGGGTGAAGGGCCTCGCCAAGTTCGCCGGACAGGGCCTGTGGAACGTCTGCATCTCGGGGACCGGCTGGGTCGCGATCACCTCGCGCGGCACACCGATCGTCGTCGACTGCGGACGCGGCGAGGACGAGACGTACGTCGACCCGGACGCGCTGGTCGCCTGGTCCCCGAACCTCAAGGTGAAGGGCAAGCGCAGCTTCAAGGCGTCCTCGCTCATCGGGCGGGGCAGCGGCGAGGCGTTCCAGATGGCCTTCTCCGGCCAGGGGATCGTCGTCGTCCAGCCGAGCGAGGACAGCACCGACCGGCTGCGCGTCCGGCACTGACGGGGAGGGAGAACACACCATGCAGAGTTCGCTTTTCGGCCTCACGGAACAGCAGTCGCAGGAGCGCTACACCATGCAGAACCCGCAGCTTCTGCGGGTCGCGCTGACCGGCCACGACGACGTCCTCGCCCGCAAGGGCGCCATGGTCGCCTACCAGGGGCTGATGGAGTTCGACGGCGAGTACCAGTCGAACGCCCAGCGCCGCTCCCGCGCCCACACCGGTGAGGGCCTGGACCTGATGCGCTGCTCCGGGCAGGGCACCGTCTACCTCGCCAACCTGGCGCAGTACATCCACGTCGTGGACGTCGACCACGACGGCCTGACCGTGGACAGCTCCTACGTCCTGGCGCTCGACTCCTCGCTGCACACCGAGGTCATCGCGGTGGACAGCCAGTACGGCATCTCGGGCACCGGCAAGTACCAGCTCAACATCTCCGGCACCGGCAAGGTCGCCCTGATGACCTCGGGCCAGCCGCTGATGATGCAGGTCACGCCCGACAAGTACGTCAGCGCCGACGCCGACGCGATCGTCGCCTGGTCGACCTCGCTGCGGGTGCAGATGCAGGCCCAGACGCACTCCTCGGGCGTCTTCCGCCGGCGCGGCAACACCGGTGAGGGCTGGGAGCTCAGCTTCCTCGGGCAGGGCTTCGCCCTGGTGCAGCCGAGCGAGCTGATGCCGCCGCAGAACGCCCAGATCGGACAGGGCCTCGCCGCCCAGTACGGCATGGGCCAGCACGGCGCGCACGGCCAGAACCAGAACAACGCCTGGAGCTGAGCCACTACGACGGCACACGGTGAGGGGCGGCCTCCCAGGAGGCCGCCCCTCACCGTTTCCCGCGTTGTACGGCGCGCTACCGGCCGCCCGCCAGCGCCGCGCGCGTACGCTCCACCAGCCGGGCCACCGAGGCGTCGCCGACTCCGGCCACCTCCTCGTACGCGAACCAGCGCAGGTCCAGCGACTCGTCGCTGATGCTCTCCGTCGCTCCTGCCGGCGCCACCGCCGCGTACTGCACGTCCAGGTGCCACTGGCACGGCGTGGGGATCGGATGCCGGTCCAGGACCACCGGCCCGCCCGGCAGCAGCGTCAGCCCGCCGATCCCCGACTCCTCCGTCGCCTCCCGCAGCGCGGCCGCCGCGAGCGTGGCGTCACCGGGCTCGCAGTGGCCGCCCATCTGCAGCCACATCCGCAGCTTCCGGTGCAGGGTGAGCAGCACCCGGCCGCGCTCCGGGTCCACGACCAGGGCGCTGGCCGTCAGATGCCCGGCCCCACAGGACTTCCACATGCCGTCCGGATGGCGCGCCAGGTGCTCCAGATACGAGTCGCGCAGCTCCTCCTGGGCGGCGCCGGCCCCCGCCCCGTAACCCTTGAGTACGAGGACGGCGTCGTCGTGCAGGCTCACTTGTCGGTGTCGTCCTTGCCGTCGGTGTCGCCCTTGTCCGTGGCGTCGTCCGGGGCACCCGCCCCCGGCGCGGGCTTCTCCGGGCCGTTCGCCGCCTCGCCGAGCATCTTGTCCAGCTCCGAGAAGTCCATCTGCTCGTGGTGGACGAAGCCGTCCGGGTCGTCCAGGTCGTGAGCGGTCGGGAGCATGTCGGGGTGCTCCCACAGCGCGTCGCGCCCCTCAAGACCGCGGGCGTCGGTGAGCGAGGCCCACAGCCGCGAGGCGTCCCGCAGCCGGCGCGGACGCAGCTGGAGGCCGATGAGCGTGGCGAACGTCTGCTCGGCGGGGCCACCGGACGCACGGCGCCGGCGCATCGTCTCGCGCAGCGCGTCGGCCGAGGTCAGCCGGGACTTCGCGGCACTGTGCACCACGGCGTCCACCCAGCCCTCGACCAGCGCGAGGGCCGTCTCCAGGCGGGCCAGGGCCGCCTTCTGCTCCGGCGTCTCCTCCGGTTGGAACATGCCCTGCTGAAGGGCCTCCTGCAGCTGCTCGGGCTGCGAGGGGTCGAACTGGCCGACCACGTCCTCCAGCTTGCTGGTGTCGACCTTGATCCCGCGCGCGTAGCCCTCGACGGCGCCGAACAGGTGCGAGCGGAGCCACGGGACATGGGCGAAGAGCCGCTGGTGGGCGGCCTCGCGCAGCGCCAGGTACAGCCGCACCTCGTCCTGCGGGACCGACAGGTCCTTGCCGAACCGCTCCACGTTCAGCGGAAGGAGCGCGGCCCGGCCCGCCGGGCCCAGCGGCAGCCCGATGTCGGTCGAGCCGACCACCTCGCCCGCCAGCACGCCGACGGCCTGCCCGATCTGCTGGCCGAACATCGCGCCGCCCATCGACCGCATCATGCCGATCAGCGGGCCCGCCATCGCCTGCATCTCCTCGGGCAGCACATCACCCATGGCGAGGCCCACCCGCTCGGCGACCGGGTCCACCAGCTGCTGCCAGGCCGGGAGCGTCGCCTCGACCCACTCCGCGCGGCTCCACGCCACACTGGAGATGGCACCGGACGGCATCGACGTCACGCCGTCCAGCCAGAGGTCGGCCAGGCGCAGCGCCTCGTCGACCGCCGAGCGCTCGGCGGGGCCCACGCTGGCGTCCTTGGAGCCGTCCGGCGTGCCCTGCGACACCGTCTGCCGGGCGATCTGCTTGGCCATGTCCCAGTTGACGGGCCCGCCCTCGTAGCTCAGCATCTGGCCGAGCTGCTGGAAGGCGGCGCCCAGGTCGTTCGGGTTCATCGAGCCGAACATGGCGGCGAAGGGGTTGTCACCGCCCGCGCCGGGGCCGAAGCCGAACGGGTTCGCCGGACCGCCCGAACCCTGCCCACCTCCGGTGGGGTCGTTCTTCTTGCCCTGGTCGCCGTCGTCCGGCTCCTCCGGCGGAAGGCCGAATCCGAATGGGGTGTCACTCACGGGTTTCCTCGGCTCGTAGGGCCGCCGGGGGAACCGGCGGCGACTGCCCGACATCACCATCCAGCGTAGACACCAAGTCCGCTCAGGGCCTCAGTGCTCCGCCCGGTCCGGCCCTGCGGCAGGATGGACGCCACCTGGTACGTACGTGTCACGCGGGTACGTACTGAAGACAACCGCTGGAGACGCCCGGTGAGTTCCCCAGATCCGCAGGTTCGCGCAGCGCGAAACCTGGCCGACCCGTCATCCGAGAAGAAATCCGTCCCCGGCCGGTCCGGAGGCCGTGGCCCGGTCGTGGCCGTCACCGGAGCCGCGACGGGTGTCGGCGAGCTGCTCACCGCACGCCTCGCCGCCTCCGAGGAGATCAAGCAGGTCGTCGCCATCGACGAGCGCCGGGGCGAGGTCCCCGACGCGACCTGGCACCTCCTCGACGTCCGCGACCCCGCGATCGCCGAGAAGCTGCGCGGCGCGGACGTCGTCGTCCACCTGGCGCTCGACCTCGACCTGGAGACCGACCCCGCCGCGCGCACCGCCTACAACGTGCGGGGCACCCAGACCGTGCTGACCGCCGCCGCGGCCGCCGGCGTCCACCGCGTCGTCCTGTGCACCTCCGCGATGGTCTACGGGGCGCTGCCCGACAACGACCTCCCGCTCGCCGAGGACGCCGAGCTGCGGGCCACCGCCGAGGCCACCGGCGTCGGCGACCTGCTGGAGATCGAACGGCTCGGCCGCCGCGCCCCGCGCGCCCACCCCGGGCTGCACGTCACCGTCGTGCGTCCCGCCGTGCTCGTCGGCGGCACGGACACCGCGCTGACCCGCTACTTCGAGTCGCCCCGGCTGCTCGTGGTCGCCGGCTCCCGGCCCGCCTGGCAGTTCTGCCACGTGGAGGACCTGGTCACGGCGCTGGAATACGCCGCCCTGGAGAAGATCGACGGCGAGTTCGCGGTCGGCTGCGACGGCTGGCTGGAACAGGAGGAGGTCGAGGAGCTGAGCGGGGTGCGCCGGATGGAGCTCCCCTCCGCCGTCGCGCTCGGCGCCGCGGCCCGGCTGCACCGGATCGGCCTGACCCCCTCGCCCGCGGGCGACCTGGCGTACACCATGCACCCCTGGGTCGTCAGCGTCAGCCGGCTGCACGACGCCGGCTGGCGCCCGGCCTGGACCAACGAGGAGGTGCTCGCCGCGCTCCTGGAAGAGGTGGAGGGACGCCACACCGTCGCCGGCCGCCGCCTCGGCCGCAAGGACGCCACCGCGGCCGGTGCCGCCGGGGCGACCGTCGCCCTCCTCGGAACCGCGGCCCTGGTGCGCCGCGCCCGCAAGGCCCGCCGCCGGATCTGAGCACCCTGTAGAAGGCTCCAAGCCGGGGCGCGCCCCGCCGGGTGAATCGGCAATTCCGTGTTGTCGGTGCGGTACGGCACGATGGGGGTCATGGCACTCACGTACGACCACCCCGGCGAGCAGACGGCGCAGGACCCGATCCGGCTGCTGGACATCCGTGACACGCCGCTGTCGGTGGACGAGGTCTTCCAGGCGGTCGGCGACGAGGCCGCGGGCGGTACCACCCTCTTCGTCGGCACCGTGCGTGACCACGACGGTGGTCAGGACGTCGACGGACTCGGCTACTCGTGCCACCCCTCGGCCGCCGACGAGCTGCGCCGGGTGGCGGAGAAGGTCGTCGCCGACTTCCCGGTCCGGGCGCTGGCCGCCGTCCACCGGGTGGGTGAACTGCGGGTGGGTGACATCGCGGTCGTCGTGGCGGTCTCCTGCCCCCACCGCGCGGAGGCGTTCGCGGCCTCCCGCAAGCTCATCGACGACCTCAAGCACGAGGTGCCGATCTGGAAGCACCAGCGCTTCTCGGACGGTACGGAGGAATGGGTCGGGGCCTGCTGAACGCAAACCGGAACGGCGGGCATCCGCCCCGATTTGCGTAACCGCACCCCTGCCACGAGCGTTGGTTTTCCAGACGGTTAATCTGCTGATCGGCCAGTCGGCCGCATCAGGGGGTAGGGAGGTCGGCATGGCAGCGCTCGCCTGGTTGTTGATTCCGCTTTTCGCCGCGTTCGGCGCGGCGATATGGGGAAGCTGGGCCGCCCGCAACCGCACGACCGGTGACGTCACGGAACTTGCCGGATACGCGCGGTTCCGCGAAGCCATGGAGAAGTCCCACTCCGGTTCCGAACCGGTGGAGCAGGTGTCCCACGTCTGAGGCCGCTGGCGGCGTCCTCGACGCACCCGCCCCGGGCCCCGTACGGACCGGCCCCGGCGGTGCACGGAGAGACCCTTCCCGTACTGTCGTTCCATGCCACGCCGCACCGCGACGATGCTCGCCTCCACGCTGATCCTGATCGCGCTGCTCTGCGCAGGCGTGCTGATCAAAGTGCCGTACTCGGAGATGTCTCCCGGTCCGACGGTGAACACGCTCGGTGACGTCGAGGGCGATCCGGTTCTGCGGATCACCGGTCACAAGACGTACAAGACGTCCGGCAACCTCAATATGACGACGGTCCGCGTCACCGGCGCCGACTACAGCATGAACCTGGTCGAGGCCGTCTCCGGATGGCTGGGCCACGACAGCGTCGTCGTGCCGCACGACACCCTCTACCCGGACGGCAAGACCGAGGAGCAGTCGACGCAGGAGAACGCCGAGGAGTTCAGCCAGTCCCAGGAGAGCGCCAAGGTCGCGGCCCTCAAGGAGCTGAACATCCCGGTCACCTCGTACGTCGTGGTCTCCAGCGTTGTCAAGGGCAGCCCGTCGCAGGGCAAGCTGCACGCGGGCGACATCATCGAGAACGTCGACGGCACCGCGGTCCGCAAGCCCGAGGACGTCGCGAAGCTGGTCACCCAGCACAAGCCCGGCCAGGACGTCGACTTCACGGTGATCCCGGCCAAGACCGCCGCGGCTGCCGAGAAGGCCGGCAAGAAGCCCGAGGGGACCGAGAAGGTCACCCTCACCACGGTGAAGGCCCCCGAGGGGGACCGCGCGATCGTCGGCATCCAGGCGGGGACCGACCACACCTTCCCCTTCGACATCGACATCAAGCTCGCCGATGTGGGCGGCCCGAGCGCGGGGCTGATGTTCTCCCTGGGCATCCTCGACAAGCTGACCCCGGGGCAGCTGACGGGCGGCAAGTTCATCGCCGGCACCGGCACGATCGACGACGCCGGCAAGGTCGGTCCGATCGGCGGGATCACCATGAAGCTGGTCGGCGCGCGCGAGGCGGGCGCCCGCTACTTCCTCACCCCCGACGACAACTGCGAGGCCGCCGCGGCGGACACCCCCGACGGGCTCACCCTGATCCGGGTCAAGACCATCGACGACGCCAGGAAGTCCCTGGACAAGCTCCGCGCGGGGGACACGGCCGGGCTGCCGAGCTGCTCGGCGGGCTGACCGCGCCCCCGCGACATGCGGCGGGCGGTCAGGACTCGAAGGTGGCCGCCAAAGCCTCGGCCAGCCCCGGCACGAGACCGGCACCGGTCAGCACCTCGCTCGCCGAGTCCTTCTCACGCAGGCGTACGGCGGACTCGCGCGCCCCGTCCCGCAGGACGGCCACGGTCATCCGCACCTCCTGCCGGTCGGGGTGCTCGGCCACCCACTTGGTCAGCCGCTTGTCGTCCAGCCCTTCCGGCACGGACGCCTCGGCGGACGGCGGAAGCATCAGGCGCTCCACCGTCATCGCGCACCCGGCGACCGCGTCGGGCCAGGCGATCGTGGCGAGGAACTCGTCCAGCGCCGTGCCCGCGGGCAGCTCCTCCTGTTCCACGGGAGTCAGCGCGGCGGTCTTCGCACCGTCGTCGTCAAGGCCGAGCTGAGCGGCGATACCGGGCTCCTGGGCCCGCAGCCGCGCGGTGTCGACCAGGGCGAAGAGACGGGCCGGCTGGTCCCAGCCGAGGGTGGAGACGTACTCGTCGATTTCGAGCACCGCGACGGTGAGCGGGCTCGCGGCCATCGGGGGGCCTGAGGGGGAAACGTTGGACATGGGCAACATCCTGCCTCCTTCCGACCCCGTAACGGGAACTAGGTAAAGCATCAGTAAGTTGAAGGGATGGGCTCTACGATCGCTGGGCCCGCTCCACACGACCCGCGAACTTCGAGGTGCGCACGTTGGCTTTCCAGATGCCGGACCGCGGCGGAGGCCCGACCGGGCCACGGATCAGAGTCGGCCGCCCGTCCCGGCGCGCCCGAACCCTGCTCATGACTCTGGGCGTCCTGGCGATTCTCGCCATGGCGTTCGTCATGTTCGCCGGGTTCTGGACGGACTGGCTCTGGTACAGGTCGGTCGCGTATTCGTCCGTCTTCACCACCACCCTGTGGACCAAGATCGGGCTGTTCCTCGTCTTCGGGCTGCTGATGGCCCTGGCCGTCGGACTGAACATCTGGCTCGCGCACCGGCTCCGGCCGCCGCTGAGCGCGATGTCGCTGGAGCAGCAGAGCCTGGACCGCTACCGGATGGGCCTCGCCCCGTACAAGAAGTGGGTCCTGCTCGCGGTCACCGCCCTGGTCGGGCTGATCGCCGGGGCCTCCGCCTCGGGCCAGTGGCGGACCTGGCTGATGTACGTGAACGGCGTGTCGTTCGGCCAGAAGGACCCCCAGTTCCATCTGGACGTGTCGTTCTACGCCTTCGACCTGCCCTGGTACCGCTTCCTGCTGGGCTTCGGTTTCGCGGCCACCGTGCTCTCGCTGATCGCCGCCGCGCTGACCCACTACCTGTACGGCGGCCTGCGTGTCACCAGCCCCGGCGCGCGGGCGACGGGTGCGGCCACCGGCCACCTGTCGGTGCTGCTGGGGGTCTTCGTCGCGCTGAAGGCCGTGGCGTACTGGCTCGACCGGTACGGCCTGGCGGTGAAGTCCAGTGACTTCAAGGCCACGGACAACTGGACCGGCCTGCGGTACGTCGACGCCAACGCGTACCTTCCGGCGAAGACGATCCTGTTCTGCATCGCCGCGATCTGCGCCGTGCTGTTCTTCGCGACGCTCTGGCGGCGCACCTGGCAGCTGCCGGTGATCGGATTCGGCCTCATGGTCCTCTCGGCCATCCTGATCGGCGGCCTCTACCCGGCCATCGTGCAGAAGTTCCAGGTCCAGCCGAACGAGCAGGCCAAGGAAGCCCCGTTCATCCGGAAGAACATCGAGGCCACGCGCAACGCGTACGCCATCGACGACGCGCAGGTCTCGGACTACACGGGCAAGTCCACCGAGGACGACGACGCCAAGCTCCGGGCGGCGGCCAACGACGCGGCCAGCTACCGGGTGATGGACCCCAACGTCGTCTCGCCGGCCTTCCAGCAGCTCCAGCAGAAGAGGAACTACTACCAGTTCCCCAAGACGCTGGACGTCGACCGCTACAAGGACGACGCGGGCAAGGAGCAGGACACGGTCATCGGTCTGCGCGAGCTCAACATCGAGGGCATCCCCAAGCGCAACTGGATCAACGACCACTTCACCTACACCCACGGATACGGCGCCATCGCCGCCCGGGGGACCACGACCGGCAAGAACCCGAAGGGATCTCCCGACTTCACCGAGTCCGGGCTGCCGACCACCGGCGACCTGGGCACGTACAAGCAGGAGATCTACTACGGCGAGAAGACCGAGCAGTACTCCATCGTCGGCGGGCCCCAGAAGGAGCTCGACTACGAGGAGGACGGCGAGAAGACCACCAGCTACAAGGGCGACAGCGGGGTCAGTCTCTCCAACACGTTCAACCGCGCCGCGTACGCCGTGGCGTTCAGCGAGCCGCAGATCCTCTACTCGGGCGCCATCGGCGACGGTTCGCGGATCCTCTACAACCGCACGCCCAAGGAGCGCGTCGAAGCGGTGGCCCCCTGGCTCACCATCGACGGCGACGCCTACCCGGCCGTGGTGAACAAGCGCATCCAGTGGGTGGTCGACGCCTACACGACGACCAACGGCTACCCGTACGCCTCGCGCACCACGCTCGGTGACACCACGGCCGACTCGCTGACCACCAACCAGCGCGCGGTCGTCGCCCAGCAGAACCAGGTCAACTACATCCGCAACTCGGTGAAGGCCACCGTCGACGCGTACGACGGCACGGTCACGCTGTACGAGTGGGACACGAAGGACCCGGTCCTGAAGACCTGGCGCAAGGCGTTCCCCGGGACCGTGAAGCCCAAGGCGGACATCCCGCAGGAGCTGATGGACCACCTGCGCTACCCGCAGGACCTGTTCAAGGTGCAGCGCGAGCTGCTGACCCGCTACCACGTCACGAGCCCCGCCCAGTTCTACAGCGGCAGTGACGCCTGGCAGGTCCCGGACGACCCGACCAACAAGGAGTCCGGCTCCGTCCCGCCGTACTACCTGAGCATAAAGATGCCGGGTCAGACGGCGCAGAAGTTCTCGCTGACCACGACGTTCACCCCGAAGGGGCGGCCCGACCTGGGGGCGTTCATGGCGGTGGACGCCGATGCGGCCAGCAAGGACTACGGCACCATAAGGCTCCTGAGAGTCACCGGTGCGGTGAAGGGCCCGGGCCAGGTGCAGAGTGAGCTCAACGGCAACGACGACGTCGCCGAGTTCGTGAGAAACCTCAAGGGCACCGACTCCGACATCGAGTACGGCAACCTGCTGACCGTGCCGCTCGAAGGGGGCTTCCTCTACATCGAGCCGGTCTACACACGCGGTGGTACGCAGAACTACCCGCTGCTCCGCAAGGTCGCCGCCTCGTACGGCTCGAAGATCGTCTTCGAGAACAGCCTCGGCGAGGCCCTGAACGCCGTGTTCGGCGCCGAGGGTACGGATACGAGCGAGCCACCGGGCGACACGACCGAGCCGCCGGACACCAGTCAGCCGCCGGCCACCGGAGACGCCGCGCTCAAGAAGGCGATCGCCGATGCCCAGAAGGCGTACACGGAAGGCGAGGCGGCGCTGAAGGAGCAGGACTGGACGGCCTACGGCAAGGCGCAGACCGATCTCCAGGACGCGCTGGAGCGGGCGGCCGCGGCCCAGTCCAAGGCGGCCGGCGACGGCAAGGCCGACAAGTCCGACGATGGCAAGGCGGACAAGACCGACAAGAACGACAAGGGCGATAAGGCGAGCCAGGCCAGCGCTTCGGACAAGGCGGGCGATGAGGGCGGGGGCTGAGTAACCCGGTAAAGCTCCACCTCCGCGTCGTGGTACGGTTTGAACACAACGACGCGGGGTGGAGCAGCTCGGTAGCTCGCTGGGCTCATAACCCAGAGGTCGCAGGTTCAAATCCTGTCCCCGCTACTGAAAGACGAAGGCCCGGATCCTCCAGGGGATCCGGGCCTTCGTCGTGCTCTGACGGTCTGTTTCACGAGGTGGGCGTGAAGTGCGGTTCGAGGGGCACGAGTTGGCCGGGGACGTGTTTGACTTGTCTCTCTGTGGGCATGTCGACAAAACGCTGAAGTGACGTCACTGACCGCGATATACCAGGTGTACGCGGGTTACAGGTGGTGCGACGATGGTATTTATGGGGGACAGGGCAACTCTGTTGAAGACAGGGCGGTTTGCGCGGGGTCACGTCCATCCGGCGGAAAAGATGGCGGATGCGGTGTTTGCCGCTGCCGCCGAGCAGTACAAAGACACCATCGAGAGCGCCGAGACCGCCCAGACTGCCGAGAACGCCGAGAACGCGGAGAGTGCCGCGACCGCAGAGACCGCAGGGACCATCGAGGCCGCCGACGGCGTGGAGAACGCCGAGCGGGCGGAGGCCGAGGCGAGCGCGGACAGCGTGGAGGCCGAGGCGCGCCACCGCCGCGCGGCCGACGCCGGTGACACCGCGTCGATGAGCGTCCTCGGCGCGCTGCTCCTGCGCCGGGGCGACCTCACCGGCGCCGAGCCCTATCTGCGGGGCGCCACCGCCGACGGCGACCGGGCCGCCGCCAACAACCTGGGCGTCCTGCTGCACCAGCGCGGCTACCCCGACGAGGCGG